>NZ_JBHJMQ010000039.1:0-513 GCF_042310375.1 Wenzhouxiangella psychrophila | reverse complement strand
TAGTTATAGCACTTGTGCTTTTCAGCATCCGGCTCGTTGCCAAACGTCGAGCAGTCGATTCGCCTAGCTCCGTGCGGGCAGCGAGCAAGGGGCAGCGTCAAGCGGTAAGGTGTGCTGACCTCTCAACCCACCAACCGGCTTCTGGCTGCCCCGGCCGCAATCCTCGCGGCTTCGAATGGAAAGCTGGTTGCCAAACTGGCAGAATCGGAGCATGAGGTACGGTGGTGCGTCAGGTAGTGGTGGTTTCAGCGAGCGGGCCCTTCGGCAAGCTTTTGCCATGGCTTCGCCCAGACAAGTGCCTTCGCTCGAATCGGCCCCTTTCGGCGGAGACCGGAGCAGGCTTCACCCGGCGCGGCTTCGGCCTCAAAACAAAGGCAAGAACCAAGTGCTCTGGTATCCGCCACAATCCACTCAACCCCGTGCCATAACAAAGCCTTCAACCGGACGCGGGGTAAGCTGGCGGCCGGCAAAGCCGGGCTGGGTTTGCGGGCGCGCCGGTTAAGGCAAACGTTA
>NZ_JBHJMQ010000038.1:0-520 GCF_042310375.1 Wenzhouxiangella psychrophila | reverse complement strand
CCCTTCAGGAGCGATGATGGAAATATCCATGCCCGCGGTGGCAAAGCCAATCATGTAGGAGTTGGCCATGTTGTTGTCGCCATCGCCCAGGTACACAGCCTTCTTACCCTTAAGGCCTGCTGGGCCTTCTTCAGGGCTGAGGTTTTCCACGATAGTCTGCAGATCAGCCAGAATCTGGCATGGGTGCAGATCATCGGACAAGGAGTTCACCAGCGGCACAGTGGACGTCTCCGCCATGGCGTGGAAATTGCTGTGTGCGTAGGTGCGCCACACAATTGCTTCCACGTAGCGGGACAATACAGCTGCGGTGTCCTGCAGGGACTCGCCCTTACCCATCTGTGAGCTACCGGAATCCACGACGATGGCGTGTCCACCCAAATGAGCGATGCCCGCGTCGAAGGAGAAGCGAGTACGAGTTGAAGTCTTATCAAAAAGAACTGCAACGGACTTTGGTCCCTCGAGTGGACGCTCCGAAAACGGCGCTGCCTTGAGCTTTGCGGCTAGGGTCAAAACCTCTGCC
>NZ_JBHJMQ010000037.1:0-530 GCF_042310375.1 Wenzhouxiangella psychrophila | reverse complement strand
GCCGCAAAATCTGGCAACTGAAAGAGCTGGGTTATGCAGCCGTGGATGATGAAACCACGCAACAGACAATGCGTGAGTTAAAAGAACTGGGCTACACCTCGGAGCCGCACGCTGCCGTAGCGTATCGTGCGCTGCGTGACCAGTTGAATCCAGGCGAATATGGCTTGTTCCTCGGCACCGCGCATCCGGCGAAATTTAAAGAGAGCGTGGAAGCGATTCTCGGTGAAACGTTGGATCTGCCAAAAGAGCTGGCAGAACGTGCTGATTTACCCTTGCTTTCACATAATCTGCCCGCCGATTTTGCTGCGTTGCGTAAATTGATGATGAATCATCAGTAACCCAGCGCTACTAATAGGGAGCGTTGACCTTCCTTCCACGGACCGGTAATCGGAGTGCCTAAAACCGCATGCGGCTTAGGCTCCAAGATAGGTTCTGCGCGGCCGGGTAATGCATCTTCTTTAGCAACAAGTTGAGGGGTAGGTGCAAATAAGAACGACATAGAAATCGTCTCCTTTCTGTTTTTAATCAAC
>NZ_JBHJMQ010000036.1:0-537 GCF_042310375.1 Wenzhouxiangella psychrophila | reverse complement strand
GCCCCGCGCAAGCAGAATCCCTGCGCCGCGGCGCATTGAGCCAATCCGGTGGCGACATCGATGACGTTGTCCTCCACCACTTCCGCGACATGAAAACCATGCACAGCCGCCACTCCGGCCCCTTCGATGGAGTCGAGCGCGTCTGGGACGAAATCCTCGATGAAGTCGAAGACCTCGGATGCACTCTGCCATCCAGCAGCATCGGTTGGGAAGAATACATCGAGGGCCCAGCCACCGCTGATACCTGCGACCAACTGGCCTCTGAAGTTTATGTTCAGGTGTGCCAAGCACCGGTGAAGTCTGCATAAAGATTCACCCGGAATTTCCCCTATCCCTACGCTTTGATCCGCGTTGGGGTAGGGGATTTTTCTTATTTGGGGGAGTGGGTGGGTCCTTTTTTGGAGGCTGTACTTACTTCTGTACTTTCGGCACCAAGATTTCGGCAAAATGATGGCCAAAACCAGGAAATCTTGGTGTCGAAAGTACAACGAGGTTAAGGGAATTAACCCGAGGGCCCAGATCTAACGGTGAGCTGCC
>NZ_JBHJMQ010000035.1:0-542 GCF_042310375.1 Wenzhouxiangella psychrophila | reverse complement strand
CCACGCTCGACATCGTCACGCTTGGTACCGCGCAGCAGAACACCCACGTTGTCGCCAGCCTGACCCTGGTCAAGCAGCTTGCGGAACATTTCCACACCCGTGCAGGTCGTCTTCGTGGTGTCCTTGATGCCCACGATCTCGATGTCGTCGCCAACGTGAATCACGCCGCGCTCGACACGACCGGTCACCACCGTGCCGCGGCCGGAAATCGAGAACACGTCCTCGATCGGCATCAGGAAATCCTTGTCCAGGTCGCGCTCGGGCTCGGGAACGTACTCATCGAGCGCGGCAACCAGCTTCAGGATCGACGGCACGCCAATATCCGACTCGTCGCCCTCGAGCGCCTTGAGCGCCGAACCGGTCACGATCGGGGTGTCGTCGCCCGGGAAATCGTAATCGCTCAGAAGCTCGCGAACTTCCATCTCGACGAGCTCGAGCAGCTCGGCATCGTCGACCATGTCGGCCTTGTTCAGGTAAACCAGAATCGACGGAACACCCACCTGGCGCGCCAGCAGAATGTGCTCGCGCGTCTGCGGCATCGG
>NZ_JBHJMQ010000003.1:0-426364 GCF_042310375.1 Wenzhouxiangella psychrophila | reverse complement strand
CTTCTTGGAAGCCTTCTTCTTGGAAGCCTTCTTCTTGGAAGCCTTCTTCTTGGAAGCCTTCTTCTTGGAAGCCTTCTTCTTGGAAGCCTTCTTCTTGGAAGCCTTCTTCTTGGAGGCCTTCTTCTTGGAAGCCTTCTTCTTGGAGGCCTTCTTCTTGGAAGCCTTCTTCTTGGAAGCCTTCTTCTTGGAAGCCTTCTTCTTGGAAGCCTTCTTCTTGGAGGCCTTCTTCTTGGAGGCCTTCTTCTTGGAAGCCTTCTTCTTCGCCGCTTTCTTGGCTGCTGGCGCGGGTGCGCCAGGCGACGCCGGAGTGGATGCCGCCGCAGTTCCCTGCTCAGGCACCTGTTGTTCCAGCTGGCTTTCTTCGTTGATTTGCATGATGCTGACCTCCCTGGGT
Organism: Wenzhouxiangella psychrophila; assembly: GCF_042310375.1. NCBI lineage: Bacteria > Pseudomonadati > Pseudomonadota > Gammaproteobacteria > Chromatiales > Wenzhouxiangellaceae > Wenzhouxiangella > Wenzhouxiangella psychrophila. Next base: position 425,970 of record NZ_JBHJMQ010000003.1, on the reverse strand, counting down.
CGTGATCAGGATTATCTAACTACTCGCCCGGCGAGAGTCTTCATTGCGGATATGATTGATCCACTCCCTCGCAGCAGTTTCTACTCTGCCATAATCCGTCGCCTCGTTAAAGGCGTCAATTGCACCTTCGGTATCGCCAAGGTTGTAGCGAGCCGTTCCAAGCAGTAGCCAGGCATTGCCGGTCTGGTTATCCGAAAGACCACCCAGATCGACGGCGCGATTGAGGGCTTCTTCGGCTTCTTCCCAGCGTTCCTGGTCGGTAAGAATGAAGGCGCGCTGGAGATCGATCTCGCCGTCGCTTGACTGGCCGCCGGCTCGCTCGTAGGCTTCAAGCGCCTTTTCAAGCTCTCTTGCCTCGTACCAGGCGCCCCCGGTCATTTCCCAGTTGCGGCGGGTATTCTCGACGATGCCCTTCTCGAGGCCTTCCTGCAGCACTTCCGCAGCCTTGCGCGGGAAATCGAATTCCTGTTGCAGGCTGGCCAACTGCTGATACTCGGTCTGCCGCTCAAGCAGGCCCTTGCGCCAGGCCAGGGAAAGTACGGCCATCGAATCACGGTTGCGATCAAGCTGCACATACACGGACGCCAGCTGAACCCAGTAGTCCTTCTTTTCCGGGCTCATCTGCAGGAGAATTTGCAGAACGTCGGCGGCTTCATTGAACTCGTCGAGTTCGAAGTGCATGCCCAGCTTGAGCTGATACCAGTTTTCCTTCGGGTCATCGGACATCGCGATCGCGCGATCGATCGCCTCAACGGCGTTTCGGAACTCCTCGATCTGGGCATGGATGCTGGCCTTCATCACCCATACAGTGACCTTGTTCTGCTGGTCATCGGGCGTGACGCAGAACCAGATGTCGAGCTGCTCGAGCGCGTCCTGGTAGCGCTCCATCGTGTACTGGAGTTGCGCGACCTGCAGCATCATTTCGTAATGCTGGTTGTTGGGCAGCCGATTGAGATCGATCGCGCGCTGGAACATGTCGATCGCATCATCGTAGCGCTCCTGCTGCGCACGAACGAAGGCCATTGCCTGCAGGATCGTGGCGCTGGCATAGTCATCGCGTTCGTTACGCTCCAGCAAACTCTCCAGGGCCGGGAAGGCCTCCTCGTACTGCTCCTCGCCGATCTGTTCATAGACGTCGCTGAGGCGGTTGTAGGTCCGCTCGGTCAGACCGCCGGCAGAAACGTCGCGCTCGACGCCACATTCATAGCCGGCAACCGTTTCCTGGGCCAGAGCGTGGCCGGAAAGGGCGAACAGTGTCGACAGCACAATCGTGTTGGCAATCTTGTTCATGTCTGATCCAGGGTGAAGTCGATGGTCTGGGTCGCCTGGCGTTCCACCGCCTGGCCGTCAACGACGCGCGGCTTGAACTTCCAGCGCAGGATGGCGCGAATGGCTTCGCGGTCGAAAACGCGGGGCGGATCGGAGTCGATCACTCGAGGCGAACGAACTGAGCCGGTCGTGTCGATGGTGAAGCGTATCGTCACGTAGCCTTCGATCTGCGCCACGGCGGCATCACGCGGATACTGCGGCTGAATGCGCACCAGCGGGACCACATCGCCCTCGGCGTTGCGATCGCCCTGACTCATATTCCCCAGGAACGGGCCCGACCCACTCATGGAGAGGTCGAGATCCGGCATATCCATGTCCGGCATATCCTGAACCTGCTGCTCCATTTCCGCAATTTCCATGTCCGGCGGCGGGGGCGGCTCTTCCGGCGGCGGCGGCGGCGGCGGCCGGCGGCGGTCACGCGTCTCCACGGTCTCGTCGATCTCCACCGGACCGAAACGGATGCCCGGCGGCGGCTCCATGTCCTCACGATCGCCAGGATCACCGGAGATAAGCAGATGCATCACGTAGAAGGTCACCAGCGTGACCACGATGGCCAGCACGACGGCTACGGCATATCGAATTCCGGGATTCATGATTACCTCCCGCCTTCCGGCTCGGCCGAAACCGAGATGCGATTGATGCCCGCGGCCTGGACCTGGTCCATGACTTCCACGAGCATACCCGTTCGAGCGCCCCGATCGGCAATCAGCACGACCGCCGATTCCGGGTTCTCGGCCTTCGCTCTCTCAACTTCGGAACGCACTTCGTGAAGCTCGATCTCCTGCTTGTTCATCCAGATATCGTCGTTCTCTCGTATAGCAATTAGAACATTGCCCTGCGGTCGAGGTTCCGCGGTCAATGCCGTGGGCTTGTTGACCTCGACCCCGGTTTCACGAATGAACGAGGTTGTGACAATGAAAAATATCAGCATGATGAACACGATATCCAACATCGGCGTGATGTTGATTTCCGGTTCATCCTTGGTTGCGTGTCTGCGTGCCATGTTTTGCTAAACCTGTTTACGACGCCTGTTGTCAGTCGAACCGGAGCAAATCCTCGAGACGCTCGGCCTCGACTTCCGACTTGCGCTCCAGGAAAGAACCGAAGTAGAGGCCCGACAGGGCCGCGACCATGCCCGACATGGTGGGTATGGTGGCCTGCGAGACGCCGGCGGCCATGGCGCGGGCGTTGCCCGTGCCGAAGAAAGCCATGACGTCGAAGACCGCCACCATGCCGGTCACCGTTCCCAGAAGTCCCAGTAGCGGACATACGGCAATCAGCGTCTGGATGGTTCGAATATTGCGCTGCATTTCCTGGGCCAACCGATTGATCAGTTCTTCACGGATCCGGCTGGCGTGCCAGGACTGGCGATCCCTCCGCTCCTGCCATTGGTCGAGGATTTCCCTGCGACGCGACGGCAGAACGCGAAAGTAGTACCAGTAGCGCTCGATGATCAGGGTCCACATCATCAGGAGCACGACGAGGATCGCCCAGAGGACGTCCCCGCCGAGCTCTATGAACCCGCGGATCGATTCGAAGAAATTAGCTAGCGCTACCATGGCGACGCTCTGCGAGTCTTGCGATGATACCGGCCGATTGCTCTTCCAGGATCTGGATCAGCGAACGGCTGCGGCTCTGCAGCAGACTGTGAAGTATCGTCAGCGGGATGGCAACCGTCAGACCCAGTACGGTGGTGATCAGTGCCATCGAAATACCGCTGGCCATCATGCGCGGATCGCCGGTGCCGAACAGCGTGATCTGCTGGAAGGTCACGATCATGCCGACAACCGTACCGAGCAGGCCGATCAGCGGGGCCACGACGTACATGACCTTGATCAGCGGCAGACCCGCCTCCAGCGGCGCGGTTTCGCGCAGGATAGCTTCGTCGAGCTTGAGCTCGAGCGTTTCGACATCCTGGTCCGGATTGTCCTGGTAGACCTTGAGCACGCGGCCCAGAGCGTTGCCCTCGTCGGCCTCGTCGCGCTTGACCTGGCGCTTGATGGCATTGCCCTTGATCGTCAGCACGATGCCACGCCACAGCGAGAACAGAACGCCGAAGATACCCAAGGCGATAATCACGTAACCAACCTCGGCGCCCTGACGGATACGCTCGCCGAGCGTCGGTGAGCGCACCACCTGGGCCAGGATAGCGCCCATCGTGCCGTCAATGGCCATGTCGACCACTTCGTCTCCGCTGGCCTGCTGGAGGTCCTGAGCCATGCTCTGGAAACGACCGGCCGGCTGCCGGGGCAGTTCGATCAGCAGCCCCTGGTCGCCGTCCCACTGCAGGAACTTGCCGTCGGAGACGACGTTGAACACGCCGACACGAACCACCTGGCGATTCTCAACCAGATCGCCATCGGCGTTGATCATGTCGGATTCGAATTCCACGATCTTGCCGGATTCGGTGATCTCGCGAACCATCTCGAACCACATCTGCCGAAGTTGGCTAACGGTCGGCAACTCGCGCGCCTCGGCCAGCTCGGCGAAGAACTCTGAACGTCCGGACAGCTGCGCACTGGTCATGGAGTCCCGCAGGTTGCCGCGCATGTCGCCGGCGGCCTGGCGAACCACGCCGAACAGCTCACCGAGATTGCCCATGCGCTCATCCAGCGTCGTTTCGAGTTCGACCAGCTCGATCTCGTTCTCGTCGAAGTCGTTCTGCAGGCGATCGGAACGCTCCTCTTCGGCACGCAGTTCGGCGCGCGCTTCCTGGAGCAGTTGGCGCTGGTTGTCGCGCTCGTCGATGAAGCGCTGCAGGCGCTGCTGGTCGATGCGCTGTTCTTCCTGAGCCGCCTGCTGGACTTGCTGCAGCAGCTCGTCGAGGGTGTCCTGCGCGCTGGCCGCAAAGGGCATCGCCAGCGCCAGCAGTGCAATAAGAACTCTATTCATTGTCATCATTCACTCTCCGGGGCGGGCACGGGCAGCCGAATCAGGTCGGGCGCGACCTGGTTCTTCGCGATGGCCAGGCCGTCGCTGACGGGCAGGCGATAGCGATCGTCAAGCTGCTCGAATTGGCGGCTGTTCGGATTCCACCAGCCGGTGGATTGGCCGTCCAGCGACTGCCAGAACAGCAGCGTGCGTCCGACGCGCAGGAACTCGACCTGCTGGCCGTCGGGCAGCGCGCCGCGATAGCCTTCCATCGTACGCCCATACTCCAGCTCGGCCTGGTACGACTCGATGATGAGCCGGAATTTCTCCGAGTTGGTGATATCCGAGCGATCCAGGTTATCGACAACCGTTTCGGCCCGGTCAACCCGCTCTTCGAGCAGGAAGGGCATGTCCGCACGTACCAACTGCTCGAGCGTCTCCGCCATCTCGATCATCAGCGGGACGACATCGCGGTTGGTCTGTTGCAGGCCTTCGAGTTGCTCGTTGATCGAGACAATCTCTTCTTCCTGGTTGTCGACGACCGCCTGCATTTGCTCGTTGTAACGACGCAGGCTATCGGTCTCGGCGAGCACCTGGCGATACTCGTTGACCAGCTGCTGGGTTTCTTCATCGAGCTGGTTGATCTGTTCTTGAGTCTGCGCTGCCTGGCGCGTGATCCGGTTCTCGGTTTCGATACTGCGGTCAAGCACCTGTGCTTGGGCGGCGAAGGCGCCGAGCATCAGCCCGGAGCCCAGCACCAGCAGGCGTGAAATTGGGGTTGAGTGTAGTGACATTGTCGTATCCGCTATAGCTTGAGATTCGTGGCTTTGCAAATGTCTTGGCGTTGGCCTAGACCGGCAACCGAACTAGAATACCGCGCACACCTTCGAATTGAAAGACGAAAGGCCTGCGCGCACCCGCATCGAATTGCCGGAATGCGGAACCTACCCGTATCCAGGCCTGACGTCAAATCCCATGGCCGAAAAAAAAGCACCGCATCAAGCCACCGATTCCCGCCGCCCAACGCCGTGCGGACTCGTTCGCCGTTTGGCATCAATGATTTACGACTCCTTGCTGGTACTCGCCCTGCTGATGGTCGCGGCAGCCCTCGTCGTCATCCCTTCGGGCTCCGGCATTCAGTCGGGCACACTCTGGTTCCAGGCCTACCTGCTGTTCACCTGGTGGGCCTACTTTGCAGTTTGCTGGCGCATGGGCGGCCAGACCGTGGGAATGCGCGCCTGGCGCGTGACACTTGTGACGGAAACAGGCGAACGCATCGGCTGGGCCAACTCGGCCGTGAGGTTCCTCGTCGCCGGGGTCTCGGGCGCCGCTGCCGGCCTGGGTTTCCTCTGGAGCGTTTTCGAACCGCAACGTCGAACCTGGCACGACCTGGCCACGGCGACCCGCCTCGTCGTCATACCCAAGGAGAAGAAATAGAAACTCCGAGCCGCAGGCGCTAAAACTCTCTTCAGCCAACAGGCTTGCAACACCTTGCCCGTTTAGGTCATTCGGATTTCGGTCATTCGGATTTGATTGGTACTTGGTGCTTGAAATTTGGAATTTTGAATCCCGACCATCGACTCAAGGCAAATGCTTCACGCCACCTTGGGGTGGGGGTGGCCACTACAACCGCCTGAGCAACACCAACCCAATTACCCCGAAGAACAGCGCGGGAAGGATCATCAACAACCACAACGGGCCGGGCCAGAGCATGGCCGTGCCGCGGATGAGTCGGCTGATGACGAAGAACATCAGGCCCAGCGACAGCCCGACGAAAATACTCAAGCCGCGACCGCCCTGTCTCGCGCCGCGAAACGTGAACGGAAGACTGACCAGGATCATGGCCAGCACGTTGAGCGGGAAGAACAGGCGACTCCAGAGGGCCTGCCGATACTGCCCGGTATCGAGATTATTGGCATCGAGCAGGGAGATCATGCCCATCAAGTCGGCGATGGCCAGCATCCTCGGTTTGCTCACGGCCGAGGAGAACAGATCGTAGCTGAGCGTGGAGTCGAGCCTCATTGACGGCTCGCTTCGGGAATCCGCGCTTTCGAACACGCCCCGCTCGACCACGCCGCGGAGCACCCATTCCTGGCCGGTATGCGTCGCATTGTCGGCCTGCAATACAAGCTCGGGCTGCATGCCGCCCTCGTCGAGACGATAGATCAGCACATCCCCGAAATCCGGCCGGTTATCATCCGACCAGGCCGAATAGCCAACGCGCACCATCATGCTGCCGTCGCGCAGCCATAGCGCCCCGAAACGCCCCAGATGCACCTGACCGCTGCGCCACTGATCGCGCTGTGCGTTGGCCCGCGTCTCCAGCCCGGGAATCACGAACTCGGCCAACAAGAAGAGCGCGATCAAGCAACTGCCGACGGCCAGCATCACGCTGGCCAGGATTCGTCCACGATCGTAGCCAGCCGCACGCATCGCCACCAGTTCGTTGGTTCCCGCCAGCCCGCCCAGTCCGAGCATCGTGCCGATCAGGGCGGCGAACGGAAAGATGTCATAGAGCCGGCTGGGCGTGGTCTGGGCCAGGTATGAAAAAAGTTGCAGCGGCCCGTAGTCACGGGTCAGATCCTGCGCCTCGCGAACGAGCTCGATCAGGGTGTACAGACCGGCCAACAGCACCGCGACGATCAGCACCCACACCAGCACGGTGCGGCTCACGTAACGACCGAATATACCGGCAATCACCACGACCTCCAGTGCCGCCAGAAAAGCATGAGCACCAGCAAGCCCAGCGCACCGTGAACCGGCCACAGCCCGGGCCCGCGCATTGCATCGTGCTGCTCCATCAGGATCAGGCCGCCGTGCACGGCATTACTGTAGACGAGGTAAAGCACCAGGGCCGTTACGACGCTGGCATGGCGCCCTTTTCTCGGTTTGCGACTCGATAGCGGCAGGGCAAGCAGCCCCAGCAGCAGCCCGGCCATGGGTGCGGCCAGGCGCCAGTGCCATTCGCGCCTTTCGCTCGGGGAGTCGGCCGGCCAAAGCTGCGGCAGGCGATACCTTGATTCACTATCGGTGGACGCTTGTTCAGGGGTCGGTAGCCTGAGCTCATTGCGTGCAAATCGCATTTCACGAATCCCGTCCGCGAGCGGGTCGGTGGCGTGCTGCACCTGATAGCCGTTACGCAGCAGGAGGTATCGACCCTCATCCTCACCCGGCAGCCACAACCGACCCCGGTCGGCGGTCAGCAGTTGCGTACTTCCGTCTTCCGTGTGCTGGATGAAGATATCGCTGAGTTCATCCGTGCGCCGATCGATGCCCCCGACATAGACCGTCGTTCGCCCGTGGTTGAGTCGATCGAACTGGCCAGGCCGCAAACCGGCCACCATCGCGTTGCGGGCTGCATCGGCCAGCAACGTGGCCGAGCGTTCGACCGCCATGGGAGAGAGCCAGCCCGATACCAGCAGCAGTCCGCCTGCCCACAACAAGGCGACCACGACAATCGGCCGCAGCAGACGCCGGTAAGCGAAGCCGGCGCTGCGCATGACCACCATCTCGCTTTCTTCCTGCAGGCGGCCCAGCGTCATCAGCAGCCCGGTCAGCAGAGCCAGCGGCCCGACCAGCATGATCGCCTCAGGCAAGCGCAGGGCGAGCATGAGCAGGACACTGCCGCCGGGCAGCTCGCCCTGGGCTGCCTCGCCCAGAAGTTCGGCCAGAAACAGGGCGCTGACCACGCCGAGAAAAACGACCAGACTCAGCAGGCTGGCCAGCAGGCCCTGCCTCAGGATGTAGCGCTGGAGAATCAGCATTCAGGCGGCTGGCGTCGACGGTTACAATGGTGGATTGGCATTATGATTGACTACGTTTCTCTTTCGAGCAGGACACTGGACACTATGCAGTTTACAACCACTGACGCCACCGCCACGGCGGTCGAGACCGATTGCCTCGTTGCCGGACTGGGTGAAGCCGGCCTGAGCGGCCCGCTTTCCGACATCGACAAGGCCAGCGACGGCCTTCTGTCGCGTCTGCACGAAAACGGCGACCTGCCGGAAAAGAACGGCCAGACCGTGCTGCTGCACGCCGTGCCCGGCATCAAGGCGGCCCGCCTGCTTCTCGTCGGCCTCGGCAAGTCCGAGAAACTCGACGGCGCGGCCTTCGACAAGGCCGTCAAGGCCGCCGGCAAGGCATTGAGACAATCGCGCGCCACCAGCGCTCACTGCCTGCTGGCCGATCACGAGGTCAAAGACCGCGGAAGCGACTGGAAGGTTCGCCAGGCCGGCATCGCCCTGGCGTATGCCGACTACATCTACAGCGCCACCAAGAAGCCCAAGGACGACGCGCCGCCGGCGACCGACACGGTCAGCTTCCCGGCCGGGGAAGGCGTCGAACAGCAACTCGCAACGGCCGCGGCGATTGCCGCCGGCGTGCAGCGCGCCCGTGACCTGGCCGACCTGCCGCCCAATATCTGCACGCCCGCCTACCTGGCCGAGATCGCCGGAAAGATGGCCGAAGATCACGGCGGCCTCGAGGTCGAGATTCTCGAGGAAGACCGGATGCGTGAGCTGGGCATGAACGCGTTGATGGCGGTCGCCGACGGCAGCGCAAATCGCCCGCGGCTGATCCGCCTGAGTTGGAAAGGTGGCAAGGACGGCGACGCACCACTGGCGATGGTCGGCAAAGGCGTCACCTTCGACACTGGCGGCATCTCGATCAAACCACGCGACCTGATGGAGCAGATGAAGTTCGACATGGGCGGCGCGGCTGCCACCATCGGCGCGATGGAAGCCGTGGCCCGGCTGAAGCTGCCGATGAACGTCGAAGGCGTGGTGGCCGCGGTCGAGAACATGCCCGACGGCAAGGCCTACCGCCCGGGTGATGTCATCACCGCCATGAATGGCAAGACCATCGAGGTTCACAACACCGACGCCGAGGGCCGCATGATCCTGGCCGACGCCCTGACCTGGACCGGACAGAACCTCGAGCCCGACACGACTGTCGACATGGCCACCCTGACCGGCGCCTGCGTCATCGCACTCGGCCACCACGCCAGCGCCGTCATGACGCAGGACGACGAACTGGCCGAAGAGTTGCTCTCGGCCGGTCAGCGCTCGGTCGACCGCACCTGGCGCCTGCCGCTGTGGGACGAATACCAGGAACAGATTGATTCGCCGTTCGCCGACATGAAGAACATCGGCGGCATGCCGGCCGGATCGATCACCGCCGGCTGCTTCCTGTCGCGGTTCGCCGAAGGCCAGCGCTGGGCCCACATCGACTGCGCCGGATCGGCGTGGCAGTGGGGCAAGCCCGAATCCGGCACCGGCCGGCCCGTGGGCATGCTGGTCGACTGGCTGGTAAATCGTGCCGGCGGCTGGGACGCCCTCGACTAAGGTCCGACGCGTCCCTGTATGTTCCGGCTGCGTTGGACTCGTTGCTGATTGGCCTCACGCAGAGCCGCGGAGGAGCGGAGGACGCAGAGGAAAAGAGAGAACAAGCCGGGCGGAAAGGATGCACATACGATTTTGGCCGCGAACAGTAAGTTTGGGTCGTTTTTCTTTTTGTTCTTTCTCCGCGTACTCTGCTCCTCTGCGGCTCAGCGCAGTTCGGAACTCAGTCGCGGCTTGCCGCAGGCAAGAAGCGGCTGAGTGGAGAATGGCCGCGCGTGTGAGATAAAAAGGAAGCCAGGGATGAGAGTGGATTTCTACGAAATGGGCGGGCGGTTTACCGATCCGCTGTACGTGGCCGGCGTGCTGGTCTCCAAGGCCTGGCCGGCGACGCGCGACATTGCCGTCGTCGGCAGCGCCGGCGATCTGACCAGGCTCGACGAGCAGTTGTGGTCGCAGCCCGAAGGCCGATTCCTGCCGCACGAGCGCGGCCCCACAAAGGCGCCGATCCGCTTGCTCGAAGATGCGCCCGACGAGGCCGGCATCCTGATCAACCTGGATCCCGCTTCCCCCCTGCCCGGCGGCCGCTTCCAGCGCATCCTCGAAATCGTGCCGCCGGACGAGTCGCTCAAGCAGAAGCTGAGGGAGCGCTGGAAAGCATGGAAGCAGCGTGGGGCGGAATTGCAGCATCATGTATTGAAGTGAAAAAGGGTTCAGAGTTCAGGGTTCAGGTTTCAGGGGCGGACTTCGATTGGTCTTTCCTGAAACCTGAATCCTGAAACCTGAAACCTTCGAGACTACAGAGATCCCGAAGACCATGGACAAAACCTACAACCCTGATCAGATCGAACAGCGCTGGTACCCGTACTGGGAAGACAAGGGCTGCTTCAAGCCCTCCGGCGAGGGCGAGCCGTTCACCATCCTGCTGCCGCCCCCCAACGTCACCGGCACGCTGCACATGGGGCACGCCTTCCAGCACACGCTGATGGATGCACTGATTCGCTACCAGCGGCTCAAGGGGCGCGACACGCTGTGGCAGGTGGGTGTCGACCACGCCGGCATCGCCACCGAGATGGTGGTCACGCGCCAGATCGAGGCCGAAGGCGGCAAGCGCGACGACTATACGCGCGAGGAATTCATCGACAAGGTCTGGGACTGGAAGGAGCACTCCGGCTCGACCATCACCTCGCAGATGCGCCGCCTGGGTGCGTCGGCTGACTGGTCGCGCGAACGCTTCACCATGAACCCCGACCTGTCCGAGGCCGTGGTCGAGACCTTCGTGCGGCTTTACGAGGAAGACAAGATTTACCGCGGCCCGCGCCTGGTCAACTGGGATCCCGTCCTGCAGACGGCGATTTCAGACCTGGAAGTGGTCAATAGCGAGGAACAGGGCAAGCTCTGGTCGATCCGCTACCCGCGCACGGACGGCCAGGGTGATGTCATCGTCGCCACCACGCGCCCCGAGACCATGCTGGGAGACGTCTGCGTGGCCGTTCACCCCGACGACGAACGTTACAGCGACCTGGTCGGCAAGACCGTGGAACTGCCGCTGACCGGGCGTGAGATTCCGGTGGTGGCCGACGAATACGTCGACATGGAATTCGGCACCGGCTGCGTCAAGATCACGCCGGCGCACGACTTCAACGACTGGGAAGTCGGCGCCCGGCACGATTTCGAGCCGATCAACATCCTTACGCCCACCGCCGGGATCAACGACAACGCGCCCGAGGCCTATCGCGGACTGGACCGTTTCGAGGCCCGCAAGCGCGTCATCGAAGACCTGAAAGCGCAGGACCTGCTGGTCGAGGAAAAGGCCCATACGCTTATGGTGCCCCGCGGCGATCGGTCCGGCCAGATCATCGAGCCGTTCCTGACCGACCAGTGGTTCGTGAAAATGGACGAACTCGGCCGGATCGGCCTTGATGCGGTCGAATCCGGCGAGGTCGAGTTCGTGCCCGGCAACTGGATCAATACCTACCGCCACTGGATGGAGAACCTGCAGGACTGGTGCATCTCGCGCCAGCTGTGGTGGGGCCATCGGATTCCGGCCTGGTACGACGCCGGCGGCAACCTCTACGTCGGGCGCAGCGAGGAAGAAGTACGCGAGAAGAACGGCCTGTCCGGCGACGTGAAGCTCAACCGCGACGATGACGTGCTCGAGACCTGGTTCTCCTCCGCCCTGTGGGCGCATTCCACCCTGGGCTGGCCCGACGAGCAGCGCATGGAATCGGAAGGCTTCGACCGCTACCTGCCCACCTCGGTGCTGATCACCGGCTTCGACATCATCTTCTTCTGGGTCGCCCGGATGATCATGATGACCAAGCACTTCACCGGCCAGGTGCCCTTCGAGCAGGTCTACATCACCGGCCTGATCCGCGACCGCGACGGCCAGAAGATGTCGAAGTCCAAGGGCAACGTGCTCGACCCCATCGACCTGATCGACGGCATCGAAGTCGAGTCGCTGGTCGAGAAGCGCACCGCCTCGATGATGCAGCCGCAGAAGGCCAAGGCGGTGGCAAAGGCCACGCGCGAGGAATACCCCGACGGCATTCCCGCCTTCGGCGCCGACGCCCTGCGCTTCACCTTCGCCGCTCTGGCCGGCCACGGCCGCGACATCAAGTTCGATCTGGGCCGCTGCGAAGGCTATCGCAACTTCCTGAACAAGCTCTGGAACGCCGCGCGCTTCACGTTGATGAACACCGGCGAGAAGACGTTGCCGGTCCCCGCCGAAACGGACTACGACGTGCTTTCGCGCTGGATCCGTTCGCGCCTGAGCTGCACGATTAGTGAAGTCGACAAGGCATTGGCCGATTATCGCTTCGATCTGGCATCGAAAGCGCTTTACGAATTCGTCTGGCACGAGTTCTGCGACTGGTACCTCGAACTGGCCAAGCCGGCCCTGGCCGAAGATGCCGACGAGGCGACCGCCCGGGCCACCCGCTACACCCTCGCCACCGTGCTGGAAGCCACGCTCAAGCTGCTGCATCCGTTCGTGCCATTTATCACCGAGGAAATCTGGCAGCGCGTGCGCGTTCCGGCCGGCGTCGAGGCGGACACCATCATGGCCACCCGATGGCCCGAGGCCGGCGTGATCGACGAGGCCGCTGAAGCGGACGCCGAGTGGCTCAAGACCGTCATTTCCGCCATCCGGTCAGCACGCACCGAGCTGGGCCTGGCCCCGGGCAAGCCGATGCCGCTGATGGTCCAGTTGGGCAAGGAGAGCGACCACGAACGCCTCGAGCGCTTCGACACCCTGATCAAGCGCCTGGCGCGCATCGAATCAATCGAACGCGTCGGAGACGACCGCGACAGCGCAGACTCGGCGGTCGCCCTGGCCGGCAATCTGCGCCTGCTTATTCCGCTGGCCGGCCTGGTCGATATCGGCGAGGAACTGGCGCGCCTGAACAAGCAGCTCGAACGCGAGCAGAAGGGCCTGACCCAGGCCGAGAAGAAACTCGCCAACGAGCGCTTCGTCGACAACGCCCCGGCCGATGTGGTCGACAAGGAGCGTCAGCGCCTGAGCGAGCATCAGTCGAAAGTGTCCGAACTGTCAGCTCAGATCGACAAGCTCGGCAAGCTGCAGTAAGAGGCTTTCTAGGTTTTTTGCAATCTCGCAGCCGCACGGCGACGGACTTCGCGGGTCCAGGCGCGCAGGCGATCCAGCAGCACGTAAACGAAAGGCACGACCACCAGGCTGATCACGGTCGAGAAGGCCAGGCCGCCGATGACCGCGCGCGCCATGGGGAAGTACGGTGGGCCGTCGCCGCCGATGCGGGTCTGGCCGAGCGCCAGGGGGATCATGGCCAGGATGGTGGTCGCGGCAGTCATCAGGATCGGCCGCAGGCGATCGCGACCGGCCTGGATGACGGCCTCGTCGCGCGGCATGCCGCGGCGGCGCAGGTTGTTGACGTGGTCGATGAGCACGATGCCGTTGTTGACCACGATCCCCATCAGCACCAGCATGCCGATCATCGCCATCAGCGACATCTCGGTGCCGGTCAGGAAAAAGAACCAGAACACGCCGATGAAGGAGAACTCGATCGAGGTAACGATCGAGGCCGGGAACAGGGTCGACTCGAACAGCGCGGCCATGACGATAAAGATAAGCGCCAGCGCGAGCAGCATGTTGAAGGCCATCTGCGTCATGGCGTCATTCTCGCGCTGGAAGGCCTGCCCGAAACTCCAGCCGTAACCCGGCGGCAGCGCGACCTGATCCATCATTTCGCTGATGGCCTCGCGTGCCTCGCCCATCGACAGGTCGGCGAGATTCATGTTCACGTTCACGCTGGTGCGCCGGTTGAGCCGGAAGACGTTGGTCGGCCCGCTCACCGTTTCGAACTCGGCCACCGTGGACAGGGCAACCCGCTCGCCGCGGTCGTTGACCAGGGGCAGGTTGGCCAGTTGCGCGGCACTCTGGCGGTCACCGCCGTGGAAAGCCAGGCGCATGGTCAGTTCGCCTTCGGGACCGCGAAACTCATTGAGCCGCTCGCCGCGCATGGCCACGGCAATGGCCCGGGCGACCTGCTCGCTCGATAAGCCATGCCGGATGGCGCGCTGGCGATCGACGCGAACCTGGACCTCTTCGGCGCCGGACGAAGCATCCGAACGCACATCGACCAGGCCCTCGACAGACGAGAGCACCCGCGCCACCTCCTCGGACAGTTCGAACAGGCGCTCGCTCGATTCACCGTGAAGCGTGAGACTGATCGAGTCGCTGCCGCCGCCATTGCCGCCCTGTCTTTCGAAGCCGGGCTGGCCGATGGCGATCGCCGGCAAGTCCTCGCGCACCAGCTCGCGGATTCGTTCATTCGAAACCGTGCGGTCAGGATCGAGGATCAGCGTGGTCTCGGCCCGGTCTTCGGCGTAGTAGCTATAGAGCGACTCGAATCCGAAGCGCGCCTGGTTGTCGCGCAGGTAGTTCTCGATGCGATCCACGTCCTGTCGAACCCGCTCGAGCGAATAGCTGCCTTCGACATTGAAATGCAGCATCAGCCGGTCGCCCTCGGCCTGTTGGAACATGTTGGTCTTGATCTGGCCCAGCGGCACGATCGCGCTGGCCAGTAGCACCAGCACACCCAGCGCCGTTACCCAGCGACGCCGCAAGCTGAAATCGAGTACGCGGGCATAAGCGTCGGTCAGGCGGTTGAGCCAGCCGCCCGCCCTGGGCGGCGGCGGCGCCGGCACCTTCAGCGTGAGCAGCGGGATGATGGTCTGGGCGATCAGCAGCGAGGCGATCAACGCGATGGTGATGGCGTAGGCGACAAAGGACAGGAAGGAGGTGATCTCGTTCTGCGCCCCGAAGATATTGGGCAGAAAGACGATGATGGTCGTCAGCGTGCCGGCCGTGACCGCCATGGCTACCTCGCGCACCCCGATCAGGGTGGCTCGTCCCGGCTGGTCGGGAAAACGCTGGCGACAGCGGTAGATGCTTTCGGTCACGACCACCGCGTTGTCGACCAGCATGCCGATGGCCAGCATCAACCCCATCATGGTCAGGATGTTGAGCGACAGGCCGAGGAAATACATCGCCCCGAGCGTGATCAGGATGGCCGTCGGCACCGACAGCATCACGATCAGCGTCGTCGCCCACTGGCGCAGGAAGATGTAGAGCACCACCATCGACATCAACGCCCCGATCAGGCCGGCCAGTGCCAGGTCCTTGAGCGATTGCACTACGCCCTCGGCCTGGCTGAACAGGACGAACAGGTTGATGCCTTCCATCTCCGGCAGTCCGTTGATGGCATCGATCTCATCGAGCACGGCGCCCGAGACTTCCACCAGGTTGGCGCCGCTCTCGGAGAAGATATTGACGCCCACGGCGAACTGGCCATCGAGCAGGCGCTCGTAGCGGCGCGGCGGCGACTCGACGCTGACCTCGGCGATATCACCCAGGCGAAGACCGCGCTCGTTGACCGGCAGTCGACGAATCTCGTCGATGTCGGAAAAAGTACCCAGCGGGGTGACGCGAATCCGTCGGCCGGCCTGCTCGTCCTCGACATAGCCGGCTGACACCGAGAAATTGGCGCCACGCAGACGCTCGCGCAGTGCGTTGAGGTCGATGCCGTGCGCGGCCACGCGGTCGGCGTGCAGCAGGATGCGGACTTCACGCGGCTCGACGCCATCGATTTCGACGCTTGCCACGCCCTCGATCCGCTCGAGCCGGCGGCGAACGTTGCGGTCAAGCAGCTCCCAGGCGTCGCTGAGGTCGCGCTGGGAGCCGATGCGCAGGCCCAGGATGGGGTCGTTTGAACTGGTGAAACGCCGCACAAAGACGCGATCGACATCCTCGGGCAGGCGATGCCGGATACCGTCGATCTTGTCCATCGCCTCGACGCCGCGCGCATCCATGTCGGCGTCCCAATCGAAGAACACGAACAGGTTCACGTTGTCCTGGCCGACATTGGTGATCATGCGCTGGATGCCCGCCATGGTGGCCAGCGCTTCCTCGACGGGCCGGGCAATGAGCTGCTCGACCTCTTCCGGTGAGCTGCCGGGATACGGCACCTCGATCATCATGCCGGGGAAGTCGACGTCCGGAAAGAACTCCAGCGGTAGCAGGCGCGTGGCGATCAGGCCGAACACCGCCAGGCTCACGAACACCATGCAGGTCGTGACCGGGCGGCGGATGGCCAGGCGCGGAAGCCGGTTCATCGCGCCGGGGCGGCCGCTTGCGCCGCCTGGCTGTCGGCGTCCGTGCGGCGCCGGTCGAGCAAGCTGTAGACCACCGGAATCACGACCAGGGTCAGGGCCGTGGACAGCAGCAGGCCGCCGATGACCGCGATCGCCATGGGCGCGCGCATCTCCGCGCCCTCGCCCAGCCCGAGCGCCAGCGGAAGCAGGCCCAGCGCGGTGGTCAGCGTCGTCATCACGATCGGTCTCAGCCGCGCCCGGCCGGCCTCGACGATAGCCCGCTCACGCACCATGCCCTCGGCCCGCAGCTGGTTGATGCGCGTGACCAGGACGATGGCGTTGTTGACAACGATTCCGGCGAGCATGATCACGCCGATGAACACCACCACCGACAAGGTCGTGCCGGTGAGCCACAGCGCGAACACCGCGCCGGTGAGCGCCAGCGGAATGCTCAGCAGGATCACGAAGGGGTGCAGCAACGACTCGAACTGCGAGGCCATGACCAGATAGACCAGAAATACCGCCAGGGCCAGGGCGAGCAGCAGCGAACGGAAGGCGCGCTGCATCTCGTCGCTCTGGCCGGCCACGCGCGCACTGACGCCGCGCGGCATGGGCACGCCGGCGATGATCTCACGCGCCTCGTCGGCGGCCGATCCCAGGTCGCCGAAACCCGCTTCGGCCGAGATCACCGCGACCCGCTGCTGGCCCACGCGCCGGATTTCGCCGGGCCCCACGGCAATATCGATATCGGCCACGGCGTCGAGGGTCACGGGGCGCTCCGCGCCAGGGTTGACCACCAGCTGTCCGATACGCTCGGGCGAGGCGCGCTGCTCATCGAGAACGCGAACGCGCACGTCGATTTCGCGCTCGCGCCAGCTGTAGCGCGTGGCCACGTCGCCGCGCACCTGTCGAACGACGGTGTCGGCAATCTGGTCGGCTCTGAGCCCCAGCCGGGCGGCGCGCTCGTGATCAAAACGGATGCGGATCTCGGGGTAGCCCTGCTCGGCCGAGGAGCGCACGTCGGCGAATCGCGGCGACTCGGCCATGCGTGAGGCGATCCGCGTCGCGACCGCGCGCAGCTCCTCGAGCTCGTAGCCGGCCACCTCCACTTCAAGCGGCGTGGCCAGGGTGAACAGTTCGGGCTGGCCGATGTTGTAGTCCACGCCCGGACGCTCGTCCAGGTAGCTGCGCAGGGCGGCCCGCACCGCTTCGCCGTCCGAACCGGGCTTGAGCACGACATTGAGCGTGGCCCGGTGCTCGCCAGCTTCCTCGGGATTGGCGTCCATACGATCGCCCGTGCCGACCAGGGCATCGGTGCGCTCGACCCGGGGCCATTCACTCGCTACCGAAGCCAGGCCGGCCACCATCTGCCCGGTCTGCTCCAGCGGCGTGCCGGGCGATAGTGCGATCTCGACGCGGAACTCACCCTGGTCCAATGCCGGAACCAGCTCCATGCCCAGCCGCGGCAGCAGGGCAAGCGCGAGCGCAAACAAGCCCAGCGCCAGCAACAGCGTGCGGCCCCGCCGTCTCAGCGAGGCCTCGAGAACGCCCGGATAATGGCCAGAAAGCATGTCGTAACCGCGATTGAACGCGGCCACCAGTGGTCGAAGCGCCAGGCCGAGCAGCCCGCCAAGCCCGCGGAACAGCCCGCCGACCAGGCGCGTGATCAGCACGGCCAGCCAGGTCAGCGCCGATTGCGCACGGTAGCGAAGTCGGGCCAGCCGGCCATCGGGACGCACGCCCTGGGTGTCGCCCTCTTCCGGCAAGTCACCGCCGACCCGATTGCGCGGCTTTTCTCCAATTGAGGCCAGCATCGGAATGAGGGTCAGCGCGACCGCCAGCGACACCAGCAGGGCAAAAGTGACGGTCAGCGCCTGGTCGCGGAAGAGCTGCCCGGCAATGCCGTCGACAAAAGCCAGCGGCAGGAACACGGCGATGGTCGTCAGTGTGGCGGCTACCACGGCGCCGGAGACCTCGCCGGCGCCCTCGCGGGCGGCATCGATCAGGCCCAGTCCCTTTTCACGCTTGGCGGAGATGTTCTCCAGCACCACGATGGCGTTGTCGACCAGCAGGCCGATGGCCAGGGCAATGCCGCCCAGGGACATGATGTTCAGCGTGACACCCGCACCGTACATGGCCGCAAAGGTGGCGATCACCGAGATCGGGATCGCCAGGCCGACAACGACGGTTGCGCGTGCGCTTTTGAGGAACAGGTAGAGCACGCCAATGGCCAACAGGCCGCCAAACAGGGCCGCCTGGACAACCTCGTTGATAGCGCTGCGGATGAACACCGACTGGTCGTAGACGCGGGTAAGCGCCAGGTCGGCGGGCAGTTCGGCGCGAATCGAGCCCATCCGTCGCTCCACGGCCCGGGCCACCGACACCACGTTGGCATCGCCTTCCCGGTAAAGCGCGAGCTCGACCATTTCCTGCCCATCGACGCGCGTGATGGCGTCACGCTCGCGCCAGCCCTCGCGCACCTCGGCGATATCGCGCAGGTAGATTGGCTCGCCGTCGCGCGTGGCGACTATCAGGCCGGCGATTTCTTCAACGGATTCGAACTCGTTGATCGTACGCACCAGGAATTGCCGGGTGCCCTCTTCCAGGCGCCCTCCCGAGAGATTGATGTTTTCGGCCCGCAGGCGGTTGGCCACTTCCGCCGGCGCGAGATTCAGCTGGGCCAGGTGATACTGGTCGACCAGCACCTGGATCTCGTCTTCAAGGCCGCCGGAGACGGTGATGGCGGCCACGCCCTCGATCGACTCCATGTCCTTCTTGAGTCGCTCTTCGGCGTGCCGGCGCAGGATGCGCAGGGTGGCGAACTCGTCGGTCTCGTCGGCGGGCAGGACGCGGCTGGCGGCATCGGCCTCGCGCGCCGCCTCGGAAGTATCACGCGCCAGGGCGAAGCGCATGACCGGTTCGGTCGAGGGATCGAAGCGCAAAAGCAGCGGCCGCTCGGCCTGCAGCGGCAGGGTCAGGCGCTCGATGCGTTCGCGAACGTCGATGGCGGCGCGATCCATGTTGCTACCCCAGGCGAACGCCAGGGTCACGTCGGACTGGCCGGTGCGCGAGATCGAGCGCACGCTCCGCACGCCCTGGACCACGCCGACGACCTCCTCGATCGGTCGGGTGACGAGGTTTTCGATCTCGCCCGGCGCCGCCCCGGCGAACTCGGTTCGAACGGTCAGCGTGGGATAAGCCAGGTCCGGCAGCAGGCTGATGTCGAGCCGCGAGAGCGAGACCAGGCCGAACAGCAATACCGCCAGGGTGAACATCGCGATGGTCACCCGCCGGCGCGTGGCGAATCGGATCATGACGAGGCATCCACCGCTTCGATGTGTTCGGCCACCGCCTGATCGCTGGCGGCCTGCGGCGGCTCTTCACCGAGCACCTGCACGCGCGCGCCGCTCCTGAGACTGGCCTGGCCGGTGACGACCACCGATTCCCCCGGTTCGATACCGGTCACGATCTCGTAGTGGCCATTGTTGCGGTAGCCGACCTCGACACTACGCCGCTGTGCCTCATCGTCCGTGACGACGAAGACCGAAGCTTCGCCGTCCTCGATCAGCACGGACTCGACCGGCACCAGCACCGCCTGCTCGCGCCGATCGTAGACGATGTCGAAGCGGCCGAACATGCCCGGCCGAAGTCGGCCGGAAGAGTCGCGCAATTCCACCGTGACCCGAAAGGTGCCCGAGTCCGCATCGATCACCGGGCTGATACGGTCGACCACGCCCACGAAACGCTCGCCGGGGAGCGCATCCGCGCTGAGCGCGGCAATCTGGCCCGGCGCCAGGCGCGCGAGTTCGCGTTCGGGTATATGCAGGGTGGCGATCAACGGATCGAGCGCGGTCACGCGAAACACCGGCTCGGTGGTCGAGACCATGTTGCCGACCTTGATCATGCGCTCGGAGACCACCCCGTCGATGGGCGCGGTGATGGCGGTATAGGACAATTCCAGGCGGGCCAGCTCATGTCCCGCCTGTTGTGCCTCGAACTCGTACTGCAGGCGCTCGATGGCCTCGGTACTGATCATGTCGCGCTCGTGCATCTCGCGCTGGCGCTCCAGATCCTGGCGCAGCCGTCTCAGATCGGCTTCCGCGCGGGCCAACTCCAGCTTCAATCGCTCGTCATCGATACGCGCGAGCACGTCGCCGGCGGCTACCTGGTCACCCTCTTCCACTTCGATCGCGGTAATGCGGCCGCCGACACGCGGCACCACCGCCGCTTCGCCGTCAGCTTCCAGGGTGGCCGTGGCCGAATAATAGGCCTCGATCGTGTCGTTCCGGGCGGCGACCGCCTCGACCGGAACCACCGGCGCTTCCTCGTCCTCTTCGGCCCCGCCGGATGGACGACCGGATTCGCAGGCCGTCGCCAGGCCCAGACTCGCGACCAGCAGGAGCAACAGCGTCTTGTTCATGATTCGACTCGCCTCGGGATGACAATCTGGTGTGTTGGTGAACTATAACACCAGCATGGCGGGTCGACATGGGCCAAAAGTCATGGCCGGAGAAAGCGGGCTACTTGCCTGGCACCTGCGTGTTTGTGCGCTCGTCGAGGTGCAACACCATCACCATCGCATCCTCCCGCCCTTCCGCAGCGGGGTAATAGCCGGGCCGGCGTCCGATGACGTGAAAACCGTAGCGCTTGTAGAGTTTCACCGCGGCCTTGTTACTGGGTCTGACCTCCAGGAACAGCCGATCCACATCCGCGATTTGCGCCTCACGCACCAGGTGATCGAGAAGCAGGCTCGCCAATCCGCCACGGCGCCGGTCGGGGTGGATGCAGAGATTGAGCAGGTGCGCCTCGTCGATGGCGTGGGAGACGATGCCATACCCTGCCACGCCCTCGTCGAGATCAAGCACGTGGCAGCGATAACCCACGCGAAGGCAGTCCTGGAAAATACCGCGCGTCCAGGGGAAGGGATAAGAGGCCGATTCGATCTTGAAGACCGTATCCAGGTCGCCGCGCACCATGGCGCGGACGGCCACCCGTGGCGACAGGACCGCGGCCATCAGTCGTCGAGCTCCGCGGCCAGCAGGCGCCACAGGTGACGCCGGGCCTCGGCGCTGGTGGCCAGTTGCGGCAGCTCGGGCGCCAGGATTACACCCACCCCGTCCGTGCCGTCGGGCGCCCGGCCGAAAACCAGCAGGTGACGGATACCGCGCGAGTCCAGTTCGGCGACGGAAACTCCGGCCGAGTCGGAATGCGCCCACTGGCCAAAGCGGCAGCGGGCCGAACCGATAGCGGCCTGGATATCACCGAGCAGCGTTTCGTGGCGACCGTCCCAGGGTGCGTCCTGCACCAGGAGCCAGTCGCCGTCGCCGGAGGCCATGCGCACGCGCGGGGTTTCCGGACCCAATCGGGACGGGGTCTCGTCGGCCTGTTCAACTTCCGGCAAACGGGAAGCGGCGGCACGACGATCCCGGCGCACCCAGACGTCGATACCCAGGGCTTGCAGACGCTGGTGCGAGGCAGGCGAGGGGATCACGGATTGTCTCCGTCCCGTCGTCGACGGATGCGCTGGCGATTGCGACCACGAATGGTCACGATCGGACCGGACAGCACATAAAGAATGCCCACCGTCAGCAGCACGGCCGGCAGGTCGATGGCCAGCAGCACCAGCAAGACCAGCAGCAGGAAAATCCAGGCGAACGGGACGCGGTCGCGGCGCGGACCGGCCTTGAAGCTGTAATAGCGAACGCGCGAAACCATCAGCGTCCCCAGCAGGATCGTGACCACCAGTAACGGCCATGACATCAGTTCCGGGTTGAGCTGCCGGTCGTCGGAAAACCAGACGATGGCGACCAGCATGCCGGCGGCCGCCGGGCTGGCCAGCCCCTGGAAATAACGCTTGTCGGCCACGCCCGCCTGGGTATTGAATCGCGCCAGCCGCAAGGCTGCGCAGGCACTGAAGAAAAACGCGCCCAGCCAGCCGGCCTTGGCGGCCACGGTTCCGGCATGCCCGAAGGAATCGAGGGTCCAGGTGAACACCAGCACGGCCGGTGCAATACCGAAAGACACCATGTCCGACAGGGAGTCGTACTGCACGCCGAACTCCGACTGCGTGCCGGTCAATCGGGCCACGCGGCCGTCGAGGCCATCGAGGAGCCCGGCGATGACAATGGCGATACAGGCGGAAACCGGCTCGCCTTCGATGGCCGAGACGATGGCGAAAAAGCCGGCCATCAGCGCGCCGGTGGTCAGCGCATTGGGAAGCAGGAACGCGCCGCGCGCCGGTACTTGTTCGGATTTTTCTTCCTGGGCCATCGTGATCCGGCAGTTCAGAGCGTGAATTCAGGGCGCCAAGAATAGCATTCCACCACCCCGGCTGGCTTGCCTCCGGGCGGGCAGGCGCGCGTCACGCCCGGCTGCCTGATAGAATTCCCTGCTTTGCCAAACGCCGCGAAACGGGCCCGATTCGATGAAAACTTCCAGCTTCCACCTCGCCACCCTGCGCGAAGTCCCGGCCGATGCCGAGATCGTCAGCCACCAGCTGATGCTGCGCACGGGCATGATCCGCAAGCTCACCTCAGGCATCTACAGCTGGACGCCGCTGGGCCTGAAGGTGCTCAGGAAGGTCGAGCAGGTGGTGCGCGAGGAAATGGACGCCGCCGGCGCGCTGGAGATGCTGATGCCGGCCATCCAGCCGGCCGAGCTGTGGCAGGAGACCGGTCGCTGGGAAGACTTCGGCCCGCTGCTGCTCAAGATTACCGACCGTGCCGGGCGCGAGTTCGCCTTCGGCCCGACGCACGAAGAGGTGATCACCGAGTTCGCCCGGGCCGAGCTGCGCTCCTACAAGCAACTGCCGATCTGCTTCTACCAGATCCAGTCGAAGTTTCGCGACGAGATCCGGCCGCGCTTCGGGGTGATGCGTGCCAGAGAGTTCCTGATGAAGGACGGCTATTCCTTCCACATGAACGACGAAAGCCTGGCCGATTACTACCAGGTGATGTTCGACACCTACTGGCGCATCTTCGAGCGCCTGGGGCTGAAGTTCAAACCCGTCAAGGCCGACTCCGGCGCGATTGGCGGGGCGGTCAGCCACGAATTCCATGTCCTGGCGGACTCGGGCGAGGACGCCATCGCCCACGTACCCGGCGGCAGCTATGCGGCCAACGTCGAGCTGGCCGAGGCCGTCGCCGTCGGTGAGCGCGCTGAGCCGAAAGAGGACATGCGCCTGATCGACACGCCCGATACCAAGACGATCGCCGCGCTGGTCGAACAATTCGAGCTGCCGATCGAGAAGACCGTCAAGACCCTGGTGGTCGAGGCCAGTGACGAATGCGAGTCCGATTTCGTGGCGCTCTTGGTACGCGGCGACCACGAGCTCAACGCGGTCAAGGCCGAGAAACATCCCATGGTTGCCGCACCGCTGCGGATGGCCACCGAAGAAGAAATCCGGACGGCCATCGGCGCCGGCCCCGGGAGCCTCGGCCCGGTCGAGCTGCCCATTCCCTGCGTCATCGACCGCCAGGTCGCGGTGATGAGCGATTTCGGCGCCGGCGCCAATACCGACGACAAGCACTACTTCGGCATCAACTGGGAGCGCGACGTCGCCCTGCCGGAGGTCGCCGATCTTCGCAACGTCCTCGCCGGCGACCCCAGCCCGGAAGGCGACGGCAAGCTCGAGATCATCCGCGGCATCGAGGTCGGCCACATCTTCCAGCTCGGCCGCAAGTATTCCGAGTCAATGAATGCCGTGGTGATGGACGAGGACGGCCGCGCCGTCCACCCGACCATGGGCTGCTACGGCATCGGCGTGTCCCGCATCGTCGCCGCCGCAATCGAGCAGAACCACGACGAGGCCGGCATCGTCTGGCCCGAACCGATGGCCCCCTTCCAGGTCGCCATCCTACCGGTCAACGGCCACAAGTCGCACCGCGCCCGCGAGCAGGCCGAAAAGTTCTACGAGGAACTCACCGCGGCCGGCGTGGAAGTCCTGATGGACGACCGCCCGCTACGCCCCGGCGTGATGTTCGCCGACGCCGAGCTGATCGGCATTCCGCATCAACTGGTCATTGGCGACCGCGGCCTGGACAACGGCATCGTTGAGTACCGACGGCGTGGCGTCGAGAAGGGTGAGATCGCACTGGATCACGTCGTCGACTTTATCAAGTCACAACTGGGCTGAAGCCTCGCGTGTGGCAAGCCCGGCGGCGCAGGCCGCGCCGCCGGGCACGGTTTCATTCCGAGCGGGCGACCCGTTCTTTCTCGAGCAGAACAGCTTCAAGCGCCGCCAGGCGTCCTTCCAGATCGCGGTTGCGCTCGGCCAGCTCTGCATTGCGCTCAACCGCCGATCTCAACCGGGCGTTTTCGGCTTCCATCGCCGCCAGGCGATCCTGTTGCTCCCTTTGCCACGCTGCCATCTCCCGGTGTTGCTCCTGCATCGCCGCGAGCAACACGACGCCGAGCTGTCGATACTTGACCCCGCGCACCTGGCCATCGTCTTCATACAGCGCCAGCTCGGGCGCCACTTCGGCCACCTCCTCGGCAATCAGGCCAATATCGGTTTCACCCGTTTCTATCCAGTTGAACCGCACCGCGCGCAATCGTTCGATCCGTTCTTTGGCCCCATCAAACGACTGAATGTTCTGCTTGAATCGGCGCGAACTGGTGTTGCACTCCGAAACGATATCGCTGGAGTTGATGCACAACTGGGACCCGCCCGATCCCAGGGTATTGAGTTCGAGCTCTCCCGATACGCTCAGGCCGGCTGCCGGCGGGGTGCCGGCAGTACCGACTGATACACCGCGGTTGTCATGCACCCGCAGGCCGGTCAAGCCATCGATGCGGGAGCGGAAAGCATCTTCACCGGAAGCGGATTCCACGTGCAATGCCGCCAGCGGGCTCGACCGGTTGATACCCATTTGTCCCTGACTGTTAAAGTGCAGCGACTGCAACGCATCGCCATTGTCATCGATGTCCGTGACAAATCGCACACCACCGGTCGCGCGCACGGCGAACTCATTGGCGGCCTGCGATTGGAATGGCTCTCCCCGATCGCTGGCAATCCCGTCCAGTTGGTTGACATCGTCCGCCCAGACAAAGGCACCGCGATGATCAGCCTGAACGATAGCGTTATAGCCGCCGGCAAAGCTGTACCTGGCCCGGGCTTCGTTCTCCTGCCCGCCCGGAACGACGGAAAGTGAATCACCGGTCTTGTTGCGCCAGCCGCCGCCGATCACGCTGTTCGAGCCGGTGGCTTCGTTGGACAGTCCACCGGCGATGGTCGTGGATACGCTATTGGCGACGTTAAACCGTCCCCCGCCGATCGTTGCCGAGAATCCCAGCGCTTCATTGTCCGCGCCACCGCTGACGACGGCTCGTTGGCCGTCGGCAATGTTGCCGAATCCGCCGGCGATCACGGCGTAGGCACCACCGGCGACATTGGGCGCACCAGACTGCCCGCCGCCAGAGACGGTCACACCCCGAGCGCTCGCGTCGTTGCTGCCATGGCCTATGGCGATAATCGGGCCCTGGTCGCTGCTGCCATCGGGGGAGAAGATCACACCCTGCCCGTTGGCCGAATAGGAGATGGCGTCCCCGCTTTGGCTCCAGATGCCGCTCACCCCAGGCAGCACGTTGAGCGCGCGGGTGGCCACCGGTACTGTGGTGATTTCCTGCGTGCCATCCAGCCAGGTGCCATCGACCCGGATTCGCAGGTACTTCGCTACGGTGTAGTTGACATCACCAAAGTCCAGTTCAACCTGGAACAGGCCGTCCTCGACGCTGACATTGAACGGGCCGTCATCACTGATCAACGTGCCGTTACCCGGATCGGGGTCGTCGTAGAGTTCGAAGTACAGTTCGACGCTTTCGCCGTCGACCAGGCTACTGCCGTCCTGCAGCTGACCCTGGTAGGTCATGGTGGTCTGAGCGAGCGTAAGCGGGATTGAAATGAACAGCAGAATAAGGCCAATCGTGGCCTGGTATGTACTCCGGAGCATGGCGCCTCCCTACGCAGTCGGTTTTTTTTGGACCAATACCCCACTTACGGGAAGTAACACCCCATCCTGCCAGGCAATTTTGCTGGACAGTCTCTTACCGGAATGTCATACCCAGGCTGCAACCCGCTCGCAACCTCGCAGCAAGGGTCTTCCCCCCCGATCTTTATCGCTCCGCGATTTCCTGTTGTTCAATAACAAGTGATTCGAGTCTGGCCAGGCGGTCTTCCAGCGCCCGGTTTCTTTCCACCAAGACCTCCATTCGCCCCGTTTCGGCCGTCAATGCCGTCACGCGCGCTCGAAGATCGGTATTTTCAGACTCCAGTGCCGCGAAGCGTTTCTCGAACTCACTCTCGAGGCCGGTCATCGTGCTATTGAAATGCTCGTTCAGTTCGATCAGCGCGGCGGTATTGAGCACGGTGATCTGACTGTACTTTAGAGCGTACTCACCGTCCTGAACGGTTACCGTCGCGGGGAATAGGGGCTCGACTTCCTGCGCAATGAAGCCGGGAGAGCGCACAGACGACTCGTCCTGCTCCTTCATTAGATAGGTTCGGGGCTTGAGCTCCAGCACCTTGCTCAGCACTCCAGACAATGCCTGAATGTCCTTCTTGGCGTTCCGGTCGGATGAGGTCGAGTAGACGCCATCATCGGCATCGATCCGGGACTTCAGTACATCGTTGTAGCGAAATCCGAGATTATCCGTCGTAGCGATATACAGCCCCCAGTTGTTGGTGCTAGCGCCGCTTCGTTCGATTTGCAGACCAATTCCAGCGTTGTCGGTGCTGCGCTGCTTGATATGCAGGTCTCGGGTGGGGCTGTTCGTGCCGATACCGACGCCGCCGGCTGCACGGACCAAAAGCTGATCGTTACCGGTTGAGGCGAAATCGTCGGTCGTCGAATCGGCCCAGACGAAAGCGCCCCGGTGATTAGCCTTGGCGCGGTTCCCGGCGGCAAAGCTGTATTCTCCGCTTGCGGTATTCCTGAAGCCTCCCCCAACTGTCGCATATGACTTGCTGGCTGTATTGGCGGCCCCGCCTCCGACCATTGCTCCATACCCGCTGGCCAAATTGTTGATACCGCCCCCGACTGTCGCATATGCGTCGTTGGCCGTATTACCTGTGCCCCCACTAACCGTCGCAAACCCTCGAGTATTTTCATTCCCGTCGGGGGCACCGGCCAGGTTGTCGGCGCCACCACTGATCGTGCCAAAGTCGCCGGCCACAAAATTGCCGCCCAGATCCCACCCGCCGGCCACGCTCGCGCCACGCACGCCGCTGGCAACCTGGTTGGCAGCGCTGCCGGCGATTACGTTGGGGCCGTCGCCCGGCTCCAGTCGCAGGGCGCGCACGCCATTGACATGGACCTCCAGTGGCGTGTCGTCGGTCGTGCCGAGGATGTCCGTGCCGGGCGTGGTGCCGGAATTGCCGTCCAGTTTCCAGAAGCGATTGTCGCCATAAGCAGCATCCAGCGACAGTGCGTGAACCGCCAGAGGTGCTGCCGAAATTCGTTGCCGCGGCTCCAGGGTCTCGCCGCCGACCATGACCTCCAGGTAAGTTGGACTGGCACCGTAAGGTGCACCAAAATCCAGTTCGACCTGGAAAAGGCCGTCTGTGACGGGCACCGCCGACAAGACGATCTCGGTGCCAATCTGACCGCCTTCGGTCAGACTGTCGAACAGCCTGAACTCCATACCGGGGGTGCCGGTAAACGGCCCGCTAGCGTCCTCCAGCTGGCCCTGGTAGGTGATGGTGGTTTCGGACTGCGCGGCGGACGGAAGGGCCGTCAGCGACAGGACCGTGATCAGAAACAGGGCGCGCATGCATGCTCCTCAGGGGGAATGAATGATTCGTAGCCACAGTACAGGTAACGTGTAAACCCGCCAGTTTGAGACATCATGTGCGAAAATCCATGTACTGGCATTGGGGCAGTTAAAGCGTCGGAGCACGCTTCACCGTACTGAATGCTGCGATCGATGCCTTAATACGCCTGTCGCGCCTGGCGGTCGGAACGCGCCTACTCTTCCGCCACCCGACGATCCTCCAGCAAGACCTCTTCCAGGCGAGCAAGCCGCTGCTGCTGGCGTGTCACTTGTTGCTGGAGCTCATCGATACGTTCCTGCTTGCGCCGGTTGTCACGCTCCAGCGACTCGATTCGAGTCGTCCGGCCGGAATCCGAAGTCCTGTCCGAGGCCAGCGACGCTTTCGGGCGGGAAGCGGGCTCGGCGCTGGAACTGAGACTCGACGCGTTGACCTTCTCGACGAGGGTCTGTGTCAGGATGCTGCCGCCGTCGTTGATCGCGTAGACCAGGTCGCCGGCGTTGAAGTCATCACTGCCGTCGGAGTTGTAGACCATAACCTCACCGTCGGCCAGTTCGCCTGTCCCCGGCTCGCCGCGCTGGCGATGCAGGACACCGGCGTCGGCCTCGATCACGCCCTCCGAGCGCATGGCATCGCGTGAGTAGACGCCGTAGCCGTCGGGCGAATTGGTCTGACCATAAACGCCTATCGCCTCGCCGTTATCGGCTTCGCCGCTACCGCGAACGCCGTACCCGTCGGGCGAATTGCCACGGCCCCACACGCCGGATGTTGGCCCGCTTTCCGCGCTCGCCCGGGCCTGGACAGCCTCTCCGCTGTCGGACTCAATCGTGGCCCACAGGCCGACCTGATAGTCCGAGGCACCGGTATTCCGGGCCTCTATCGCAATCCCGTTCTCGGCGACGCCACGCACGCCCTGGGCATATCCGGTACCGCCGCTGGCCACGCCCAGCACGCCGGCTGCATCGTCATGGGTCGACGGCGTAGTGCCACGCACACCATGAACCTCGCCACTAGTCGATTCGGCAATTCCGGAGACACCGGCCGCACCCGATTGATTACCCCTGGATTCTCCGGTTACACCCTGGCCGGCGCCGTCGATCTCGCGTGCGTAGCCATAGACTCCACGAGCGTTCTCGCTTGCTGAAGCGGTCTCACCGCGAACTCCGTACGACCATCCGGTCTCCACGTCATTACTTCCATAAACGGCGTTGTAGCCATCCGCCTCCACGAAAACCTGCACCCCGTTCCCGGAACCTGAATCGTCGCTCACCTGCAATTTTGCAAATGGATCGGCTGGCCCGCCAATCCCGACATTGCCGCCCTCGAACACGGCATCTCCTTCGTCCAGCGACCAAACCGCCGCCTCGAATTGGTCGCTCGCACACTGCCAGGCCGAACCGTCCCATTTGGGCACTTCGCTGTTGGCGCAGGCGAGTTCGGCCAGGATGCCGGTCTCGTCCATCGGCGCACACTGCCACTGGCTGCCATCGAACACCGTCAACTGGTCGGCACCGCATTCGAGTTCGGCCAGCGTGTCGTCGTCGACGGGATCGGCGCAGATCCAGTCGCTTCCGTTCCAGGCCACCCGTTGATCCGGGTCGCAGGAGAGCCCATCCAGGGTATCGGGCGCGTCCAGGGCATACCCTGCCACCGGCGCCGCGGTCACGGGCTGGCGCGGCGTGAGCGGCTCGCCGTTGTCCACGGCGATTTCGAGAAAACGCGGGCTGCCGTCGAACGCGCCGGCGCCGAAATCGAGCTCGACCTGGAACAGGCCGTCTTCGACCTCGACGCCGGAACGGGTGATGGTCGTCCCCACCTGGTTGCTCCCGCTCTCGGTCTCGTACAGCGAAAATTCGAAGTCCACGGTATCGGTGACCGCTCCTTCGTTGGTCTGAAGCTGACCCTGGTAGGTGAAGGTGGTGGTAGCTTGTGTGTGCGAGAAAAAAGCGGCACACGCACAGAGCAGGACAATCGTCGCGATTCGCACGGAGTCTCCCCTTGGCTGGTAGATTGGAAATCCCAGCGGGCGTACTCCGCACCGATGCCGAAGACGGCTACAGGCTGCGGGTCGAACGCACCCGCTGACTGTTCCGCCACAGCCTACACGCCAGGAATGCCTTGCGACAAATCAGGCTTCGCCAGCGGCGTCGCCGCGCATCCAGACATCCCGCTGCGGGAAGGGGATTTCGATGCCAGCCTCGTTGAGCGCCTTGTAGACGGCCATGTAGAGTTCGTGGCTGACCTTGCCGCGCTCGACCGGCCGCTCGACCCAGCACAGCAGTTCGAAATCCAGGCTGGAATCGCCGAAGCCGCGCATGCGAACCCGCGGTGTCGGGTCCTTGCAGACGGTGTCGTGCTCGGAGGCGAGCCGCTCGAGCAGCTCGACGACTTCGTCGACATCGCTGCCGTAGGCCACGCCCACCTTGATGCGGATACGGAAGCGCTCCCACTTGCCGCCCGATTCGTTGTAGATCTGCGAGTTGGCCATCATCGAGTTGGGCACGGTGATCTCGACATCGTCGCGGGTGAGAATGCGCGTGGAACGAATCCCGACCTTGGTCACCTCGCCGCGCTCGCCGGTGTCGAGCACGACATAGTCGCCCAGCTTGTACGGCGAGTCGGCAATGATGAAGAACCCGGCGAACAGGTTGGCCAGTGTGTCGCGGGCGGCGAAAGCCACCGCAATGCCGACTACCCCGGCCGAGGCCAGCCAGGCGGTCGGGTCGATATTCCAGACCATCAGCAGGGCGTAAGCGGCCGCGCCGACCACGAGCACCGTCAGCAGCAGATCGAACAGCGACAGCGTTCGCTCCTCCACGAAGGAGAAGCGCTGGCGCAGGCGAGCGGCGATCTCCAGCCCGACATGCCCGGCGCGCATGGCCGCAAGCATCAGGCGCAGGATCAGGAAGCTGAGGAGGATGCGAATGATGATCTGCTCGGTACGCTCGCCCAGGCCGATCACCTGGACGGCCAGCACGACGGCCAGATAGGCCACCAGCATGGCGGCCACGTTCGCGCCAATGCGCAGCAGTTTCTCGTCGAGTCCGTTCTGGGTGCGGGCCGTGACCTTGTGCCCCCAGAACAGAATGAAGCCCCGGCCCAGCAGGGCCAGGCCGACCCCGACAAGGGCGACCACCAGCGCGAGTGCCAGGGGATAGGCAGCGAGAAATTCCCAGGCAAAGTGAATGGATTCGGGTAGCCAGTCCGGCGCGCTGGCCGGGTGATCTTCCTGCATGCGACGACTCCCTGATTTCGTCTGAGGCGGGCGGCGCCCGGTATTCATCCCCAGTCTAGCGCGAAACGCCGCCTGTTGACTGACAGCGCCTTCACAAGCATTGCGCCGCACGCCAAGGCTCCGGTATAATTGACGGGATTTGCCCGGCCCAGCCGGGTGAAGAACCATTACACACGCTGGTCGACACATGCGTCGGGGTTGTCCCGCCTTCACGGGCTGAGGATCGCCGCATGGGATCAGCGGAGGCTTAAACCCCGGACAATGCGCTGCGCCGACTGACCCGAAGGAAGGTTCCGGGCGGGTTCGTTGTCCATCGAAAATGGAGTACAGACATGCCTGACGTCACTATGCGCCAAATGCTCGAAGCTGGCGTGCATTTCGGCCACCAGACCCGTTACTGGAACCCGAAGATGGAACCCTACATCTTCGGCGCTCGCGGCAAGATCCACATCGTCAACCTCGAAGAGACCCTGCCGCTTCTCAAGGACGCACTGAATTACCTGGGCGGGCTCGCCGCCCGTCGCGGGAACATCCTTTTTGTCGGCACCAAGCGTGCGGCCAGCACGGCCGTGGAAGAAGAAGCCCGGCGCTGCAACATGCCCTTTGTCTCGCATCGCTGGCTCGGCGGCATGCTGACCAACTTCCGCACCGTGCGCGGCTCCATCAACCGCCTCAAGGAACTCGAGGCGATGGAGACCGACGGCACGTTCGACAAGCTGGTCAAGAAGGAAGTACTCGACCTCACCCGCGAGCGCGACCGCCTCGAGCGAAGCCTGGGCGGCATCAAGGATATGAACGGCCTGCCCGACGCGATGTTCGTCATCGATGTCGGCCACGAAGATATCGCGGTTGCCGAAGCGCGCAAGCTGGGTATTCCGGTCGTCGCCGTGGTCGACACCAACCACAACCCGGACAACATCGATTACGTGATTCCGGGCAACGACGACGCCATCCGCGCCATCCGCCTGTACACGCAGCTGGCCGCCGACGCCATCCTGGAAGGCCGCGCCTCTGTACCGCAGCCGGGCGAAGGCGACGAAGACGAGTTCGTCGAACTCGATGCCGAAGGCAATCCGGTCCAGAAGACCGCGAAGCCGGCCGCCAAGAAGAAGGCGACCAAGAAGACTGCCAAGAAGAAGACCGCGGCCAAGGCCGAGCCCGCAACCGAGGCGAAAGGCGAGAAGCCGGAAGCTCCGGCCGCCGAGGCGAAGGCAGAAGCTCCGGCCGAAGCGCCGGCGGCCAAGGAAGAGCCGGCCGAGGCCACTTCCGAAGAGAAAACGGAGGCGGCGCCGGCTGCCAAGAAAGCGACCAAGAAGAAGGCTGCCAAGAAGAAGGCGACCAAGAAGACTGCCGCCAAGAAAAAGGCGACCAAGAAGAAGGCTGCCAAGAAGACCGCAGCCAAGTCTGACGGCGAAGACGGCGAGTCCTGATTGAACCCGATTTGCAAGGAGCTTTGAAAAAGCCATGAGTATTTCTGCAGCACAAGTCAAGGAATTGCGCGAGCGCACCGGCGCCGGCATGATGGAATGCAAGAAGGCGCTGGTTGAAGCCGACGGCGACATGGATGCCGCCATCGAGCAGTTGCGCAAGAGCGGACTGGCCAAGGCCGACAAGAAATCCGACCGCGTTGCCGCCGAGGGCGCGGTGATCATGGCCGAGTCCGGCGATCGTGCCGTTCTGGTCGAGATCAACTGCGAGACCGACTTCGTCGCCAAGGACGACAACTTCCGGCGCTTCGCCGATGAAGTCGCCGGCCTGGCGCTGACCGTCGACAGCGCGGAAGCCCTCAACGAGGCGACCATGGAAAACGGCCAGAGCGTGGCCGAGTCCGCCAAGCAGCTGATCGCCAAGCTGGGCGAAAACATCCGCGTGCGCCGGATGGCGCCGCTGTCGGCCGACGGCGGCATCCTGGGCGGCTACATCCATGGTGGCCGCATCGGTGTGCTGGTTGCCCTGAAAGGCGGCGACGAGGAACTCGCCCGCGACCTGGCCATGCACATCGCCGCGCTCAACCCGGCCCACCGCGACGTCGAGGACGTGCCTTCGGATGTCATCGACAGCGAAAAGCAGATTCTCGTCGCCCAGGCCGAAGACAGCGGCAAGCCGCCGGAGATCATCGAGAAAATGGTTACCGGTCGCCTCAACAAGCGCCTGGCCGAGATCACGCTGACGGGCCAGCCGTTCGTCAAGGACAGCGACCAGACCGTGGGCAAACTGCTCAAGAGCCGCAACGCGTCGGTCGAAGGCTTTGTCCGCCTTGAAGTGGGCGAAGGCATCGAGAAGGAAGAAGGCGATTTCGCGGCCGAGGTCATGGAGCAGGCACGCGGCTAGGGACTTCTAAAAGACTACTGAGCAGGGAGGCTGCTGGACATGAACGAGAACACCCAACCTAGACGGGTTCTGCTCAAGCTCAGCGGCGAGGCCCTGCTCGGCGAGCTCGATTACGGTATCGACCCCAAGATATCCTCGCGCATCGCGCGCGAGGTGGCCGACGTTATCGCGTCCGGCACGCAGATCGGTGTCGTCATCGGCGGCGGAAACATTTTTCGCGGAAAAGGGCTTGCGGCTTCCGGTATCGATCGCATCACGGGCGATCACATGGGCATGCTGGCCACGGTCATGAATGCCCTGGCACTGCAGGATGCGCTCGAGAAGGCAGGTGTGACCACGCGCGTCATGTCGGCGGTATCCGTGCGCGATGTCTGCGAGGACTACATTCGCCGGCGCGCGGTACGCCATCTCGAAAAGGGGCGGGCCGTCATTTTTGCCGCCGGCACCGGCAATCCGTTCTTTACGACCGACACCGCAGCCAGCCTGCGTGCTATCGAAGTGGGCGCTGACGTGATGATCAAGGCCACCAAGGTCGACGGCATTTATTCGGCCGACCCGGTAACCGACTCCGAAGCCACCCGATATGCCCGGATCAGCTATGATGAAGTCATCGAGCGCAAACTGCAGGTCATGGACACCAATGCCATCGTCCTGTGCCGCGACCA
The DNA here is from genome assembly GCF_042310375.1 of Wenzhouxiangella psychrophila. Taxonomy (NCBI): domain Bacteria; kingdom Pseudomonadati; phylum Pseudomonadota; class Gammaproteobacteria; order Chromatiales; family Wenzhouxiangellaceae; genus Wenzhouxiangella; species Wenzhouxiangella psychrophila. Next base: position 391,806 of record NZ_JBHJMQ010000003.1, on the reverse strand, counting down.
GTCCATGCCGATTCGCATCATCAACCTCAACCGCGCCGGCGAACTCGCCCGCGTGATCAGCGGTGAGGATGTGGGCACGCTGGTGAGCTGATCCGGCAGGGGCTGCAAGCCGGACCCATGACCACTACAATCGCCGCTACAATCGGCGGCCGGGCCGCCGTAGCGTCCACGGCGCAGTTCAATCCAAGAGGTGAGACATGCTCAACGAGATCAGGAAGGATGCCGACCAGCGCATGCAAAAGAGCGTTGCCGCGCTCAAGAACGAACTGTCAAAAATTCGTACCGGCCGGGCGCACCCGACACTGCTCGAGCACATTACGGTCGACTACTACGGAACAGAGGTCCCGCTGAACCAGGCGGCCAATATCAACGCCGAAGACGCCCGCACGCTCAGCGTTATGCCCTTCGATAAGTCGATGGTGCAAAAGATCGAGAAGGCCATCATGACTTCCGACCTGGGCCTCAACCCCGCTACATCGGGCGCCAATATCCGGGTACCGCTGCCGGCGCTCAACGAAGAGCGGCGCGCCGAGCTGGCAAAAGTGGTTCACGCCGAGGGCGAGCAGGCGAAGGTCGCGATCCGCAACATCCGCCGCGACGCCAATAGCCAGCTCAAGGAACACCTGAAGGAAAAGGAACTGAGCGAGGACGACGTCCGGCGCGGCGAGACGCAGGTGCAGGAACTGACCGACAAGTATGTCGGCCAGGTCGACGAACTCGTGTCGACCAAGGAACAGGAGCTGATGGAAATCTGAGGTTCCTCTTGGTTGATTTCACCTCCCCGCCCCGACATGTCGCCATCATCATGGACGGCAACGGCCGCTGGGCAATGCGCCAGGGCCGACCGCGATCGGCCGGCCACGAAGCCGGCTCGGACGCGCTCAAGCGCACGATACGCGCCGCTCTGGCACAACACGTCCAGGTCCTGACGGTCTACGCGTTCTCGAGCGAGAACTGGAACCGCCCCAGATCGGAAGTCCGAAAGCTGCTCGATCTATTCCTGCGTGCCCTCAATCGCGAGGTCCGCGAGCTCGACGAACACGGGGTGCAACTCAACTTCATCGGCGACCGCTCGGCCTTCAGCCGCACCCTGCGCGAAGGGATGCAACAGGCAGAAAGACGCACTGCCGGCAATGACACGCTGCAGTTGAACGTCGCCGTCAACTACGGCGGCCAGTCTGACATCGTCCAGGCTGCGCGCGTGCTGGCCGAAGAGGTGGCAGCCGGCAAGCTCGATCCCGCCGCGATCGACCGGGATCAATTCGGTTCGATGCTGTCGCTGGCCGCGCTGCCCCCGCCCGATCTGTTCATCCGCACCGGCGGCGAGCGGCGCTTGTCGAATTTCCTGCTCTGGCAACTGGCCTACACCGAACTGTACTTCACCGACGTGCTGTGGCCGGATTTCGCGGAAGAACACTTCCGGGCGGCACTGGCCGATTTTGCCCGGCGCGAACGCCGCTTTGGTGGCCTGGGCCAGGTGCAGAGTGCTTAGGCTGCGCGTACTCACAGCCCTGGCCGTTGCCGCCGTCGGCTTGCTGGGTGTCTTCGGGCTGTCGGCGGAGGGCTTCGCCGTCCTCGCCGGGATCGTGCTGCCGCTGCTGGGCGGCTGGGAAGCCGCCCGCCTGGCCGGTATCGATCAACAATTCGGCCGCTGGGTGTACGGTCTCGGCCTCGCAGCGCTGGCCGCCATGATTCACGCCCTCGCCCTGGAGCCCGCCTGGCTGCTGACGGGCGCTTGCCTGCTCTGGCTGGTCAACCTGGCCTGGCTGTCGCGCCCGGGACTGGGGCGATCCGGAAAACCACCGGCGATTATTCTCAAGCTGGTCTTGCTCGGCGGCGCGCTGCTGGCCGCCTGGCTTGGGCTGAGCCTGCTGCAATCGCTTTCACCCTGGCTGGTCTTCCTGTTGCTGGTGGTCATTGCCGCCGCCGACACGGCCGCCTATTTCAGCGGCCGTCACTTCGGCGGGGCAAAGCTGGCGCCCACCATCAGCCCGGGCAAGACGCGGGCGGGCGCACTGGGCGGCCTCCTGGGCGCGGCCGTACTGACACCGATCGCGGGCGCCATTTTTCCCATGAATCCGTTCGAGCCGTTCGCACTCGCCGCCCTGGCCTTCGGCATCGCGATGATCTCGATCGGCGGGGACTTGTTCATCAGCTTGCTCAAGCGACAACGCGGGCTCAAGGACACCTCTGCCCTGCTTCCCGGCCACGGCGGTATTCTCGACCGTTTCGACAGCATGGCCGCCGCGGTTCCCTTCTTCGCCCTTGCCGTGCTCAGCGCCACTGGCACGCCCTTGCCCTGATCCCGGGGAGCTCTGCGCGGGCGCGACGGCGTCTGTGCGTGAACCGCCTTTCTTCGCAGACTCGACTCACACAAGCTACAATGGCGCGCTTCGCCAAGGAACGCTAGCAATCACCGGTCGCGAACCGGTGCGGATGACCGACCTGACATGCTCGAAATTTTCGGACCCATTCTGTGGCTGGCCGTCGCTCTCGGCCTCCTGGTCACGTTTCACGAGTTCGGCCACTTCTGGGTGGCGCGACGGTCGGGCGTCCGTGTGCTGCAATTCTCAATTGGTTTCGGGCCGGCGCTGTTCTCGCGTACCGGGCAGGACGGCACCGAATATCGCGTGGCGGCCATCCCGCTGGGGGGCTACGTCCGCATGCTCGACGAACGCGAAGCCCCGGTGGCCGAGGGTGAACTCGACCAGGCCTTCAATCGCAAGCCGCTCGGCCAGCGCGTGGCCATCGTCGCCGCAGGCCCGGCATTCAACTTCATTTTCGCCCTGGCCGCATTCTGGCTGATGTTCGTCGTCGGCATTCCCGAAACCCGCCCTGTCGTCGGGGAGGCCACCGGTATCGCGGCCGAAGCCGGCCTCGAGCGCGAGGACCTGATCGTGAAGGTCGGCAACAAGGAAACCGAGACCTGGACACACGTCCTGCTCGAACTGATGCCGGCCGCACTCGATCGGGAATCGGTCACGGTGGTCGCCGAACGGCGGGGCGGAAGCCGCCGCCCGCTGGAACTTCGCATGGACGACCTGCCGGCCGATTTCGATGAGTCGCGCGCGCTGCAGGCCATCGGGCTGGAACCCTGGCGGCCGGACCTGCCGCCGGTGATCGATTCGGTCAATCCGGGCACACCGGCCGAAAGCAGTGGCCTGCAATCCGGAGACCGCATCGTCAGCGTCGCCGGCGAACCGGTCGATGGGTGGCGCGACGTGGCCCGCCTGATTCCGGCCCACGGCGTCGACGACCGGGACCGGCCACGCGAGCTCTCGATGGAGATCGAGCGAGACGGACGACGCGTCGAACTGGCGCTGACGCCCGCCATCCAGGAAGGCCGCCCGGTCGTCGGCATCCAGTCGCCGCCGGCCGACGAAGCCGCGCGTGCCGACATGGAGCGGGCCTTTACCATCCTGCGTCACGGTCCCATCGAGGCCGTTGGGCAGTCGTTTGCCGAGACCGGCCGGCTGACCGCCGCAACCTTCGGCATGCTCGGGCGCATGATCACCGGCAATGCCAGCCTGAGCAATCTTTCGGGCCCGATCACGATCGCGCAAATGGCCCACTCGTCCGCATTGCTGGGCTTTTCACGCTTTCTCTTCTTCCTCGGCCTGATCAGCCTGTCGCTGGCGATCATCAACCTGCTGCCCATTCCGGTACTGGATGGCGGCCACTTGATGTATTACCTTGTGGAGTTCGTCAAGGGGTCACCCGTATCCGACAAGACCCAGATTCTGGGTCAATACCTTGGCATTCTCATGGTCGTCGGGCTGATGAGCCTGGCGATATTTAACGATCTATTACGCCTTTTTTCCTAAACTGCAGCGTGTCCAAGCTGTTCATGCTGGAACAACAAACCGGAACGCATCCTACATGAAACGAATCTGCCTGCTGCTGATGCTGCTCGTCGCCTCTGGCCTGGTATCAGCCGAGACATTTCGCATCGACGACATACGTGTCGACGGACTGCAGCGACTTTCCGAAGGCAACGTATTCAGTTACGTGCCCATCGAGGTGGGCGACCGGATGACGCCGTCTCTGGGTCGCAGCACCATCCGCGACCTTTGGGAAACCGGCTTTTTCAACGACGTCCGGCTCTCGCGGGAGGGCAATCTACTGGTCGTCACGGTCGAGGAGCGCCCGGCGATTTCTTCGGTCAACATCGTCGGTAATCGCCAGATCAAGACTGAAGACCTGATGCCGGCGCTGGCCGGCATCGGTATTGCCGAGGGCGAGATCTTCAACCAGCTCGAACTCGATCGCGTTCGGCAGGAGTTGATCCAGCAGTACTACAGCCGGGGCTACTACGCGGTCGACGTCGACACCCAGGTCAGCGAACTGTCGCGCAATCGCGTCAATCTCAGCATTCTCGTCAAGGAAGGCGACCAGGCGCGCATTCGCCACATCAACATCGTCGGGAACGAAACCTTCAGCGAGGATGAACTTCGCGACGAGTTCGAAGCCGACAGCAAACTCGGCCTGTTTTTCTGGCAGGGCGCCAACAAGTACACGCGCGAAAAGCTCTCCGGCGACCTGGAAACCCTGCGCTCCTACTATCTCGACCGCGGCTACCTCGACTTCTCGATCGAATCGACACAGGTCGCGATCAGTCCCGACAAGAACGACATCTTCATCACCGCCAACATCCGCGAGGGCGAGGTCTACACGGTCAAGGACGTGGTGCTCACCGGCGAGCTCATCCTGGGCGAGGAGACCATGCGTCGGCTGATCATGATCGAAGCCGGCGAGACCTTTTCGCGTAAGCAGGTTGAACAGAGCGTAGACAACATCACCGCCGTGCTTTCGAACATCGGCTACGCCTTCGCCAATGTAAACCCGGTACCGCGCATCAATCGCGACACCCTGGAGACCGAACTCAACTTCTTCGTCGATCCGGGCAAGCGCGTCTACGTGCGGCGGGTCGAATTCCGCGGCAACACCCAGACCAAGGACGAGGTCCTGCGACGCGAGATGCGCCAGTTCGAGGGCGCCTGGTTCTCGCAGTCGGCCATCGATCGCTCGAAGCTACGCCTGCAACGACTGGGCTATATCGATAACGTCAACATCGAAACCCCGGCCGTGGAAGGTAGTGACGACCAGGTCGACATCATCGTCAGCGTCGAAGAACAGCCGTCCGGAAGCTTCCAGGTCGGCTTCGGCTTCTCCCAGGTCCAGGGCCTGATCGCCTCGATTTCCGTGCAGCAGGACAACTTCCTCGGTACCGGCCGACGTGTCGGTTTCTCGGTCAGCCACAGCGACATCTACACCCAGGCGTCGCTCAACTACACCAACCCTTACTACACCGATGACGGGGTATCCAGAGGCTTCTACGCCCGCTACACCGAATTCGACCAGCGCGACGCCAACATCTCCTCGTTCTCGACCAGCCAGGCCGCTGGCGGCGTCAACTTCGGATTCCCGCTCAGCGAGGTGGATTTCCTGCGCTTTGGACTCGGCGCCCAGGAAGTCGACATCAACATCGGCGGGGACATCTGCCTGGAAGATCCCGACGACCCCGAATCCCCGGCATTCGCCTGCTTCAGAGCGCAACGGCCGCTGGGCATCACGCTCGACGAGAACCAAGACGGCTTTCTCAGCTCCGATGAGCGCCGCATCAGGACTTATCGGCTCGACAGCACCTGGTCGCGCGACAGCCGCAACCACTACCTCAACCCGACGCGTGGCTCGCTGCACCGTCTGGGCGCCGAAATCGCGTTGCCGGGCAGCACGCGCGAGTTCTATCGCCTCAACTACCGCTTCCGCAAGTACTGGCCCATCGGCAGCAGCGGCATGGCCTTCAGCGTCAAGGGCGATGTCGCCCACGGCGACGCCTACGACGATTATGACGACGAGCTCGGCCTCGAACCGGTCGATGTGGAAATCGGAGACAACCCCAGGCGGCAATGTCAGCCCGACTCGATCGTGAGCTTCGATGACGGCCTGCCTTTCTACGAGCACTTCTACGGTGGTGGTGTCTCCGATATCCGCGGCTTCGACGACAACTCCCTGGGCCCGAAGGATCAGTTCTGCCGGTCGGTCGGCGGTGACTTCAAGGTCATCGGCGGCGTCGAGCTGGCCTTCCCGCTGCCGAATATCGAAGCCAGCGGCACGCGTCTGGCCTGGTTCGTCGATGTGGGCAACGTCTTCCGCAATTACGACAGCTTCGAGACCGACAAGCTGCGTGCCTCCACCGGCCTGGCCCTGACCTGGCAAGCGCCGGTCGGTCCGATTATCATTAACGTGGCCACTCCTCTGAAAGAGCGCGAAGGTGATGAAACGCAGGTTATTCAGTTTTCCTTCGGCCAGACGTTCTGACCCGCGGGGCGTGTAGTGAGAGCGACCACGCTCAGCGGATTGAACGCCAGCGGCTCCGGCTACGCGTGGTTGTGCGCAGCCGGCTTGCTGCTGCTGTGTTCGACCGCGCTGGGCCAGGACCTGCGCATCGGCTACGTGGACATGAAACGACTGTTCGAAGCCGCACCGCAGGTGGTCAATGTCCGTGAATCGCTCGACCAGGAGTTCAGTCCGCGCAATCAGTCGCTGCTGACTGACGAGGCCCGCCTCGATCGGCTGAAAGCCGAGCTTGCCGAATCCACCGACCTTTCGGCGGAAGAACAGTTCGAACGTGAACGTGAAATCCGCAACCTGCAGCGCTCTATCGACCGAAGAAGAGAGGATCTGGAGGAGGAGTTGCGCTTTCGAACCAACGCCGAAAAAAAGGCACTCGAGGAAACGATCGGGGTCGCGGTCGAACAAATTGCCGAGTCTGGCGACTTTGACCTGATCCTTACCAGCCCCGTCGCCTACGCCTCCGACCGAATCGACGTGACCGACCGCGTCCTGCAGTGGCTCGAGGAAGATTTCCGCAGCCAGCAGGATGGCAGCGAACAGACCGGTCAGTAAGACAATCCCGGAAACGCGAATGCAAGACACCACGCTCAAGGCGCTGGCCGACCGTTTCGGCCTGAAACTGCGCGGCGATGCCGATCACCGCGTTGGTTCGCTGGCCACCCTCGCCACTGCCGGCCCAGAGGACATCAGCTTCCTGGCCAACCCGGCCTACGCGCCGCAACTGGCCGAGTGCCGCGCCGGCGCGGTGATCATCGGCGAAGCGTTGTCCGAGCGCTGGTCGGGCAACGCGCTGATCAGCGACAACCCTTACACGAGCTGGGCGAAAATCGCCGCCCATCTTCATCCAGGCCCGATCCCGGAACCCGGCATCCATTCCACGGCCGCCGTTGCCCGAGATGCCGAGATCGACCCGTCGGCCAGCATCGGAGCGCACGTCAGCATCGGCAACCGTGCCTGCATCGGCCGCAACGTGGTTGTCGGACCGGGCTGCGTCATCGACGATGATGTCACCATCGGCGACGATTCCCGCCTGGTCGCCCGCGCCTACGTCGGCGCTCGCTGCCGCCTGGGCCAGCGCGTGCTGGTGCATCCGGGCGTGGTCATCGGCGCTGACGGGTTCGGGCTGGCGATGGATGCCGGCCACTGGATCAAGGTGCCACAGCTCGGCGCGGTCGTCATTGGCGACGACTGCGAAATCGGCGCCAACACCACCATCGATCGCGGCGCCATCGAAGACACCGAACTGGCCGAGGACGTACGCCTGGATAACCAGGTCCAGATCGCCCACAATGTTCGCATTGGCGCCCATACCGCGATTGCCGGCTGCGTCGGCGTAGCCGGCTCGACACGAATAGGGCGCTATTGCATGATCGCCGGCGCCTGCGGCATCGGCGGCCACCTGAGTATCTGCGACAAGGTGGTCGTCACGGCCATGAGCACGGTGCTCGATTCAATCACCGAGCCGGGCGAGTACGGTTCGGGAATACCGGCACGCCCGCATGCCCGCTGGAAACGAACTCTGGTCCGGCTGGGGCAGCTCGACGACTGGGTGCGTCGTCTGCGCCGGCTGGAGAAAAATCAATCCTGATCATCAAGACAAGAACGCAATGAACGATACCAAACAGGTCGATATCGAAAAGATTCTCGAACTATTACCGCACCGTTACCCCTTCCTCCTGGTGGACCGGGTGCTGGACTACACGCTCGACGAAAAGCCACGCATCCGGGCGCTGAAGAACGTGACCATCAACGAGCCTTTTTTCCAGGGTCATTTCCCCGGCCATCCGGTGATGCCCGGCGTGTTGCTGCTCGAAGCCATGGCGCAGGCTGCCGGCTGCCTGGCACACCTGGCGCGCGAGGCAACCGGCGAAGACAATCGGCTCTTCTACCTGGTCAAGATCGACAAGGCGCGCTTCAACCGGGTGGTGGTACCCGGTGACCGACTCATCTTCGAAGTCACCCAGAAACGACTGATGCGCAACATGGGCCTGTACGAGGCGGTCGTACTGGTCGACGACAAACCGGTCGCCAGCGCCGAACTCCTCTGCGCCGCCCGTCCCGATCCGACACCATGATTCACCGCACTGCCATCATCGAAGACGGCGCCCGGCTCGGCGACAACGTCTCGGTCGGCGCCTACAGCGTGATCGGGCCCGAGGTCGTAATCGGCGACAACTGCTGGATCGGCCCCCACGTGGTGATCAACGGCCGCACGAGCATCGACGAGAATTGCCGCATCTACCAGTTCGCTTCCGTGGGCGAGGCGCCGCAGGACAAGAAGTATGCGGGCGAGGACACGGCCGTGGAAATCGGCCGCGACAACACCATCCGGGAGTACGTCACCATCAATCGGGGCACCGCTGACGATATCGGTGTGACGCGCATCGGCGACGACAACTGGCTGATGGCCTACAGCCACGTGGCCCACGACTGCCAGGTCGGTTCGCATACGGTTTTCGCCAACGGCGCAACGCTGGCCGGCCACGTCATCGTCGGCGACTGGGTCATCTTCGCCGGTTACTCCGGCGCGCACCAGTTCTGCCGCATCGGCGCTCACGCCTTTCTCGGCATGTACGGCGGCGTCAATCAGGACGTTCCGGCCTATGTCATGGTTTCCGGTCAGCCGCCGCGACCGCGCGGCGTCAACGCCGAAGGCCTGAAGCGCCGCGGATTCGACGGCGCGCAGATCCGCAATATCCGCGAAGCCTACCGGCTGATCTACCGCAAGGGCCTGCAACGCGACGAGGCCGTTGCCGAGTTGCGTGCACGCGCTGCCGAGCAGCCCGAACTCGAGCTGATGATCGAATCGATCGAGAACAGCCAGCGCGGACTGCTGCGCTGAATACCGCACCATGAACCGCCGCCCCCCGCGCATCGTGCTCGTCGCCGGCGAAGCATCCGGCGATGCCCTGGGCGCGAGCCTGGCGCGGCGGCTGAAGGAACAGCAGCCCGACATCGAAATGGCCGGCGTTGCCGGCGAAGCCATGCGCGACGCGGGCGTCATGGCCTGGTTCGATCTCGACGAGCTCAATGTCATGGGCTTGACCGAGGTTCTGCGCCATCTGCCGCGCCTGTTTCGCTTGCGCCGCGCGCTCCGCAGGCGAATTCTCGAGTGGCAACCGGATGTTTTCATCGGCATCGACGCACCCGACTTCAACCTGGGCCTGGCCCGACGACTTCGCGCGCAGGGGTTGCGCACGGTGCAATACGTTGCACCCACCGTCTGGGCCTGGCGCCCTGGCCGGGCCGCTTCGGTGGCTCGCTCGGCGGATCTGCTGCTGACCCTTTTCCCGTTCGAACCGGCCCTGTTTCGCGCTCACGGCCTGTCCAGCCGCTTTGTCGGCCATCCCCTGGCCGACGAAATTGCAGCTCAGCCGCGCCTGCTCGACGGACAATCACCGAAGAGTGGAGCGCAGAAGTATCGAATCGCCCTGCTTCCGGGCAGCCGCAGAGGTGAAATCGAGCGCCATGCCGACCTGATGGCCGAGACCGCCGGCTGGCTGCGGCGGCAAAGGCCCGATCTGGAACTGACCATGCTGCTGGCCCGGGAAGCCCACCGCGATCTGATGGGCAAGCTCGTCGGCCAACGCCTGGAGCGAGCCGGGGTCGAGATCGTCTGTGCCCATACCCGCGAGGGCCTGGCCGCCGCCGATGTCGCCGTAAGCGCTTCGGGCACGGCAACGCTCGAGGCCTTCCTGCTCGAGTGCCCGCTGGTCGTCTACTACCGCCTCGCCCCGGCCACCTACTGGCTGCTGCGCGGGCTGCGACTGGTGCGATCGCAGTTCATCGCCCTGCCCAACATCCTGCAGGGGCGCGCCCTGGTACCGGAATTCGTCCAGGAGCAGGCGCAGCCGCAAGCACTCGGCCGCGAGGCGCTGGCGTGGATCGACGACCCGGCCCGTCTGACGGCCTACCAGCAGGCCGCGGAGCAGTGCCGCCGCGAACTCGCCGCGAACGCGAGCCAGAACGCCGCGAAAGCCGTTCTAGAAATGATCGATCATGACGACAACTGACGTCTGCGCCGGCCCGATCGCCGGCGTCGACGAAGCCGGCCGCGGACCGCTGGCCGGCCCCGTGGTCGCCGCAGCCGTCATTCTCGACCCGCGGCGCCCGGTCGCGGGGCTGGCCGACTCCAAGCAGCTCTCCGCCCGTCGGCGAGAAGCGCTGGCCGAGCTTGTCCGGGAGCGGGCGGTGGCCTGGGGCCTGGCGGTCGTCGAGCCGGCCGACATCGATCGCCTCAATATCCTCCAGGCCACATTCCGGGCCATGCGCGAAGCGCTCGAGGCCCTAGCCCTCGATCCCGTGCTGGTGAGAATCGACGGCAATCGCGCACCGCAACTCCCCTGGCCGGTGCAGACCGTGATCGGCGGCGACCGGCTCGACCGGGCCATCTCGGCGGCCAGCATCCTGGCCAAGGTTCACCGCGATGCGCTGATGACGACTCTCCACGAGCAGTGGCCGCAGTACGGCTTTGACCGGCACAAGGGCTACCCCACGGCCGCGCACCTGGCCGCCCTGGAGGCCCATGGCCCCTGCCCGGCCCACCGACGCAGTTTCCGGCCCGTGCGCCAGGCATCGCTTTTCTGAATCAAGGGCGCGGAGACGCCCATCACGGAACCCCGGATTTGAATCCGGTCACAGGGTCGGGCTATAGTCTTGCGCGGGGACTGTAACCAAAATAAAGAGAGGAGATTCCGAATGACCCTAAGGATGCAAGCCATCGTGGCGCTTTTTGCGCTACTGACATTCGGTTCCGTATGGAGCGCCACCGGGGTGGCCTTCGTTCACGGAACCGGCAATCAGACCGATGCCTACAACGATTACTGGACCGGCGACATGATCAATTCGGTCCGCCAGGGCCTGGGCAATACATCGAACTACGTCGTCATCAACTGCCAGTTCGAGGAGTACATGTGGACCTCGGGTGCGGCGGGGTGCCTGGCCGGCCAGCTCCACAACTTCATCAGCAGCCGCGGCATCGACGACCTGGTCGTGATCACGCACTCGAACGGCGGCAACGTGATGCGCTGGATCCTGTCCAACCCGACCTGGGACAGCCGCTACCCGGCGATCATCGACTCGATTCGCTGGGTCAACGCCCTCGCGCCGTCGAGCAAGGGCACCCCGCTGGCCGATGCGGTCATGCAGGGCAACGTATTCGAGTCCTCACTCGGCTGGCTGCTGGGCTACCAGAGCGACGCGGTGCGCATGCAGCAGGTCAGCTGGATGCAGAGCTACAACGCCAACTGGCTCTACGGCACTGCAGGCAGGCCCTCCCTGCCCGTCGGCTTCTGGAACGTGGTCGGGAGCGACGTCAGGTCGGCCATCTGGAGCAGCAACGCCTACTGCGGTGGCTACGACAAACAAGTGGGCCTGGAATTCACCCAGGAATGGCTCGACGACTGCTCCGACGGTTTCCTTGATTGCAGCAGCCAGAACGGTGCCGGCAACCTGTGGTTCTACGATACCTGGCGCACCAGCGGTGATCGCGTGCTTTCGCATCACCAGAGCCGTCGCGACTGCTTCGGTCTCGACACCATTCTCCGCAACGATCTGTGAACCCACCGGGAGCCGACATGAATAAATTCAAAAGCATTACCGTCCTCCTGCCAGCCGTTGTGCTCGCAGCAGGAACCGTATCCGCCGCCGGGCCGACCGAGTGGGCACAGCCTGCTGGTAACGACCTGCGCGTCGAAAGCCTGCCTGCTTCTACCCAGGTCGCTGCGCCCAGTCGTCATGCCGAATCGCAGCCGGTCAGCTACGCCTGGCCGCTGAGCATCGACGACAGCGCACCCGCACCTGCCGGCCCGGCCATGGAGAGCCGCCAGTACTGGGTCGACACCACCGGCCACGGGCTGGAGAAAGGCCTCAAGCTGCCCCTGAGTTCACCGGGCGCCATCGTTCGCATCTCGGCGCTGAACGCCGACACCGGCGCTCTGCTCGATGCCGAGCGGCTGCAGGTGAGCGTCGACGGGCGGTCGCTGCCCATCACCAGCGACGCCGGCGGTCTCGAGGTGATCACGGGCAGGGATCTTCAGTCGCAGGGCATGTCGGTGCCAACCGACAGCCTCGCCTTCAAGCTGCCCGGGCAAGGGCAAGCTGACACCCTGAGCCTGCAGCTGGGTGGCGCCCCCGCCGATCAGGCGATGGTCGTGCACATCTTCGAGCCCGAGAGCCCCTGGGTCGGAAGCCTTTCGGCCCCGCGCCACAATTACCTGGCAGGAGACAGCATCGAACTGAACGTGGGTCTGAACAACGGCGACGAACGCTTTGCCGCCGAGTCAGTCCAGGCGGTACTGGTCAGCCCGGACGCCGCACAGGACTGGCCGCTGGAAGTGACTGCCGACGGTTTCGAACTGACGGGTGAGGTGCCACAGGAGTTACCCGCGGCCGGCGAAGGCCTCTACGAGGTGCATGCCTACCTGCAGGGCCGTCAGGGCGACACCATGATCCGTCGCGACCTCAAGGTGGCTGTCGATATCGCCGTGCCCACAGCGCGCCTGACCGAGCGCATCCGCAGCCGGGATGACCGCGGGCTGAGCGTCGATCTGGGTGTTGAAGTCGCCAACTCAGGCCGCTACCAAGTCAGCGGACAGGTCTGGGGAACGGCTGCCGACGGCACGCTCCAGCCGCTGGCCATGACCCAGACGGCCGCAGTACTCGAGCCGGGCGAAAGCCAGCTTCAACTCGACGTGCCGGCCGACCTGCTGATGGCATCCGGCCTGGCGGCACCGTTCGAGGTGCGCGAAGTTCAATTGCTCGACCAGGGCCGCATGGCTGTACTGGAATCGCGCTCTCGCGGCTTCACGATCGGGCGGGACCCGGACCAGCCGCGCCAGCCCGTCGACACCATCGCACAGTAAGACCCAGCGATCAGATGGTTATACCGGCCGGCCTCTGCGCCGGCCGGTTTCGTTTCGGCCCGGGCCCCGAGGGATCAGCCGGTCGAAAAACCGGACGAGACGGCCGCGGGCGCCTCGACCCGCTCGACGGTGTCGACGCGTGCGGCATTGGGGCCATCCTGAAGCCAGCGCTCGAGCTCATCGAGCGCCGAAGCAGGGCCCGATGCGACGACCTCGACCCGGCCGTCCGGCAGGTTGACAGCGTGGCCCGACAAACCGAGGGGTTCAGCCTGACGGCGCGTGGATTCGCGAAAGAAAACACCCTGGACACGCCCGGAAATAAGCCATTTGCGCGTATCACTGCTGCTCATCGATCCACTCCGTGATCATGTCGCTGGTGACCGGTCCCAGCCAGGTCTCGACCATGACGCCATCGCCATCAATCAAGTGGGTCGTGGGCAACACGCGGGGCGGACCCAGATCAGCCGGCGGGTCATAGACGTCGACCAGGAGAATGGGATAGCTGGCGGGGTAGGAATCCAGAAACTGCTCGAAGTCGGCCGGATCGGTATCCTCGAACGCCAGCCCGAGCACGGTGATGTCCTCGCGACTATCGTGCATTTCCGACAGGTCGGGGATTTCCTTGCGACAGGGCTTGCACCAGGTCGCCCAGTAATTGACCACCACCCACTGCCCGCGATGGTCGGACAGACGCTGGGTCTGGCCGTCGAGCCCCGGTAGCTCGAAATCGACTTCGGCGGCCACCGGCCCAACCAGCAATACCAGCGCGAGTAACGCAACTCTCATGAAAGTTCTCCTACCTGAAACTTCAGCAATGCCTTGATCGATCGGTTCATCGCCGGCCGACCGGCCTCATCGACCGCCTGCAGACTGTCGATGATCGCACGATCCCAATGGCTTTCGACGGGAACCGAGTGCAATTCACCGATCGGCAGTATGAACGGTCCGGTGCGATAGAGTTCCCCGAGCGTTATGTCTTCGACATCGGTCGAAAGCAGCCAGTCGCCGTTGTCGTCGGAGTGAATGAAACCGGCCTCGTGGAACCAGTCCAGGATGCGACCGATCTGCGAATCACTGGCGGCCGGTTCGCGCGAGAGCAGATCAGGCTGCGACAGCGCGCGCCCCTGCCGCTGGGCATGCCAGAAATGGCCCAGCAGGCGCAGCGCCAGGACCAGTTCGTGTCGGCGCGACCAGCGCCATTCGCTCTTGCGGTAGTTGAAGGTCGTCAGGGCCGCGGCCACGCTGGCGCCGAGCAGCACCACGACCCAGGAGACGTAAATCCAGACCAGGAAGATCGGAACGGCGGCCAATGCGCCGTAGAGTTTTTCGTACGTCGGAAAATGCGTCACGTACAGCACGAAACCGCGTTTGGCCCCTTCGAACAGAACCGCCGACACGAAAGCCCCCACCAGCGCGTGCCTTACCCGCACTCGACGATTGGGCACGGCGAGGAAGACCAGGGCAAAACCGACCAGGGCCACGAAAAATGGCGTGAGATTGAGGAAAAAGGCCTGTAGCATGCCCCGCACTGCTTCCGGCGCCAGCAATGGCAATGCGGCCATGTAGGAAGTCAGCGCCAGGGAGCCGCCCATCAGCAGCGGTCCGAGCGTGAGTACCGACCAGTAGGTCAGCAGCCGGCCCGTAAGCCGGCGTGGCGTCGCAACACGCCAGATCCGGTTCAGGCTGCGCTCGATGGTCGCCATCAGCATGATGGCCGTGATGATCAGAATCAGCGTGCCCGCCCCGGTCAGGCCGGCGGTGCGCTCGACGAACTGGTTGAGGTGCTCCTGTACGGCGTCACCGGCGGCCGGCACGAAATTGGAAAAGATGTAGCTCTCCAGTTCGTTCGCCCACTGATCAAAAACCGGGAAGGCGGAGATCACGCCGAGCATCACCGCCATCAAGGGCACGAGTGCCAGAAGGCTGGTGTAGCTCAGGGCGGCGGCCGCCTCGAAGCTCCGGTCCTCGCGAAAATGGCGCCACAGGTGCTTGCCGAAGGCCCGCAGCCAGCCCGGATCGATCAATGCGTCCAGCCAGGTCGGCGCCGCTTGCGTTGACACCTCGCCCCGAGCGGGTACGCTACGCTTTCCTTCCTGTCGAGATTCGGATGAATTCATGTCCGTCACGATTTATCACAATCCACGCTGTTCCAAAAGCCGGCAGACCCTGGCGCTCATACGCGACCGCGGTATCGAGCCCGAGATCGTCGAGTATCTCAGGCAACCGCCAGCACCGGATGAACTCAAGCGTATCATCCAGCAACTCGGCATCCCGGTGCGCGACATCATCCGTGCCGGCGAGGCCGAGTACAGGGAACTGGGCCTGAGCGACGCGTCGCTCGACGACGAATCATTGATCGAGTCAATCTGCGCTCACCCGAAGCTGCTCCAGCGACCGATCGTCGTATGTGGGGAACGGGCCAGAGTCGGACGTCCCCCCGAAGCGGTCGAAGAGATCCTGCCGTGACCGAAATCCTTGTTCTGTTCTACTCGCTCCACGGCAATACCCGTGGCATGGCGCGTGAGGTGGCGCGCGGCGTTGAATCCGTGGACGGCTGCCAGGCGCGACTGCGCACCGTGCCTTCCGTATCCCCGGCCGACGAAGTTGCCCGGGAGGTCGAGACCGAAGGGCCGGCGCGGGTCAGTCGCGCGGACCTGGCCGAATGCCACGGGCTGGCGCTGGGCAGTCCGACACGCTTTGGAAACATGGCCTCGGCGGTCAAGTATTTTCTCGACGGCACCGGAAGCGAGTGGTTTTCCGGCACGCTGGTGGGCAAGCCCGCCGGTGTATTCACCTCCACGGCCACGCTGCACGGCGGACAGGAATCGACGCTCCTGAGCATGATGGTGCCGCTGTTGCACCACGGCATGCTCATCGTCGGCCTGCCCTACACCTTGCCGGAGCTCAGCGGCACGCACAGCGGCGGTACGCCCTATGGCCCCAGCCATGTGGCGGGTACCGACGCCGAGCGCGCGCTCGATGACGACGAACGCCGCCTGTGCCGCGCCCTCGGCTGCCGGCTCGCTGAAGTGGCTTCTCGACTGGGGAGGAACAGCTGATGGGCCCGGGTGCCTGTCGCTGGTCTCTGATCGGATTGATCGTGCTTCAGCCGCTGTGGTTCGGCTGGCTGGCGCCGCCTGAACTGGTGCCGCCCTGGATGGCCATCACGGCCATGGGCCTGCCGCTGCTGATCGCCCTGCCCTTCGTGTGGCGCCTCAACAAAGAGGCGCTGGTGGTGGTCGGCTGTGTGCTGCTGGTGCACTTCTGCCTGGCTGTCTCGGAGGCCTGGGCCAATCCGGCCGCGCGCTTGCCGGCCGTGACGCAGGTTGTGCTCATCGGCATCTACTTCGTCGCGATGTCCTCGATACGCTTCGGGAGAAAGCCGGCGGACTGACCCTGCAGCACCCTGTAGCGCGAACTGGTTTCAGCGCGTCATTTCGCGCTGAAGCCTCGCCAGACGTTCCAGGACGTAGTCGAGTTCCGGCGCTCGCTGCCCTTGTTCCCGCAGGGACTCGGGCAGGCTCATCCATGCCCGGCGCAGGCGTTCGGCCCGATCCAGCCCCATGGCCGGCATGCGGATGGCGGCCACACCATCGTCACGCAACAGGCGAACGCGATCGCGCGTGATCAAACCCTGGGCTCCGGCCAGCATCGCGCGAACCGGCGCATGTTGTCGGATGATGCGCGGATAGTGCAATTCGAGCACGCGGCGGAGCAGCGCCGCCGTGTCAGCCACGCGAGCCATGGCGAGGGCCAGCGGGGATTCGTCCCCCGCACGCGGGGGGTTGATCAGGGGCGCCAGCAGTTGGCGCTGCCGTTGCGCGAGAAGCTCGGCCAGGTGGGCCTGCACGGCCACTTCCATGTCGGCCGGATCGGCCGCCTCGATTTCAGACACACGCCGCGCCGTGACGAACCAGTCGCGCCACTCGGCACCCTGATCCCAATTGGCCAGCAATTCGGCCTCCGGCGTGGTCGGCGTGCTGACGAAATAGGTCAGCCTGTTCGGAACCATGCCCGGATTGTCCTGCGGCAGCTCGCTGGCCACGGCCTTGCCGACCCGGTCGATCGGGCAATCCTGCGCCAGGATATCCTCGCTTTCACCGGCGAACAGGTAATGCGTGTTTTCGTTGCCCGTGAGGCGGTAGCGAAACACCGTGCGGTCGCCCTCGTCTCTTCGGAACTTACCGACCAGATCGAAACTCAGACGGCCGAGATAGTTGGCGACCTTGCTGGCCCGCCTCTGTGCGGGCTCCATGGAGCGCTCCACCCAGCGGACCTGGTCATAGCACAGCTTCAACTCGCCCATGCCGACCTGATCGGCCAGAAGGAATGCGTTGGGAAACAAGCCCAGCACCGCCCGGCTGGCCGGCAACTCGACGCGGGCACCGCAGGAATTGGCCTCGGGGCATGGACCGATGGTAAGCCCCTGTGGACGATACGCCGTGACCTGGTCGGCCGAACCGTCGAGATCGATATCGGCCCCGGGCCGCGTATTGGCTTCGTAGAAATCGGCCTGTGCCTGCCTGAGAAGGTTGTCGACCTCACCGAGCGCCAAGCGGTGCCGGCTGAGCAGGCGAATCACCGGATCACGACGACTGCCGCCCCGGCCGGTCACGCAGTCGATCCACTCGACGTTGGCCGCCGCCTGTTCGCGCATTTGCCCGGCGAGGCGGTCAACGGTGTCACGCCACGCGCTGCCGGTGAAGAACACCGGGCGCTGCGACACCCAGCGCACGAGGTGATCGGCCAGCAGCGACCACTCGAGCACATTGACCCATTGCGGCGGCTGGCACTGCGCCTCGAGCAGCCAGTTGAAGTGACCGTCGAGGTAGGCGGCCCGCTGCCAGCTCACCAGGCCGAGTTCGCGGCGCAGGAACTCCGCGGCAAACGGGCCCTGTGCCTCGCCGACCAGTTCTTCGCCGGCCAGCTCGCCGGTCAGTGCCTGTTCGAGTTCGCGAGCACAGCGCTCGAAGACGTCTCTTGGCAGCGGCCCGATCAGCAGCGGATCCGGGTTGCAGCCGGTGATCAAGCGTCGCACCCGCTCGCGAACCGGCTGGTCCAGGTAGAAGGCCAGATCCGGGGCGAACAGCGCCAGACGGGCATACGTATCTGCCAGCTCGGCAATGGCCGACTGGGTGACCTGGTCGGGCGAGGCCAGGTAATCGGCGGCATCACCCAGCAAGGCCAGGATCACAGGCAGGTCGAAATCGATCAGGCGCACGGCCTCCTCGCGGCCGCTCTCGATCGACTCGAGCCAGTCCGACCATTCGGCGGCCATCGTGCTGACCGAGGCGTCGTGCTGGGTCAGTCTGGCCAGGCCTTCAAACGTGAGCCACACGGCGTTCAGCAGTCGCCCCGCCCGCCAGGCCTGGCGAGCTTCAGCCTGCAAGATGGCGTCCCGCAACGGAACACGATCGGCCTTTGATTCAACGGCAGACAATTCGCGAACCCGCTCGGCCTGCTCGCGTGCGTGGTCAACGACCGTTTCGGCCTCGGCCTCCCGGGAGCCGTTGAATTCATCAAGCAATGGTTGCCAATACACCGTGAGCGAGGAGCGGGCATCTTCACCCAGAGTTTCGGCCACGCGCGCCCATATCCCATCTGCCGCGTAGGCGGCAACAATTCGCATGCGGGCGAGTTCGCCGGCGGCCCGCTCGCGCTCGACCAACTCGGCCATGCCGGCCAGGTCGGGTTCGGGGAAGCCTGCATCCGACTGGCCGAGATTGAACTCACGCTGGCGAACCAGCCAGGCCATCAGGCCGTCCATCAACGAGACCTGTATCGGACCGGTACGCTCGACCGCAGGCTGAAGACGTAGCGCGATCGCTTCGACCGCCTGCGGCCACTCGCTCGGATCACCGCCACGCTCGAGCCATGCCGACGCGGCCAGCGTCCGGCTGCGGGCCCGATCTGCGGTCGCCGGATGCCAGTGCAGGGCGAGCAGGTCCTCGGGCACCGGTTGTGCGGGTGCAGGTACGCTGAAGGTCAGCAGGATCAGGATTAACCCGGCAGTCATACAGATCGCATTCAGCCGTGCTGTGCATTCCGACAGCAAGACAGCGAAGCGCCGCTGTAGCACTCCTACAGCAAGTTTCGCTAACGCAGTCTGTCGGGATGCACAGCTCGGCCTGGCATTCGATATCAACAAGTTAGGGGCTGCAAGAATGGCCCGACTCGGCGTTGTCGCTCTTGCAAAGGGAACCACCCTTTCCGGCGAGCGACGCCTTGATTCGAGCCATTCTTGAAGCCCTGAATGCAATCTGTATGGCTGCCGGGTTAATCTCCGGCATACGCTCGTCAGGCCGTGTCTCATGGCCGCTATACTACCTGATGGCTTGCGCCGTTCGCGCAGTCACCACGGCACGCAAAGGACTATCGGGAAATCGCCTTGAAGAAACTCAACATCCTCGCTACCGGCGGCACGATCGACAAGATCTACTACGACGACAAGTCCGACTACCAGATCGGCGAACCGGAAATCGGGCGCATCCTCAAGGCCATGAATGTCGGGTTTGACTGGGAAATCCGCGCGTTGCTGCGCAAGGACTCGCTCAACATGACCGAGGCCGACCGCGACCTGATCCGACAGGCGGTCATGACCAGCAGCGACGGGCATTTTCTGATCACCCACGGGACCGACACCATGGTCGAGACGGCCGCGGCGCTGGGAGACACCGGCGAGCGCGTCATCGTCATGACCGGCGCGCTCAACCCGGCCCGTTTCATCGACTCGGATGCGGTGTTCAACATCGGCTGCGCCGTCGGCGCGGTGCAGGCCCTGCCGCCGGGCGTGTGGATCGTCATGAACGGCCGCATCTGGGACCCGAAGACCGTGCGCAAGAACCGGTCCGAGAATCGCTTCGAGGCGATTGGTTGATACCGTATTGCTGATCGCAACCTGCATGGTCCGGCGGCGTGGATGAGGCTGGCGCCACCGGTTGCTGTGGCGGTCTCGACACTTCAAAAGCGGTTTCGCCCGGCGCTTCGCGCTCTTGCGGCGAGGTACTTTTTTGTCGCGCCAAAAAAGTACCCAAAAAATGCGCTGAAAAGAGTGCGGATTCTCCGCAGGACCAACGGAACGTGCGGGCTTCAGTATTTTGCCTCAGCCTCCGCTCGAGCTCCGTCTAGACACATGGCGTCTTCGACGTCCCAAGGGCGTAGTCTGCAGTCTGACAGCCCGACCTCGATCACCCCGGCTTCGGGAAACGCCCGGGCTTGTAGGATGCGTGAAGCGAAGCGCAACGCATCAGGGACGATGCGTTACGGCCCTTGACGGGCCTTCACGCATCCTACGCAGCACAGCCAAGAGCCTGGCGCGCGCACAGCGCGCGGTGTCGTCCCTTGGCGAAGCCCGGGATCCTTCCCATGGCCACTTTCGGCATCAGGCCAAGGCACCACGCGACCAGCCGGGCTAAAGCGAAGCCCCAGACAAAATTCTGAAGCCACTCCCGGTGCAAGTCCCGAGAGGCCTACCGTGTGCCTTTGACTTTAAGCGCGCTTTTTCGCGCCTTTTTTCGCGCTGGAAAAAAGGTGCCCGCCATCAGCCTGCGGAGCAGGCGGGCGGAACCGCCTTTGACTTGTCGAGACCCGCACAGCCGCCGGTGGCGCCAGCCTCGCCCAAGCCGTGACCCAATCAGACCCGACTTCAGATCCGCACTTTCCCCTGCCGCACAAACGGCGGCTTGACGACCCGCGCGGTCAACTTGCGACCGCGCAATTCGACTTCGACCTCATCGAACTCACCGGCGGGAATGCGCGCCAGGGCGACCGGGCACTGGGTCGTGGGACCGAACACCCCGCTGGTCACCTGCCCCTCGCCAGCCGTTGTATGCACCGTGGCGCCGGTGCGGGGAATGCCGCCGCGGCCGAGCACCAGGCCAACGAGCTGGCGCGGCACGCCGTCGGCCTTCTGCTTTTCCAGCGCCGTGCGACCGATGAAGTCACGGTCGGCGGGCTCGAATGCGACCGTCCAGGCCAGGTTGGACTCCAGCGGCGTGGTCGTTGTGTCCATGTCCTGGCCGTAGAGGTTGAGCCCGGCTTCCAGGCGAAGGCTGTCTCGCGCGCCCAGACCGCAGGGTTGCACACCGGCATCGAGCAGTGCATTCCAGAACCCTTCGGCTTCGCCGGCCGGCAGCAGCACTTCGAACCCGTCTTCTCCGGTATAACCGGTGCGGGCGATGAAGTAGTCGCCGTGTGTTGTTGCCCGGAAGGGCTTGAGTGATTCGGCCTCGCGCGCACCGAGCACATCGATCACCTTTTTGCGCGCTTCAGGGCCCTGGACCGCAATCATCGCCAGATCGTCACGCTCGACGATCTCGGCGTCGAAGTCGTCGGCAACGCGACGCATCCAGGCCAGGTCGTTTTCGCGCGTGGCCGCGTTGACCACGGTTCGATAGAAATCGTCTTCGAGCCAGTAGGTGATCAGGTCGTCGATGACCCCGCCCTTTTCATTGAGCATGCAGCCATAGAGCGCCTGACCCTTTTCCTTCAGCTTGGCGACATCATTGGCCAGCAGGCGGCGCAGGAAATCGCGGGCGGCGTTGCCGCGGATATCGACTACCGTCATGTGCGAGACGTCGAACATGCCGGCGGCCTCGCGCACGGCCTTGTGTTCTTCCATCTGCGAGCCGTAGTGGATGGACAATTCCCAGCCGGCGAAGTCGACCATCTTGCCGCCGGCGGCGACGTGCGCGGCGTGAAGCGGGGTTTTGGAACTCATTTCAATGCAGTGTCTGTGGTGCGAATCAAGCCGCCATTATATCGCCCGCACACGCCCCGACCGAATCAGAACCGCAACCGGGATGGCGCCCAGCAGCACGAGTATGAGGGCGGGGACGGCCGCCATCTCCCACTGTCCCTCGGCTGTGAGTTCATAGATGCGAACCGCCAGGGTTTCCCAGCCGAAGGGGCGCAGCATCAGCGTGGCCGGCATCTCCTTGGCGACCTCGACCAGCGCCAGCAGGAAGGCCGTGATCAGGCCCGGCCACAGCAGCGGCAGGTTGACGCGCCACAAACGATACCAGCGCGGTACGCCCAGGCTGCGCGCGACCTCCACGTACTGCGGCCGTATCCGTCCGGCAACGCTGTCGAGCGGTCCCCAGGCGACCCGCAGAAAACGGATCAGGTAGGCGAGAACCAGCGCGATCATCCCGCCCGCCAGGGTGGTGCCGGTGAGCTGGTCGAACCGCAGGAAGGCCAGCATGATGGCGACCGCCAGCACGGTGCCGGGAATGGCATAGCCCAGGGCGGCGACCTCGCCGAGCAGCTGCTGGCGCTTCGACGCCCGGTTGGTGGCGACCAGCAACAGGACCCCGCCGAGCACGACCGCCATGGCCCCGGAAAAACCCAGCGCCATGGTGTTGAATACGACGCGCACCAGCCGCGTGTCGAGCAGTCCGGCCATCTGAGGCCATGCCCAGACCAGCAGCTGGATCAGCGGGAGCACGACAGCCACCAGGAGCACGGCGAGTTGCAGCGCGGTCGCCAGCCAGCCGCGTGCACCGGCCAGCCGGATTCGATGACCGGTGGGTCGCCGCTCGGCCTGGCTCACGCGGCTGCTGCGGCTGAGTCGTTCAACGCCCAGCAGCAGAAAAACGAAAAGCATCAGGATGGAGGCCAGCTGGACGGCGGCAGTTAGATTGAACATGCCCAGCCAGGTGCGGTAGATGGCCGTGGTGAAGGTATCGAAACCGTAGATCGAGACGGCGCCGAAATCGGCCAGGGTTTCCATCAATGCCAGGGCCAGGCCGGCCGCGAGCGCGGGGCGCGCCATGGGCAGGCTGACGCGGAAGAAGGTTCGCACCGGGCCCTGTCCGAGACTGCGCGAGGCCTCGAAGGCCGCCAACCCACCGCCGAGGAAAGCAGCCCGGGCCAGCAGGTACACGTAGGGATAGAACGCCAGCACCAGGATGAACAGCACGCCCCCGGGCCGGCTGATCGCCTCCAGCAAGGCGGGTGAAGAACCGAACAAATCGCGCCAGAGCGTCTGCACGGGCCCGGCATAGTCGAGCATGCCCAGGTAGATGAAAGCCAGCACATAGGTCGGGAAAGCCAGCGGCAATACCAGCAGCGGGTCGAGCATGCGGCGCAGGGGATACTCGCAGCACGCCGACAGCCAGGCCAGGCCGACACCGAGCACGGCCACGCCGATACCGACGATGACCATCATCAGCGCCGTATGGCCGATCAGTCGCGGCAACAGGTATTTGGACAGGTGCTGCCAGATCTCGGGCTGGGGCTGGGCCCAGCTGGTCAACAGCATCAGCAGCGGGATGCCGACCAGCAACAGAAGCGGGCCGATCAGCCAGCGCCGATCGGCCCGCGGCCAAAGCCGTCGATGGAGCGCCTCAGCGGTAGCCTGCACGATCCATCAGGCGCACGGCCTGTGCCTGGCGCTCCCCGGCGATCTGCAGCGGCGTGTCGTCGGCATCGAAGTCGCCCCACGCCTTGACGATGCCGCGCGGCTCGACGTTCGGATTGACCGGAAACTCCAGGTTGTTCTGCGCGAACTCGGCCTGGGCCTCGGTTGACGCCAGCCACTCGAGCAACGCCCGGGCAGCTTCGGGCCGGGGCGCATGACGCGTCACACCGGCGCCGGAGACGTTGACGTGCGTGCCGGTGGTCTCCTGGTTGGCCCAGAACAGCGTGACCGGATAGTCGGGATTCTCGGCCAGCTTGCGGCCCAGGTAATAGCTGTTGACGATGCCGACGTCGCACTGGCCGGCCTCGATCGCCTCGATCAGGCGGGTATCGGAGGAGAACGGCTCGGTGGCCAGGTTGTCGACCCAGCCGCGCACGATCTCCTCGGCGCCTTCCTCGCCGTGGTGCTCGATCAGCATGGCTACCAGCGACTGGTTATAGACTTTCTGTGAAGTACGCAGGCACAAGCGTCCATTCCATTCGTCCCCGGCCAGGTCTTCGTAGGTGGACAGCTCACCGGCATCGACGCGCTCGGGATGGTAGACAATGGTGCGCGCACGCACCGACAGACCGAACCAGCGCCCCTGGTCGTCGCGCAGGGCCTCGGGTACCGCGGCGCTCAAAGACTCGGACTCGACCGGCTGCAGCAGCCCGCGCTCGGTCGCCTGCCACAGGTTGCCGGCATCGACGGTCATGAACACATCGGCCACCGTCTTACTGCCCTCGGCATCGAGCCGTTCGATCAACGCGGCCTCGCTGTCATTGATGTAATCGACGTCGATGCCGGTCTCTTCAGTGTAACGATCGAACAGGGGCTCGATCAGGTGCGGCTGGCGCGAAGTGTAGACCACCAGGCGGGCGGGTTCGGCCGCGGCCGGCTCCGCGCTTTCCATCGATGCATCATCAGCCGACTCCGGGGCAGCGGCTTCGGATGTGGTTGTGTCGGAAGAATCAGGGCTGCAGGCGGTCAGAAGGCCCAGTAGCAGTGCCAGAAGTAGAGTACGCATGGGTCGGTCTTGCTCGATTGCGAAACAGGTCATCAATTTTACTGATAACGATTTGCATTTACAACAATGTGCCTACCCCCGCAGCCGGGCGGATCACGTCCGGTTTCGCTTGATGCTCGCCCAACGAACAAACGAGGTTTCGGGTTTCAGTCCTCCTCACGGCCCTGCTGGAGGAGGCGTCGATCTTCACTGAACAGGTCCTCCAGCTGCTCGCGGCTCTTGCGCTCGATGCGCGCCAGGCGCTCATGGTCGCCGCGATGCTGAATCTGCTCACGCAGCGTGGCCTCGTCGTGTTCGGCAAAACGGTCGACATAGCGACCGGCCTTGCGAACGCCGACTGCACGCAGCGCATCACGCGCCATGGCCAGGCTCGACAGCCAGGTCTCGCGAATCACCTCGTCCACGCCCAGGGCCATCAGTTCCATGGCGTGGTCCCGGTTTCGCGCCCGGGCCACGATCTTCAGATCCGGGAAATGCCGGCGCACCATCTGCGCGGTCTGGATTGATCGCTCGGGGTCGGAAATGGTGAGTATGAAAAGCTGTGCCTTGCCCGCCCCGGCGGCCCGGAGTACATCGAGACGGTTGGCGTCACCGTAGAAAATCTTGTGCCCGAAGTTGCGCACGAACTCGACGTGCTCGGGATTGTTGTCCAGCGCCGTGAAATGAATGCCCAGCATCGACAGGTTGCGGCCGACGATCTGGCCGACCCGCCCGAAGCCTGCAATGATCACGCGCGGCTCGCCATGGTCATCCGGGATCCTATCCGGTTCCGGCTCCGGCTCGGAACCCGATAGCCAGGGCTGCAGCAGCTTCTCGTTGATGACGTACATCAGCGGCGTGAGCGCCATTGAAATGGTCACCGCCACGATCAGGGGGTCGACCTGGCCGGCCGACATCACGCCCTCGCTGACCGCGACCGCGAACAGGATGAAGGCAAACTCACCGGCCTGCGGCAGCGCCATCGCCAGGGCCACGGTCGACCTGCGGTTCAGGCCCGCGATCCGCCCGACCACCAGCAGCGCCAGCAACTTGACCGCCATGATCACGCCCACAAGCGCCAGGATGGCCAGCGGCGCGGCCAGCACCCGGCCGAAATCGATCGACATGCCCACGGCGATGAAAAACAATCCCAGCAGCAGGCCCTTGAAGGGATCGATGGCGGCTTCGATCTCGTGGCGGTATTCGGAGTCGGCCAGCAGGACGCCGGCCAGGAAAGCGCCCAGTGCCATGCTCAGCCCGGCGTAGTCGGCCAGCACGGCAGTGCCCAGCACAACCAGCAGGGCCATGGCCACGAATACCTCGGGCACACCGGTCGCGGCAATAGCGCGCAGGGTCGGACGAAGCAGGAAACGCCCGGCCAGGATCAGGCCGACGATAACGGCGGTCGCCTGCAGCAGCCCGAACAGAATGGAACCGTCGACATCGGCCTCGACGTCACCGCCGGCGAATAAAGGGATGATAGCCAGAAGCGGAATGACCGCGATGTCCTGCATCAGCAGGATGCCGAAGGCCTGCCGGCCGTGGGGTGCGCCCAGTTGCTTTTTCTCGGCCAGGATCTGAACGCCCATGGCCGTCGACGACAGCGACAGCACCACGGCGATCAACAGACCGATACCCCAGCTACCGGACCACCAGGCAGCCAGCGGCCACAGCAACAGGGTGGTAATCAATAGCTGCGCCGAACCCACTGCAAAAACCACGTGACGCAGCACCCAGAGCCGGGAAGGCTTGAGTTCCAGGCCGATCAGGAACAGCAGCAGCACAACGCCGAGTTCGGAAAAGTGCAGGATGGTTTCGACATCGTCGATCAGGCCCAGCACCCAGGGCCCGATCAGCACGCCGGCAGCGAGGAAACCCAGTACCGCACCGAGACCGGCCCAGCGGGCCAGCGGCACCATGACCACCGCGGCGGCCAGGAAAATGATGACCTCGGCCAGCATGCTCATGCCGGCCGCACCCTCCGGGTGGCGTCAGTCGAGAAAGCGCGCGAAGACATGCCGACCATCATAGCGCGCAGTATCACCCAGACGCGCGTTGATGCGCAGCAGCTGGTTGTACTTGGCCACGCGGTCGGAACGACACAGCGAGCCGGTCTTGATCTGCCCGGCATCGCTGGCCACGGCGAGATCGGCAATGGTCACGTCCTCGGTCTCGCCGGAGCGATGCGAGATGACGGTGCCGAAACCGGCATTGCGTGCCATGGCGATCGCGTCCAGGGTTTCCGACAGTGTTCCGATCTGGTTGGGCTTGATCAGGATGGCGTTGCCGATGTGCTCATCGATACCACGCTGGAGAATCGAGGTGTTGGTCACGAACAGGTCGTCGCCGACCAGTTGGACCTTGCCACCGATGCTCTGGGTCAGTTCCGCCCAGCCGTCCCAGTCGTCCTCGCTCATGCCGTCCTCGATCGAAAGGATCGGGTAACGATCGACGATACCGGCGAGGTAGTCGACAAACTCTGTGCTGTCGAAGGCACGGCCCTCCGCGTCGAGCACGTACTGCCCGTCGCGGTAGAATTCGCTCGAGGCCACGTCCAGCGCCAGGTAGATATCCTTGCCGGCCTCGTAGCCGGCCTCGGCAATGGCCGTCATCAACAGCTCGAGTGCCGCTTCGTTGGATGACAGATCCGGGGCAAAGCCGCCTTCGTCACCGACCGCCGTGTTGAGCCCGCGCTGGCGCAGGATGCCCTTGAGGGCGTGAAATACCTCGGTGCCGGCCTGCAGGGCGCTCGGAAAGTCGGGCAGGCCGACGGGCATGATCATGAATTCCTGGATGTCGACGCGGTTGTCGGCATGCGCGCCGCCGTTGAGGATGTTCATCATCGGTACCGGCAGGCTTGCTTTCTGGCCGGAATTGGCCAGCAGCGATTCCCACAGTGACTGCCCCTGCGCGGCGGCTGCGGCGTGCGCGACGGCCAGCGACACACCCAGTAGCGCATTGGCACCCAGGCGGGATTTGTTCTCGCTGCCGTCGAGTTCGATCAGTTTCTTGTCGATGCCGGCCTGGTCGGTCACGTCCATGCCCATGAGCGCCTTGGCAATCTCGCCGTTGACGTTGGCCACGGCATTTCGCACACCCTTGCCGCCATAGCGCTTGTCGCCGTCACGCAGCTCGACCGCCTCCCGCGCGCCCGTCGAGGCGCCGGAGGGAACCGCCGCCCGGCCCACGTGACCGCCGTCGACGGTGACTTCCGCCTCCAGCGTGGGATTACCGCGGGAATCGAGAATCTCTATTGCGTTGATTTGGGTGATTTTCATTCGAGAACCTTTAATTCTTTATGTCCACAGATGAACACAGATAAACACAGATTTAAAAAAGCTTTCTTGAGCGACATGCAAGGCGTCGGCAGCGCGGGGGCATGACTCCGCCATGATTAACCCATCACCCCATTTCCTGTTCTTTCATCTGTGTCCATCTGTGTTCATCTGTGGACAATTATTTTTTAAGAGGAGACTGCTTCACGACCCGATCGATGGCGACCAGCTGCTCGAGCAGGCCTTCCATATCGGACAGGTGCATCGAGTTGGGACCGTCGCACAACGCTTCTTCGGGTTTCGGGTGTGTTTCGCAGAAGATGCCGGCCACGCCGGCGCCAACAGCCGCTCGCGCCAGGGTCGGGATGTGTTCTCTGGCGCCGCCCGAAAACTCGCCCTGCCCGCCCGGCAGTTGCACCGAGTGGGTGGCGTCGAACACCACCGGGCAGCCGGTCTCGCGCATGATCGCCAGCGAGCGCATGTCGACCACCAGGTTGTTGTAGCCGAACATATAGCCGCGCTCGCACACCATCAGTTCGTCGTTACCGGTCTCGCGCGCTTTCTCGACAACCTTGCTCATCTCCCACGGCGACAGGAACTGGCCTTTCTTGATATTGACCGGCTTGCCGGCGCGGGCGACGTTCTGGATGAAATTGGTCTGCCGGCACAGAAAGGCCGGTGTCTGCAATACGTCGGCCACGGCGGCGACTTCGTCGATCGGCGTGTCCTCGTGCACATCGGTAATGACCGGCACACCGATCTGGCGCTTCACCGACTCGAGAATGCGCATGCCCTCTTCGAGCCCGGGGCCGCGGTAACTCCTGACGGACGTTCGATTGGCCTTGTCGAAAGAGCCCTTGAACACGTAGGGCACACCCAGGCGATCGGTCACCTCCTTGAGATGCCCGGCCACTTCAAGGCACATTGCTTCGGACTCCAGGGTATCCGGCCCGGCAAGCAGGAACAGGGGCTGATCGAGACCGACTTCGGACCCGGCGAGCTTCATGCCTCCACCGCCCGTGGCGGCTTGCCGCTGGCCTTTTCATGCTGCGACAGCGCCGCCCGAATGAAGCCGGCGAACAACGGATGGCCGTCGCGCGGCGTGGAGGTAAACTCGGGATGGAACTGGCAGGCCATGAACCAGGGGTGATCAGGCAGCTCGACCATCTCCACGAGCATGTCGTCGACCGAGAAGCCGACCAGGCTCATACCGCCCTCGCTGATACGTTCGCGGTAGGCGTTGTTGAATTCATAGCGATGGCGATGCCGCTCGACAATTTCATCCTTGCCGTAAAGCTTGCGCGCGAGCGAGCCGGAAACCAGCTTGCAGCGCTGCGCGCCCAACCGCATGGTGCCGCCCAGGTCAACGTTCTCGTCCCGCATCTCGCGCCGGCCCTTTTCGTCCAGCCATTCGGTGATCAGGCCGATGACCGGATGCTTCGCGTTCGCGTCGAACTCGGTGGAGTTGGCGCCCTCGAGCCCGCAGACGTTGCGGGCGTACTCGACCACCGCCGCCTGCAGGCCCAGGCAGATACCCAGGTAGGGAATACCGTTCTCGCGCGCGTAGCGGATGGCCGAAATCTTGCCCTCGAAGCCGCGTTGACCGAAGCCGCCCGGCACCAGGACGGCATCCGCATCTTCGAGAACGCCGGTGCCGTTGGACTCGATCTCCTCGGACTCGACCGGCTTGATCTTCACCTTCACCCACTCCTCGAAACCGCCGGCCAGTAACGCCTCGTTGAGCGACTTGTAGGCATCGGCATGCTCGACGTACTTGCCGACCATCGCCACGGTTACTTCGTGCTTGGGCCGCGCCTGGCGCTCGACCACGTCTTCCCAGTCAGACAGATCCGGCGCAGAGGCCTTGATGCCCAGGCGATCGAGCACGAAACGATCAAGCCCCTGACGGTGGTAGAACAGCGGAATCTTGTAGATCGAGTCGACGTCCACCGCCGAGATGACGGCCTCGTGGGAGACGTTGGTGAACAGCGCGATCTTCTTGCGCTCCTCGTCGGAGAGCATGCGCTCGCAGCGGCACAGCAGCACGTCGGGCTGGATACCGATCGAGCGCAGTTCCTTGACCGAGTGCTGGGTCGGCTTGGTCTTGATCTCGTTGGCCGCCTTGAGATACGGCACCAGGGTCAGGTGCATGAAAAGCGCCTGCCGGCCGTACTCGCTGCCGAGCTGGCGGATGGCCTCGAGAAAGGGCAGCGATTCGATGTCGCCGACCGTGCCGCCGATCTCAATCAGGGCGACGTCGTAGCCCTCGACGGCCTGGTTGACCGAGTCCTTGATCTCGTCGGTGATATGGGGGATGACCTGCACGGTCTTGCCGAGGTAGTCGCCGCGGCGCTCCTTGGCGATCACGTTGGCGTAGATCCGGCCGGTGGTGAAGTTGTTGCGCTGGGTCATGCGCGTGCGCACGAAGCGCTCGTAGTGCCCCAGGTCCAGGTCGGTCTCGGCACCGTCCTCGGTGACGAACACCTCGCCGTGCTGGAACGGGCTCATCGTGCCCGGATCAACGTTGATATAGGGATCGAGTTTCAGCAGCGTCACGCGCAAGCCCCGGGCTTCCAGGATGGAGCCCAGCGAAGCGGCTGAAATGCCTTTACCCAGCGATGAAACGACACCGCCGGTAACGAAAATAAGAGAGGTCATGCCCGGACATCCGTGCTGCAGTGAATCCGGGAGAGCATTGTAACCCATATCGGGCGAAAAACCCCTTTTTCCTCCCCGCCACCAGTGCGCCCGAAACAACCAACAGCTAACACCCCTGGCTCTTCGGGTCGGCAAGCCCGTTGGGTGACTTCGACGCAGCCGAGGAACGCAGGTTCGGACGGAAAAGAGTTTCCGATGTTTGAGCGGAGGGCCGTCAGGCCCAGAGCGAGTTGAGGAAACTCCCGTCCGAACCGAGTACCGCAGGGCATCCCGGCGCGCAGCGCCGGGACAAGTCGCAGGAACAAAACGGGCTTGCCGGCCCGAAGAGCTACCCTTTAATCCAGATCACCGCCGCCATCCGCCCGCTCTTGCCGTCCCGGCGAAACGAATAGAACTCGCCGGCTTCCTCGAAGGTACATCGACCGCAGTCGAACACCTCGACACCGGACTCGCCCAACTGGTGCGCGGCAATCCACTTGAGGTCCGCACGCCAGCGATCACCGTCGGGCTCGAAAGCCTCGAGCAGTGCCGAATCAATCTCCCGGAAGGCCTCGCGCACCTCACCCCCGACCTGGTAGCAACGGCCGCAGATGCCCGGGCCGATCCACGCCACCAGCTCGCTGCCATTGACCGGTAGCGCCGCGAGGGTTTCAGTGATGATGCCGCCAGCCAGCGAGCGC
This sequence comes from Wenzhouxiangella psychrophila, assembly GCF_042310375.1. NCBI lineage: Bacteria > Pseudomonadati > Pseudomonadota > Gammaproteobacteria > Chromatiales > Wenzhouxiangellaceae > Wenzhouxiangella > Wenzhouxiangella psychrophila. The sequence continues at coordinate 360,568 of NZ_JBHJMQ010000003.1, read as the reverse complement.
CAGCCGCCGTGAACGCCGGCGACAACGGTCGCGTTGCGGTCGGCCAGCAGGATGGGCAGGCAATCGGCGGTCTGGATGACGACCACCTCGCCGGGCCGGTCGGTCCAGGCCGCATCGGCTTCGATCTCCGGCTGCCAATCGGCCAGGTCAATCACCCGGGAGCCGTGAACCTGGCGGAGCCATCGGGGTTCGGCCGGCAATGCGGCAGCCAGGCGCTCGCGGTTGGCGGCCACGGCGCGGGGATCGTCGCCGCTGTTGGTGCCGATATTCATCGAGGCCCAGGCGCCTGCGCTCGCGCCGCCCTGGCGCCTCGTGGCAATCGCGCCGAGGCGCTCACCGAGCGGCCAGTTCGGCTCAATGACCTTCATTGTCAGCCAACAGGTCAATCAAGTCCTTCATATCCTCGGGCACGGGCGCGGAAGCCGTTACCGGATCGCCGGTTTCCGGGTGGGCGAAGCTCAATTCCAGGGCGTGCAGGGCCTGCCGGGGAAACTGCTGCCAGGCAGTACGCTGGGCCTCGCTCAATCCGGCCGGCGCGCCTCGTCGTCCATAGACAGGGTCACCGATGATGGGCTGGCGGATATGCGCCATGTGTACGCGAATCTGGTGCGTTCTGCCCGTCTCGAGTTCGACGTCGAGCAGCGTCGCGCCCTTCAAGCGTTGCGCCACGCGGTAGTGCGTGACCGCACGCCGGCCATCGTGGCGCACCACCTGGCGCCGGCGATCCACCGGATGGCGACCGAGCGGCTCGTCGATGCGGCCGCCGGCAATGATCTCCCCCCAGACCAGCGCCTGGTAGCGGCGCTTGATCTCGCGATGTTTCAGCGCCGCCACCAGATACTTGTGGCTGGCGGTGGTGCGAGCGATCAGCAGGCAACCACTGGTGTCCTTGTCCAGTCGATGCACCAGCCCCGCTCTCGGCAACGGCGCCAGGTCGGGATCGAAATGCAGCAGGGCGTTGACCAGCGTGCCGTCGCGGTTGCCTGAACCGGGATGCACGACCAGTCCCGGCGGCTTGTTGACGACCAGAAAAGCGGGGTCGTCGATGAGCACATCGAGTTCGATCGCCTGCGGCTGGAGCTCCGAGTGGGGCTCCAGTTCGGCTGAAAGAACGACACGCTCACCACCGGACAGCTTCAATTTGGGTTTGACCGTCTGCTCATCGACCTGCAGCCTGCCGTCGCGGATCCAGCCGGTGATCCGGCTGCGCGAGAATTCCGGCCACAGCTGTGCCAGCACCGCATCGAGGCGCTGTCCGGCATGAATCGGGTCGATGCGCTCTTCCTTGTTTACCTGGGTTGTCATGATTGTCGGGGTAGCGGACAAGATTTGCGGGAGGATGGCATAATGGCGCGCCGCACCGCCCTAATTTCGAATACGAGAGCATTATGCAGAATTCCGCTCCAGCCCGTCGCCCGTTCCTGAAGACGCTCCTGCTGATCGCCGCATTCACCGTGGCGCTCGCCGGCTGCAGCCGCGAGGAAGTCGACGACACCGTTCCGGCCGAGGAATTGTACGAACGCGCCCATTCGGCACTCCAGGCCCGGGCCTGGCCGCAGGCCATCGATCGCTACAAGCAGCTGACCACGCGCTACCCGTTCGGCCGGCACGCCGAACAGGCACAGCTCGACATGGCCTACGCCCAATACAAGGCCGGCTCCTCGGAAGAGGCGATCACCACGCTGGACCGCTTCATTCGCACCTACCCGACGCACCCCAACGTCGACTACGCCTGGTATCTGAAGGGCCTGGTCAACTACAGCCAGACCATGGGCTTCATGCGGCGTCTGTTTCCCGGCCAGGTCGTGGACCGCGACCAGACCAGCGCCCGGCAGGCCTTCATGGACTTCCAGGAAATGATTCGCCGCTTCCCCGAAAGCCGCTACGTGGCCGATGCCCGGCAGCGCATGGTCTTCCTGCGCAATGTCATGGCCGAGCAGGATGTCGTCATCGGCGAATACTATTTCCGGCGCGGCGCGTACATCGCCGCCATCAACCGGGCCAGGCACGTCATCGAGAACTTTCCCCAGGCACCGGCCAACATCGATGCCCTGGACCTGATGGCACGCTCCTACGCCCGGCTCGACCTCACCGAACTCGCGGCCGATACGCGACGCGTGCTCGAACACAACTATCCCGATGCCGAGCTCAAGGAAGACGAGCCCGGTTTCCTGGGCAAGCTGTGGCCATTCGACTGAAAATGTCCGGGCGCTTCGCGCTGAGTCATGCCTGATGAATCCTTCGCCGAACGCGCCGAGACACTGATCCGGCGTTCGGAAGAGTCGCTGCAAGCCAGGCTCGCGGCCCTGCCCGCCAACGGCGCACGCCTGTCCGAGGCCATGCGCTATTCAGGGCTCAGCGGCGGCAAGCGCCTGCGCCCCCTTCTCGTCTACGCCAGCGGGGATGCATTGGAGCTGCCGCATGACCGACTCGATGCGCCGGCCATGGCGGTCGAGCTGATTCACTGCTACTCCCTGGTTCACGACGACCTGCCGGCGATGGACGACGACGACCTGCGCCGCGGCCGGCCGACGCTCCACCTGGCTTTCGACGAGGCCACAGCCATTCTCGCCGGCGATGCCTTGCAGGCACTGGCCTTCGAGGTGCTCTCCGAAGTCCCCGAAGCCGAGGCGGCGCGCAGCATGAGCGCAGTACTGGCACGCGCCTGCGGCGTGGTCGGCATGGCCGGCGGCCAGGCGCTGGACCTCCATTTCGAGGGCAAGCATCCCGAGCGCACGCAGGTCGAGGACATGTTCCGGCGCAAGACCGGGGCGCTGATTCACGCCGCGGTGATGATGCCCACCGCCCTGGTGCCGGGCCTCCCGAACGAACAGCGCGAGGCCCTTTCGAGTTTCGCCGACGCAGTCGGACTGGGCTTCCAGATCCGTGACGACCTGCTCGAGATCGAATGCGACACCGAGGCGATCGGCAAGTCCAGCGAAAGCGACGCCAGCCGTCAGAAGGCGAGTTGGCCGATCCTGTTTGGCGTCGACGCCGCACGTGCTCGTATCGACGAGCTTGCCGAAGAAGCCGCCCATGCCATTGAGCAGGTAGAGGGGAATACCGAAGGCCTGCGGTGGCTCGCCGACCGCCTGCTCAACCGGCAGTGCTGACCCGGCAGAGGATATCGACAATCTCGTGGCCCTTTTTCTGGCCACGCTGCTCGAAGTGTGTCTGCGGGCGCCAGGCCGGTCTCGGTACGTAGGGGTCCCCCTCGAGCGCCAGCGCCGGCACTGCGGCAACGGCTTCGACCATCCACTCCGCATAGGGCGCCCAGTCAGTGGCCAGGTGCAACAGACCGCCCGGCTTCATGCACCCGACCAGGCGCTCGAGAAACCCGGACTGGACCAGACGACGCTTGTGGTGGCGCTTCTTGGGCCAGGGATCGGGAAAGTAGATACGGACTTCGTCGAGGCTCTCCGGAGCCACCTGCTCGGCCAGCACTTCCACCGCATCGCGCATGGCCACGCGCACGTTGTCCAGGCCCTCGTCCTCGACGCTCTTGAGCAGGCGCCCCACACCCGGTTCGTGCACCTCGATTCCGACGAAGTTCTTGCCCGGTTCGTTGGCCGCCATCCAGGCCAGCGCCTGCCCGTTGCCGAATCCGATCTCCACCACCAACGGCGCATCCCGGTCGAAAGCTTCTCGCAAATCGGTGGTGTCCCGATCGATGCCATAGCGGGGCAGCAGTTCATCGAGTGCCCGGCGCTGACCCGGCGTCAGGCGACCGGGGCGACGGACGAAGCTACGGATTCGGCGGAGGTGTGCTTCTTTGTTCACTGGTTGGATGGTTAGCTTGTTGGCTTGTTGGCTTGTTGGCTTGTTGGCTTGTTGGCTTGTTGGCTTGTTGGCTTGTTGGCTTGTTGGCCAGATTGTGGCCGAGCCACCACGCTCGTTCGCAGCCAATGGCCCGAAGACCCCTTGCAGTAATCATCCGAAGTCGAACCAGCGAACAAGCGAACAAGCGAACCAGCCAACGAAGAAAAAGGCCGCTGGCCCGTTGGCCGGCGCAGGAATCTGTTACAGCACCCTGGCTCAGGGGTGCCCCGACGCCTCCGCGATCTCGACCCGGTCGCCGTGGTTGATGGTTATCTCGGCAAACCGCGATTCGGGTACGCGTTCGCCGTTGCGATTGACGCGCACGCTCTGTTCGTCGTAGCCGAGTTCCTCGAGCACCCCGGCAACCGTGAGGTTGTCGGAGAACGTTCGGGTTTCACCGTTGAGTCGGACTTCCATGCCCTGGATTGTACCGCCTCGCGGCGCCGTTCGCGTCCCGGCACACCCACACTGCCGCGACGATAATCACACCGCCGATCAACAGCTTGAACCAGTCCACGTCGCGGTTCCAGAAAATGAAGTTCACCAGGATGCCGGCGGGGATGAGCATGTTGTTCATCGTCGCCAGCTGGCCGGTATTGACCCGTTTGGCGCCCAGGTTCCAGCCCAGGTAGCCCAGCCCGGATGCGCCCAGCCCCAGCCACAGCAACACGCTCCACTGCAGCGCCGTGGCCGGCCAGCGCGAATGATCGGCAAACAGCAACACGCCCAGTCCGGCCACCAGGGCGGCACCGACGAAAAACAGCCCGAAGACCTGTACCTGCGAGACCGTGTCACCGAGTTCGAGTCGCTTGTAGGCCACCTGCCCGGCGGCGAAACACAGATTCGCGGCCTGGATCAGCATGAAGCCGGTCAGGAAATCCGGGCTGACCGTCCCGAAGCGAATGATCGCCGCCCCGCCGACGGCCAGCGCCGCGCCCAGCCAGAACCGCCCGGGCACATGCCGTCGACCGATCAGCACCTCGTCGATCAGGGTCACGTACAGCGGCGTGAAGATCGTGAACAGCAACAACTCCGGCACGCTGAGGTAGGCATAAGCGTGGAACAGGAACAGGTACATCAAACCGATCTGCACCGCGCCGACGGCCATCAGGGCGCAGCCGGCTCGCCAGCCGGGACGGGCGCGCAGCAGCAAGGGGGCGAAAACCGCCAGCGCCAGCATCACCCTCATGAACACGGAGACAAAGTCGTCCACCTGGCCGGACAGGTATACACCGATCAGGGAGAAACTGAATGCCCAAACGAGGGTGACGATCCACAGAAACAGCATTTCGAAACTCAAGCGGGGATCCAGCGGCAGAGTGTAGTCGCTCTCGACCATCGCAGCAGCAAGTCGGGCGGGCATCCGCGACATCTGTACTTGTCCGGCGGCGAAGACTACTATGATCGATCGCGTATGGGGGGAGCGATCCTAATTCGGAGCACCATTTGACCGAGCACGCCAACACGAATCATCGCCGCACCCGATCGCCGCTGGGAGTCGTGACCATTCTCGGCGGCCTTGTGCTCGTCCTCGCCTTCCTGCCGCAGCCCCTGCCCGACCTGATGCCGCAATACGCGGCCATCCACAGCGCACTCGAGATCGCGTCGATTGCAGTCGCTTTCGCGATATTCGCGGTCGGCTGGAACAGCGGCCGGCAAGGCGCGCCCCTGCCGCTCTCGGTCATCGCGATCGCCTTCCTCGGCGTGGCCCTGATCGACCTCGGCCATGTGCTGTCGTTCACCGGCATGCCCGACCTGGTCACGCCCGCCGACGAGGAAAAGACCATCCGCTTCTGGCTCGCCGCCCGCTTGCTCGCGGCGCTGGCCCTGGTCCTCGCCATGTTCCTGCCTTGGCGTCCGCCCCGGTCCCGGCATCGCTTTCGATGGACGCTGCTGGCCTTTGTCCTGCTGATCGTTTCGAGTGTCTACGGCGTGATCCTTTTTGCGCCGGGACTGTTGCCGTCGACGATCGACGCCGATACCGGGCTGACTCCCTTCAAGATCTCGACGGAGTACCTGGTCGTCGCCCTTCACCTGATGAGCGCAGCGGTGTTGTGGCGGCGACGGCACGCGCTCCGGCAGGTGGATATCGAGGCCCTGGTCGCGGCGATCCTGATCATCGCGTTCAGCGAGATCCTGTTCACCCTCTACGATACGGTCAGCGACACCTACGCATTGATGGGCCACCTCTACAAGATCGTGGCCTACTCCTATCTCTTCCGGGCACTGGTGATCGGCGGCATCGAAACCCCCTACCGGGAACTGGACAGCGCTCGAGCCCGCCTGAAGGCCACACTCGAGGCTGTCCCCGACATCATATTCGAGCTCGACAGGGCCGGCGTCGTTCACCAGTTCCACTCCCGATACCCAAATCTGCTGGTCCAACCGGCCGAGGCCATTGGGCGCCGCATCTTCGATTTCCTCCCCGAGAATGCAAAAGACGCCGAGGACGCCCTGCGCTCCCTGCTTGAGGATGTTCACCGCAACGGCCGCTCAAGGGCATACGAATACGGCCTCGAAATCGACGGCCAGGAAAAGCACTTCGAAGCAGTCGGCAATCGTCTGGAAAGGCTCGAGGCGCCGGAAGCGCGGTTCATCGTATTCGTCCGGGACGTAACCGAAGCCAAACGACTCGATCACGAGATGCGGATTGCCGCGGCGGCTTTCGAATCGCAGGAGAGTATCTGCATCACCGATGAGCAGCACCGTATCGTCCGGGTCAACTCGGCCTTCACGCTCATCACCGGCTATCGCAGCGAGGAGGTGATCGGCAAGCAGGCCGATTTCATGCTGGCGCCGACCGACCGGAAGCACATCAACGCAGCCATCGACGAGGCCATAGAGCGCCGTGATCGCTGGCGCGCAGAGGTCAGCCTGCAACACAAGGTCGGCGATACACACCCCCAACTACTGCTGGTCACGGCGGTACGGGGCGGACAGGGGCGTATCCGGAACTTCGTCTACGACTACATCGACATCAGCGCGCTCAAGAAGGCTGAAGTCCGGCTGCAGCACCTGGCCCTTTACGACCCATTGACGGGGCTGGGCAACCGTCGGTTGCTGGAGCGACGCATCGACGAATTCACCGAGCAATGTCGTCAATCCGGCCAGTTCGGCGGCCTGCTGCTCATCAACCTGATAAGTTTCAAGCGCATCAACGACGCCATGGGCATGAGCGCGGGCGACCGCCTGCTTATCGAGGTCGGCCACGAGCTTCGCGCAATCGCCGGACAGGAACAAATCGCCTATCGACAGGGCGCCGACGAATTCGCTCTGATCGCGCCGCGCATCGGTCGAAACTGGCAGGCAGCGGTCAGCACGGTCAGCAGGATTGCAGACCGCATCTTCTCGGCGCTGGACCGCGTCTTTCATATTCATGACCAGGACTATTTCAATCGATGCCGAATCGGCGCCACCGTGTTCGACGGTCGCAGCGCCGAAAGCATGGAGATCCTCAACCAGGCGGCGATCGCCCTGCACCAGGTCAAGACCCTGCCCGATCGCACCTTCAGTTTCTTCGACGAGCGCATGCAGGAATCAGTGGCACACGAACAGTCGATGGAAAGCGACCTGCGCCATGCCATCCGCGAAAACCAGTTCGAACTGTTCTTCCAGCCCAAGGTCGACAACGAGCGGCGCATCGTCGGTGCCGAAGCGCTCATCCGCTGGCACCACCCCGAGCGGGGGCTCATACAGCCCGCCAAGTTCATACCCACAGCCGAACAATGCGGCCTGATCACGCCGATCGAGAAATGGACACTGGAGAAAGCACTTAAGCAATTGATCGCCTGGCAGAGTTCGGAGTCGCATCGACACTGGACGCTGAGCGTCAACATCGCCTCGAGCCAGCTCTACCGGAGCGACTTCGAGTCCCACCTGACCCGTCTTCTTGAAGAGCACCCGATTCAAAACGACCGGCTCATCATCGAGTTCACGGAGAGCACCCTGCTCCACGACATGCACGCGGCCGCGAACAAGATACGCAGGCTGGCGGCACTGGGTGTGCAGTTCGCCATCGACGACTTCGGCACCGGCTATTCCTCCCTGGCCTACCTCGGCCGACTGCCCGTGCACGAGCTCAAGATCGACCAGTCCTTCATCGACGGCCTGGACAAGGCGCCCTACAACGCCGACATCGTGAGGATGATTATCGAAATGGCACAAATCCTCGACCTCCAGGTTGTCGCCGAGGGCGTCGAAACCGAATCCCAGATGGCCTTCCTGGTCGAGCAAGGCTGCCAATTGATGCAAGGTTATCTGTTCGGAAAGCCAAAACCCATCACCGAGATCGAACGATTGGACCCCACGATCCTGAGCAACGCCCGGCTCTGACGCCATTGCTTCGCCGCCGGTTCTTCGGGGCAACGTATGGCAATTTTCCTACAAACCAACGCGCCAAGCCGCCATATCGCGGGCACTGTCCCTCAGCGCAACCTGAACGCAGTTCCAAACCAGCGAGATCGCCATGGGTCTGGCAACAGTGCTTTCACGCGCCGCCGTCGGCATCGAGGCGCCGCAAGTGCAATGCGAGGTCAACCTCTCGCCCGGGCTGCCGCTGTTCAACATCGTCGGCCTCCCGGAAACCGCCGTCAAAGAGAGCAAAGACCGCGTGCGCGCGGCGATGAAAAACTCCGAGTTCGACCTGCCGTCGTGGCGCACGACCGTGTCGCTGGCCCCGGCCGACCTGCCCAAGGAAGGCGCGCGCTTCGACCTGCCGATCGCCGTCGGCGTGCTGGCCGCTTCCGGCCAGATCGATGCCGACGATTTCGAAGACTGGGAGTTTCTGGGCGAACTGTCGATGACCGGCCGGCTAAGGGCGGTCAAGGGCGCCCTGCCGGCGATCCTGCGCGCCCGCGAGCAGGGCCGCAAACTGGTGCTGCCGCGTGCCAACGCCGAGGAGGCCGGCCTGGTCGCCGACGCGGAGATCTACCTGGCCGAGTCCCTGTGCGAGGTGGCAGAAGCGCTCAACGGCCGCCAGGCCCTGCCGCGGGCCGAGCCGATCGCCGGCGACGAGGAAGTGGCCGGCCCGGACCTGGCCGATGTGCTGGGCCAGCACCGCGCCCGCCGGGCGCTGGAGATCGCCGCCGCGGGTGGGCATAATCTCTTGCTCATGGGCCCGCCGGGCACCGGCAAGACCCTGCTGGCCTCGCGCCTGCCCGGCATCCTGCCGCCCATGGACGAGACCGAGGCGCTGGAAGCAGCCGCGATCGCCTCGGTGGCCGGGCTGGAGCTCGACCCACCAACCTGGCGGCAGCGGAAATTTCGTGCACCGCACCACACCGCCTCCGGCGTGGCGCTGGTCGGCGGGGGCTCGAAACCGCGACCGGGCGAGATCTCCCTGGCCCATGGCGGTGTCCTGTTTCTCGATGAGTTGCCGGAGTTCTCCCGCCACGTGCTTGAAGTGCTGCGCGAGCCGCTGGAGTCCGGCCGCGTGGTGATCTCGCGCGCGGCGGTGCAGGCCGAATTTCCCGCCGCGTTTCAACTGGTCGCGGCAATGAACCCCTGCCCCTGCGGCTACGAGGGCGACCCGTCAGGCCGCTGTGCCTGCACGCCCGATCAGATTCGCCGCTATCGCGACCGTATTTCCGGCCCGCTGCTCGATCGCATCGATTTGCACATCGAGGTGCCGCGCCAGTCGCTCAAGGACCTGCCGCCGGGTGAATCGTCCGAGGTCGTGCGCCGGCGCGTGCTCGAGGCGCGCTCGGCGCAGGCCGGACGCGGCAGCGTCAATGCGCGCCTCGATGTGGCCGACATTCGCGAGCACTGTGCGCTCGATGCGCATCAATCCACCCTGCTGGAGGCGGCCTGCGACAAGCTGCGGCTGTCGGCACGCGCCCATCACCGCATCCTGCGTGTGGCGAGAACCATCGCCGATCTCGACGGCAGCGAGCGCATCGAGGCCCATCATCTCAGCGAAGCCATCGGCTACCGCCAACTCGACCGTCAGCAAAGCGACTTCGCGCGCACCGCCTGAACGTCGACAGCCCCCGGCTGTCCCAGCGTTACTATAAGCTTCTTCATTCGCTGGAGTGAACATGGCGTTGGCGCCGAGATTGATGCTGCTGCTCGCACTCTGCGGTGCGAGCCTGGCACGGGCTGCAACCGTATCCACCGAGATCTCGGGTGTGGATGGCGAGGTGCTCGACAACGTGCGCGCATCGGTCGCGCTGGTCCAGGCCGAACAATTCGACGACCTGGCGCTGTGGCGCCTGCGCCAGATGGCCGAAGATGCCCGCGAAGAAACCGAACAGGCGCTGCGTCCTTTCGGTTTCTACAGCCCCCGCATCCGGGTTCGCCTGATCGAACCCGAGGACGACAGTGACCAGTGGCAGGCACGCCTGAACATCGAACCCGGGCCGCCGACCCTGATCGACGACGTGGCCATCGAACTGCAAGGCGAAGGCAGCGAAGACGCGGAATTGCGTCAATGGCGGCAGGAATGGCCACTCAAGGCCGGCGATCGACTCGACCACCGTCGCTGGGAAGAAGCCTTGAGGCGCCTGGAGAAGCTGGCCGAAGAGCGAGGCTACTTCCGGGCCCGCTTTGACGAGCGCCGCGTCCTGGTCGACCCCGACCGCCAGGAGGCCGACTTGCAGGTCGTCTACGAGACCGGGCCGCGCTATCGGTTCGGCGCCTTCCGGGCACCCGAGCAGCCTTTCAGCCCCTCGCTGATGAACCGGCTGCACATCCTCAGGCCCGACGAACCCTACAGCGTCGAGCGGCTCGATAGCCAGCGCGAGGCGCTGGTTCGCTCGGGGCTGTTCGAGCGCGTGGTGATCGACCCCGAGCGTGATGACGACCGCGAGCAGGTCAACCTGCACTACCGCCTCGAGCCGAGACCCCCCAACACCTGGCGCGCAACCGTCGGTTTCGGCACCGACACCGGCGCGCGCATACAGCTGGGCTGGACGCGCCACTACCTGGGCTCGCGCGGCAACCGCCTGGAGGCCGCACTTGGCGCCCAGCAACGCAATCAGGAATACGTGTTCCAGGCCGAATACCGACATCCGCGCGGCAGCCAGCCCTCGGAGTTCCTCACGGCCGGCACCACGCTTCGCAGCGAACAGGACAATTTCCGCTTTTACGACGAGGACCGTGTCGAGCCGGTCTTCGAGGCCTTCGAAGGTCGCCGCGAGCAGACCGAGCTGACCTTCGGTCGCCTGCGTGAACGCCTGCTCGACGCCGACCGTGACCGGCGATTGGAAGAACGGCTGTTTGTCTCGATCCTCAACGAGAACTTCGACGCCTTCCGCGAGGGTTCCTTCAGCCCCGAGAACGAGGCGCTACTGGCCGCCAACCCCGAGCTTCGATCCTTCCTCGACACTGAAAGCCGCGTGATCGCTTTCGGCGGTCGCTGGCGCATGCCCCGGATCGCCGGCACCGGCTTCAACACCCGCGGTTCGGTCTGGCGGGCCCACCTCATCGGCGCGCACGAGTCGGCCGGCTCGGACGTCAGTTTCGCCCAGGCCTGGCTGAGCGGGCGCTGGCACCTTCTGCTGGGCGAACGCCACAAGCTGCATTTGCGCGGCGAGGCAGGCTACACCGAGGCCGACACCCGTCGGCTGGATATCGGCCTGGAGGATCGAGGGCTGGACCTGAACATCACGGAACTGCCCGAGCGCTACCGCTTCAAGACCGGCGGCGATCGCACGGTGCGCGGCTACGGCTTCGAGAACCTGAGCACCAACCGGAACGGCGCCAATCACCTGCTGGTGGGCTCGGTCGAGTATGAGTACCGTGTCGGCGACAACTGGTCGCTTGCGGCCTTCGCCGATATCGGCAACGCCTTCAACGATCTCGACCGGCGCAAACTCAAGCGCGGCGTGGGCGTGGGCTTTCGCTGGTATACGATGATCGGACCGCTGCGCATCGACATCGCCCAGGCCCTCGACGAAGTCGACAAACCCTGGCGGCTGCATTTCACCATCGGTACGCAACTGCTATGAAGAAATGGCTCGTCATCGTTGTCGTCGCCCTCCTGGTCATCGCTTTGTTGCTGGGCTCGGCCTGGCTGTGGCTCACGCGCAGCGAAAGCGGCGCTCGCTGGGCGCTGGCGCGCGCGGCCGGGATGGTGGAACAGCTCGAATACGACTCGCTTTCCGGCGGTTTGGCCTCCGGCATCACGCTCGACGGTGTTCGATTCGAGCACGCCGGTACGCGTCTGAACGCCGAGCAGCTGGAGCTGGCCGCGCGCATCGAGCTTTTCGTCGACCCGCATGTCGTCGTCCACCACCTTCGCGGCCGGGGCATCAACCTCCACCTGCCGCGGGCCGAGGAGCCGAGCGAGCCCGCCGCCGAGCCGTTCGACCTGTCCGCCCTGACCAGCCCGATCGAGGTAATCGTCGAGGAGGTCGACCTGCAACAACTCGCCATCCATTCCGGAGAGGAACCGCTGCGCATTGAGCGCGTCACCCTGGCCGGGCGCTACGGCGAGAGTATCGACATCGAGGGTCTCGAGGTCACAACCGGTGCGGGACGGGCCACGGCACAGGGTCAATGGGATCTAGAGCGACGCGGCAGCGGCCGATTGAAGATCGACGCGAGCACCACGGCGCTGGACAACGGTACCGAGCATTCCGCCAGCTTGACCTTCGAAGGCCGGATCGATGCACTCGATTTCGAGCTGACGACCACCGGCCCGGCCGCCCTCAATGGTCGGGGCCGCTTGCGGGGCCTGCCGGACATTCCGAGCGTAGAAGCCGAGTTCAACGGCGGCCTCTCCGACTGGCCCGGATTGCCGCTATCCATCCAGGATCTGACGCTGACCATGAGCGGCCAGCCGAGCGACTGGAAAGCCGAATCCAGCGCACGGGTGACCGGCCCCGACATTCCGCCGGGCGATTGGCAGTTTTCGCTGTCCGGGGGCCTGCAGTCGCTGACCGTCGAATCGCTCGAAGCAAACATCCTGGACGGTCGCGTCAGTGGGGACGGGCGGCTCGACTGGAGTGAGTCGGCACCAGCCTCCAGTGCCCGGTTACAGCTCGAGTCGCTGGACCTCACGCCCCTGTATCCGCAATGGCCCAACCAGGGCCGCGTCGGTGGTGAACTGGTTGTATCGACAAAGGCGGGCGTCATCGAGGTCGAAAGCCTTGCGCTGGCGGCCGACCCGGGTGATCTGAGCGTCACAGGCCGGGGACGCATCGACCCGGCCGGCGACAGCGTGGACGTAACGCTCGAATGGCAGCAGTTCGCCTGGCCGCCGGTCACCGACGATGCAGAGCCGATCGTGGCCAGCGAGTCCGGCCGGCTTCGCCTGGAGGGCCGCATCAGCGACTGGCGGGCCGAACTCGAGGCCATGCTGGACTCCCCCGGGACGCCGCCGGCGCGCATCGAGGCCCGTGCCAAGGGCTCGGCCGAGCAGGCCGACTTCGAGCGCCTGCTCATCGATGCCGGCGAAAGCGGATCACTGGCACTCGACGGCCGGGTGACCTGGGCACCGTCACTGACGGCCCGGATGACGCTGGCACTCGACGGCTTCGACCCCGGCGTGGTGGTCAACCAGTTACCCGGGAAGATCGACGGGCGGGCCGACATCGAACTGGTCCGGGGCGAGCGCTGGCAGGCCGATGTCGGGCTCGAGAGCCTGAGCGGGCAACTCCGCGGCCAGGCGCTGCAGGGCTCCGGTCGAGTCGCCTGGATCGACGACCGCCCCGAAGCCGCCGACCTGACGCTCGCCCTGGGCGACAACCGGATCGCGATCAACAACCCCGATTCCGCTTCCTGGCAGGTGGACCTCGAGGCCGTGTCCCTCGAACAACTCTGGCCCGAGCTCGAAGGCACGGTTCAAGTGAACGGCGAGTTTCACCCGGACGACAGCGCGGTCGAACTGACCGGCCGTATCGACGAACTGCGCTACCGGGACTACAACCTGGACGAAGCCGACATCGACCTGCAGCTCGCCTGGCTCGGCGATCCAGAAGTAGGCCTGACCGTGAGCGCCCGCAACCTCGACCTGCAGCCCTGGGATCGGGTCGAACAACTCGAACTCACGCTCGACGGTACCTGCGCGCAACACCAGCTCGAGCTGACCGCTTCCGGTGCACGCGGCAACCTCGACCTGGCCGCCGGCGGCCGCCTGGCCGACTGCCTCGAAGGCAAGCCCGACTGGCAGGGCGAGATTGCGCGGCTTTACCTCGGCGAGACCCTGGCCGGCGACTGGCGACTGGCCGCCCCCTTGCCGCTGGCCGTCTCCGGCCGGCGCGTCCAGGCCGAGGCGGCCTGCCTGACCACCGCGGCGGACACACCGGCCCGGCTCTGCCTCGAACAGCTGAGCGCGGGCGAAACGGGCCGGGTGGTCACCCGCGTCGAGCAGGTTCCAATGGATCTCCTGCTGCTGCCGCTCGATCCGGTCTTCTCGCTGACCACCCCGCTCTCGGGCCGGGTCGAAGCCGACTGGGACTCGACCGGCCTCTCGCGCCTGGACGGCCAGCTCCAACTCGGCTCGGGCGTGCTCAAGGCCGTCGGCGGCGAGCAGGAGCTGCTGACCGTCGATTCGGTGCAGCTGGACTTCACACCCGGAGAAGACCGGGCGTTGTCGGTGGGGCTCCAGGCCTTACTCGAAGGTTCGACCGAGATCAACGGCCAGGCCCGGCTGGCGGATTTGCGCAACCTGGCCGACACCCGTCTCGAGGGCGACGCGAGGCTGGACCTGCCCGATATCGGTGCCTTCGCACACCTGATTCCCAGAGTCGACCGCATCGGCGGCGCGGCCACCGGCCGGCTCGAATTCGCCGGACCGATCACGGGCCCATCGCTCAGCGGGCGACTGGCCGTGCAGGACGGACAAATCGTCCATGCACCGCTGGGTCTGGACGTGCAGGCCATCGGGCTCGAGTTGGCCGGCTCGGCCGATCGCGCCTCCCTGGAGGGCCGGGCCGAGTCGGGCGAAGGGGAGTTGAGGCTGACCGGCCAGGCCAACCTGCTCGACGACGGCTGGCAGCTGGAAAGCCGGATCGAGGGCGAACGGTTCGCCTTCGCCGGAGCCGACTGGCTCAAACTGACCGCCAGCCCGCAAGTGAGTCTCGCCATGGGACCGGAGCAGGTGCAGATCGACGGCGATATCCGGATCGATCGCTTGCTGGGCGGACTGCCGCCGGGTACGGCTGAACGCATCGCACCCTCGTCCGATGTCGAGGTCGTGGGCGAAGAGCAAGCGGAGGAAGCGACCGCCGCGACTGCCCTTAGAAAGGTCGAGGGCCGCCTGGGCATCGACCTGGGCGAGGATGCCGGCCTGGCCACCGAAGGGTTCGAGACGGAGCTGGCCGGTAACCTGGAGTTGCTCTGGAGCGGCCCGCCGAGACCGCAGGGTCAGGGCGTGATTCGCTTGCCCGAAGGCTCCTACCAGGCCTACGGACAGAATCTCGAAATCAACGGTGGAGAAGTCATCTTTTCCGGGCAGCCGATCGACAATCCGCGCCTGGATATCCGCGCCGTGCGCGATATCTTCGGCGATGCCAAGGTCGAAGCGGCCGGCGTACACATCACCGGCAGCGCGCAGCGCCCCGAAATCCAGCTCTACACCGATCCACCGACCAGCGATGAAAAAGCCCTGGCCTACGTCGTAACGGGCTCGGACTTCGACCACGCCGGCGGTCAGGGCGCGCTCAACGTCGGCATCTACCTGCTGCCCAAGCTGTTCGTGAGCTACGGCGTGGGACTTTTCGAGACCGGCAACGTCCTGTCGGGCCGCTACGAGCTCTCCCGCCACTGGGGCGTGCGCGTGGTATCGGGTGAACGCGACACCGGCGTTGATCTAAGCTATACAGTCAACAACTGACAGAGGCAAGCCATGCAACACTCAGCCCCGAACCTCAAACTGGCCAGCCTTGTCGTCCTGGCTGCACTGACCCTGTCCGCCGCGCAGGCCGAACAACGACCGGCCGAAGACGTCATGATGCGCGCCATATCCGGCAACGCCCCGGAGCCCGAAGGTCGCCACGTCAGCTACTTCGAAGCCAATGAGGACACGCGAGGCTACCTGGCCATGCCCGACGACGATGGTCCCTTCCCCGCCGTGATCCTGATCCACGAGTGGAACGGCCTGGTCGACCGCATTCGCCAGACCGCGGACGCTTTTGCCGAACACGGCTACATCGCATTCGCCGCCGATCTCTACGGCGGACGCACGGGCTCGAACCGCGAGGAAAATATCGAACTGATGCGCGAGGCCCGTTCGGACGAACAGCGCATCATCGACAACCTCGATGCCGCGGTCGAATGGCTGGAAACCAATACTCCCACGACCGGCCGAATCGCCACGGTTGGCTGGTGCTTCGGCGGCGGCGTGGCGCTGTCCTACGCCCTCGGCGGCGAGCGCCACGACGGCACGGCCGTCTTCTACGGCTCGCTGATCGACGATCCCGATCAGATGCGGCAAGTCCATCACGAGGTCTACGGCACCTTCGCCGAAGAGGACACCGGCATCCCGGTCGACCAGGTCGAAGCCTTCGTCACCGCAATGCGCGCGGCCGGTATCGACAACGACGTGCACATCTACGATGCCGTCGACCACGGCTTCTGGCTCTACAACGAACGCGATCCCCGCGACGCCCGCCCGGCTGCCGCCCATGCATGGGAGCGGCTGCGCGCCTATCTCGATCGCACCATCGGCCCGGACGCTGAAACAACGGAGGAAGAATGAACGAACCCTGCCTGCAGGAGCGCTATGCCCCGCACAACGCCTGCTTCGGTTGCGGGCCCGCCAACGACAAGGGGCTGCGAATCCGCTCGTTCGCGAAAGGCGAAAAAGTGGTGGCCGACTGGCAGCCCGAGGCACATCACGAGGCTTTTCCCGGCGTGCTCAACGGCGGCATCATCGGCTCGCTGCTCGATTGCCACATGAACTGGACGGCGGCGTGGCACCTGATGCAGTCACAGGGCCTGGAAAAACCGCCCTGTACTGTAACGATGGAATACGGCGTGAAACTGAGACGACCCACGCCGTCCGACGGCCCGCTGCACCTGGAAGCCTGGGTGACCGACACCGACGAGAAAGGCATCGTCAGCGTCGAGGCGGAACTCACCGCCGGCGGCAAGGTGTGCGACCGGGCAACGGGAAAGTTCGTGGCCGTCAAGCCGGGGCACCCGGCCTATCACCGCTGGTGACCTTTAGCGAAAGACAAAATCTTTGAAACGCAAAGACGCAAAGCAGCGAAGAGCGCAAAGAAAAAGATAAATAACAGGAACCACTGAAAGCACCGAATTCACTGAATTCAACCTCTCAGGAATTGATTAATAACGATTGCCCACCCTTCAGGGCCTTCCGTGATTTCGGTGATTTCAGTGGTTTCAATTTAATTGCGATTGTCTTCGCGTTCTTTGCTGCTTAGCGTCTTTGCGTTTTAAAGGTTTTTTGCCCAGCCCGGCTGTGCAGGCGATGGATCACGATGCCATAATCGGACGATCCCACGTTATACGGAGTTTGTCATGCTGGCTGATCTGATTCGTTTTTGCCTGGTCCTCGTTTTCGCCGGTGCACTCGCGGCCTGTCAGGATCA
The DNA here is from genome assembly GCF_042310375.1 of Wenzhouxiangella psychrophila. NCBI lineage: Bacteria > Pseudomonadati > Pseudomonadota > Gammaproteobacteria > Chromatiales > Wenzhouxiangellaceae > Wenzhouxiangella > Wenzhouxiangella psychrophila. The sequence goes on along the minus strand of NZ_JBHJMQ010000003.1, from coordinate 343,253 downwards.
GGCTCCGGAGACAACCGAGACGCCACCGGCCGAGACCGCGGAAAGTGAAGAGGCGGAGACGGACAACAGCGGCGATGACGCTGCCCAGGGCAAGGATATGACTGAAGCCGAGAATGATCGAATGGGCCTTGAAGAAGCCATCAGCGCGGCCCGGAAGGACCTGGCCGAGCGCAGTGGCGTCGATGCCGATGACATTGGCGTGATCAAGGCGCGGGCGGTGACCTGGCCCAATGGCGCTTTGGGCTGCCCGGAAGAGGGCATGATGTATACCCAGGCACTCGTCGAGGGCTTCCACATCCTGCTCGACGACGGCGAAGCTGAACACGCCTACCACGCCGGCCGCGACGGCAAACCCTTCTTCTGCCCCGCCGAGCGCAGTCAGCCTCCGACCAACTCGGACGAAGACAAACCCCTGTCCTGAAGCAAAAAAAACCCCGCCGCAGCGGGGTTTTGCCTGTATGTCGTGAAGCGGTTCGCTTCAGGCGGGCTGCACGTTTGCAGCCTGCGGGCCTTTCGGGCCGTCCTGGATGTCGAAGGACACCTTCTGACCTTCGGCCAGTGTCTTGAAGCCGCTGCCCTGGATCGCGGAAAAATGGACGAAAACGTCCTTGCCGCCGTCATCCTGGCTGATGAAACCGAAGCCCTTGGCTTCGTTGAACCACTTGACTGAACCTGTTGCCATGATCTTGTTACCTGTATGAAAAATAGAACAAACGTGCCGGGGAAATGAAGGATTGGATTTTGGCGATGTCCTGCCAGAAGGGAGGGGTCAACCAGAATTCGCAAGCGCCATTTACCGCAGGCACCCTTGATTATACGCACGCTTTTGCGCAATTTCCACCGGAATCTTCGTCCGCCGATATGCCCTCACTCCGTGGTTTTCACCTGCGCCTGGCGGTGCCCACGAAGATCAATCCTGCTTACCGCCCGCCCGATTATCGTCGACCAGATTGTCCAGTTCGGAAGCCAGCTCCGCCAGAGCGCTGGCGCGCGAGTTCGACACGCCGCCATCGGCATTGAGCGCCGACCAGCGCGGATGATACCGGGCACGACGGACGCTGCGTGGCAGGCGACCATCCAGCGCCCGGCCGATGCGCGCGCGAATGCGCTCGGGATTGCCGTGGCCGCGCCGAATCAATGCGGCAAACAGTTCCATCGAGCGGGCCAGGATCAGACGCACGACCGCATCGTCAACCTGTAGCCGTTCGCGCCCGCGCAGTCTTGCCGCCAGGTGTGAGCCCGCACTTCGCGCCAGCCCGGCGCCCGCACCGAGCGCCGCACCGGCGATCGTGCCCGCACCCAGTGACAGGCCGCCGGTGCCGACATCGATGGCCGCGCCCGCACCCGCTCCGAGGGCGGCGTAGCCTGAAGCACGCAGCCCGTAGTGGCGCAGGGTCTCGGGGTCGAACAGGTCGGCCTGCCAGCGCCCGTCGCTCAAGGGCAGTTCTTCGTCGTCGTAGTCCTCGCGGCCAAAGCGGTAGAGCTCGAGCAGGGTATCGACGCAGGCTTGTTCACGACGATGAATGGTTTCGCGCATTTCGCGCCAGGCGCGTTCCTTCTGCGCATCGCCGTCGGCATCCACCTCTCGGACACAGGCGGCCACATCCAGCAGCAACCCCGCCACGGCCTCCAGCGCGGCCCGCCGCCGACGCTCCTCTTCAACGCGTCGATAATCAAGCCAGGCCGACAGCGTGTCCGCGTGACGGTCGAGCTGGCTTTTGAGCTTTTCGAACAGGGACAGCTCCGTGCCCGGATCGCGCACGGCGGCGTCGAAGGCCAGCACGGTGTGCAGTTGAACCCGCGCCAGGGCATCCCGCCACTGTGATTCGCGGCTGTCGGGCGAGGCGGTAAAGTTGAGCACGGCCACGATCGGACGGGCGCACAGGCCGAGCACGGCCAGTTCGTCCTGGTATTTCTCGAGCACCGGCTCGCGCGCATCGATCACGTACAGCGCCACGTCCACGCCCAGCATCAGCTCGAGCACCCGCGCTTCATGATCGAAACGGTCGGCCGCCTCCGGCGCATCGATCAGGCGACGGATGCGGGCGGGGCCGTCGTGCCGGTCGCCGGGCTGGCGATCCAGCCAGTCGATCAGTTCCGGTGCGTTTTCGAGACCGGGCGAGTCGAACAACTCGATGCGCGCCCCACTGTCAGCGACCAGCTCCCCCGAGATGATTCGTCGCGTGGTTCCGCCCTGGTCGCGCACTTCGCCAAAGCGGCGGTTATGGGTCAGCGTGCGCACCAGCGAGGTCTTGCCCGTGTTGGTATGACCGACCACCGCAATCCGCAGCCGTCGAGTGCTCATGATCCGTCTCCGTCTTCGCTGAGCGCGCGATGCAGCCGCGCCAGCTCGCCCGCCTCGGGCGCTTCCCGGTCGAGGAAAACCGCCTGGCCGCCGGCGCGCTCGGCCAGCGCCTGCCAGTCCCGACGCCGGGATCCGATATCACCGCCACGTTCGGCCAGCTTGCTGCCTTCGTCCAGCACCAGCCACAGCGGCGCAGAAGCGGTTTCGGCCAGCCGCGCGAGAAAACGCTCCGTGCCGGCATCAGGCGTCCGGAGCATGGAGCATACGCCCAGCACGGCGGCCGCGGGGCGGCGCAAGTTTCGGGCGGTTTCCTCGGCCGCCTCGCGGCCGGCCCGGTTATCGGCCCGCCCCAGGTCGATGAGTTCGATGCCGGGAACCAGGCTGGCCGGATCCGCATCCTCGCGCTCGAGTTCGACCGCAACCGCGAGGATGCCGTCGGCATTCGGCTTGCGGCGACGCCGGGGGCGTCGTCCCGGCTCCGGAACCGGCCGGCCGGCGGTCTCCGCCACGCTCCGCGCCGGCGACAGATCGGCGGCCAGGCGCAGGTAGCCGGGATGCGTGGTGTCGAGATCCATGCGACGGCCGCGCAGCGCGGCCGCGGCGATCGAGAGGACCGCCAGCACCGCGCGTGGAACGATTCCCCAGGCGGCGATCATGGCCAGCAGGAAGCGCGCCCACTCGGCGCGTGTCGAGGCATCGCCGGTTCCTTCCCGCCCGGCGGAAATCCAGGCCGGATCGGCCGCGGGCATGAAGCCCAACCATTCCGGCCACCAGGCCAGCCATTCGACCAGACGCACCACGCTGCGATCGCTCAGCAGGGTGGTCCCCCAGGTGAGTTCGTACTGGACAACCGAGAAGAACACGAACAGTGTCGCGAATGCACCCGCCGCGTAGCCCAGCCAGAATCCGTGCGTGATCGCGCTCAAGCGCCAGCGGCCCCAGCTGGTGGTGGCAGAGGCGGCAAAGGCGGTCATGACGTCGGCCGCGTGCGGCGAAGACAGCAGCCGCGGTCCGAGCCAGCGCAACGCGCCGAAGGCCGCTCCGCCGGCCAGGCTGCCCGAGCCGCCGCTGCGTGTTCCAAGCAGCATGGCGACAAGCCAGGCCAGGAGCATCAGGCTCGGCACCAACAGCAGGGCGGCAGTTGCCAGGAGGATATCGACCTGGCGATCGGCAATCGTGGCGCGAGCCGCGGCAGCACCCACCACGAGCCCGACGATGACCAGCCCGAGGCCCAGCCAGACCAGCACTCGGCGCAGGCGGCGAATGTCGGCGCGCACCGCCGGCGCCTGCCCGAGCGCGGCCGCCCGCGCCCGGATGCGCCCCGGCAGGTCGCCGCCGCGGTCGCGGGCAATCGCCAAGGCCGCCTCGTCGCTCTGGCGCCCCACGCGCTCCTCGAGGCGCCGGAATGACTCGGCCAGCAACCAGTCGTTAACGCTCAGGCGACTCATGCGAAGCTATGGCGGTGCTGTACTTGAGGACTCATCGCCGCAATCATACCGCTTGAGTCACAGGGAGCCACTGAACAACTTGGGCTCACGCGACAGTGCAGAATTGCCCCGAGACTCTCTTGGATTGATTCTGATCAAGTATTAGGCTTCGGGCTAAACCGATAATCCGCAGCAGCTTAAGTTCTGGCATCGACCAACAACAAGGAATCCACGATGGCGCATTCCACCACCTACAACGACCGCGTGGTCCGGCAGTTTGCTTGGGTCACCGTGATCTGGGGCATCGTCGGCATGCTCGTCGGCGTGATCATCGCCGCGCAGCTGATCTGGCCCGAGCTCGGCGCCGGCATCCCGTGGCTGAGCTACGGCCGCCTGCGCCCCCTACACACCAACGCCGTGATCTTCGCCTTCGGCGGTTCCGGCCTGTTCGCCACCAGCTACTACGTGGTACAGCGAACCTGCCACGCCCGCCTGTTCTCCGACAAGCTCGCCGCTTTTACCTTCTGGGGCTGGCAGGCCGTGATCATCGGCGCCGTCGTCACGCTGCCGCTGGGCTACACCATGAGCCGCGAGTACGCCGAGCTTATCTGGCCGCTGTCGGTCCTGGTCGCGCTCGTCTGGGTCGCCTACGCTGTCGTGTTCTTCGGCACCATCGTCAAGCGCCAGGTGCGCCACATCTACGTGGCCAACTGGTTCTTCGGCGCCTACATCCTGACGATTGCCGTACTGCACATCGTCAACAACCTGGCCATCCCCACCGACTGGCTGCATTCCTATCCGGTCTACTCCGGCGCGGTCGATGCCATGGTGCAATGGTGGTACGGCCACAACGCGGTCGGCTTCTTCCTGACCGCCGGCTTTCTCGGCATGATGTACTACTTCGTACCCAAGCAGGCCGGTCGGCCGGTGTACTCCTACCGCCTGTCGATCGTGCACTTCTGGTCGCTGATCGCCATCTACATGTGGGCTGGCCCGCACCACCTGCACTACACGTCGCTGCCCGACTGGGTGCAGTCGCTGGGCATGGTGTTCTCGGTGATGCTGCTCGCACCGAGCTGGGGCGGCATGATCAACGGCATCATGACGCTCTCGGGGGCCTGGCACAAACTTCGTACGGACCCGATCCTGCGCTTCATGATCGTGGCGCTATCGTTCTACGGCATGTCGACCTTCGAAGGGCCGATGATGTCGATCAAGACGGTCAACGCCCTGTCGCACTACACCGACTGGACCATCGGCCATGTACACGCCGGCGCGCTTGGCTGGGTGGCGATGATCACCGTCGGTTCCCTCTACGGGCTGTTCCCGCGCCTGTTCGGCGTCGAGAAGATGTACTCGACGAAACTGATCGAGTGGCACTTCTGGGTCAGCACCATCGGTACCGTGCTGTATATCGTGGCCATGTGGATCGCCGGCGTCATGCAGGGCCTGATGTGGCGCACCTTCAACGACGACGGCACGCTCACCTACACCTTCATCGAGGTGCTGCAGCAGACCGAGCCGTATTACATCCTGCGCCTGTTTGGCGGCCTGGTGTTCCTGTCAGGCATGTTCATCATGCTCTACAACGTCTGGAAGACCTGGCAGATGCGCGAAACCGATGATCTCGAAGTGCCGGTCAAGGCACCGGCCCACGCCTGAGCGAGACGGAGACTTCAATCATGGCAATGCATGACAAGATCGAAAAACACGTTGGCCTGATGGCCGTGCTGATCGTGGTCGCCATCAGCTTCGGCGGCCTGGTTGAGATCGTCCCGCTGATGTTCAAGGCCGCGGTGGTCGAGCCGGCCGATGGCGTGGAACCGCACGGGCCGCTGGAGCTGGCTGGTCGCGACGTCTACGTCTCGGAAGGCTGCTACAACTGCCACAGCCAGCAGATTCGCCCGTTCCGTTCCGAGACCGAGCGCTACGGACACTACTCGGTGGCCGGCGAATTCGTCTACGACCGCCCCTTCCAGTGGGGCTCGAAGCGCACCGGCCCGGACCTGGCCCGGGTAGGCGGGCGTTACAGCGACGCCTGGCACGAATTGCACCTGATGGATCCGCGTGCCGTGGTGCCTGAGTCCAACATGCCCGCCTATCCCTGGCTGGCCGAACGCTTTGTCGATCCCGAGTCGATCCAGAATCGCATGCGCGTCCTCAAGGGCCTCGGTCATCCCTATACCGACGAGCAGATCGAGGCCGCCGCTGAAACTGTAGCGGGGAGAACCGAGCTCGAGGCCGTAATCGCCTACCTGCAGGGCCTGGGTACCGATTGGACCGGCCAGGATGGCGCGCCACCATCCGGTGAATCTCAGGGAGGTGACTCATGAGCAGCGGGCTGATTACGGCTTTTGCCATGATCGCCTTCGTGGCGATCGTCATCTGGGTGTTCGTGTTCAAGCGCAAGGAAGACTTCGACGAACAGGCCAACCTGCCGCTGGACGAGGATGACCGAAGCCGGCACGAAGAGGAAGAAAAGGACAAGGAGAATTCATCATGAGCGCGTTCTGGCACTGGTTCGTCGTCATCATCACCCTGGGCTTCACCGCCGCGATGGTCTGGCTGTTCATCGCCACCGGGCGCGCCAGGGTGAACAAGCAGCCGGATGGTGACGGCGCCGACACAACCGGTCACGTCTGGGACGAAGACCTTCGCGAATATAACAATCCCATGCCGCGCTGGTGGCTGTGGCTGTTCTACCTGTCGGTCATCTTCGCTCTTGGCTACCTGGTGCTTTACCCGGGCCTGGGCCGCTACGACGGCACGCTGGGCTGGACACAGGAGAAGCAGTACGAGGCAGAGATGGAGCGAGCCGACGAGGCCTTCCGGGCGCAGTTCGCCGACCTCGCCGATGATTCGCTCGAGCAACTGGTCGACAACCAGGAAGCGCTGCGCGTAGGACGCAATGTCTATGCACACAACTGCTCGACCTGCCACGGCTCCGACGCCCGCGGCGCCGAGGGCTATCCCAACCTGACCGACAACCACTGGATCTGGGGCGGGGCGCCGCAGCGCGTACTAGAGTCGATCCAGGCCGGCCGGCAGGCGGTGATGCCGCCGCTGGGCGACAACCTGGGTGAGCAGGGTGTAACGCGCACAGCTGTCTACGTGCAGAAACTGGCTGGGAGAACGGTCGACGCCACCATGGCCGCGGCCGGCGAAAAGCTCTACCAGCAGAACTGCGCGGCCTGCCACGGCCCGGAAGGCACCGGCAACATCCACCTGGGCGCACCCGACCTGACCGCGGGTGTCTACACCTACGGTGGCGATCTCGACTCCATCCGACAGACCATTCGGGAAGGGCGCAACGGGGTGATGCCGGCGCAGATGGATCTGATCGGCGAAATCCGAACACGGCTGGTCACCGCCTACGTCCTCAGCCTGAGTCATAACGACAATGCCGGGAACTGACCGCGACATTCCACCGCGCCCGCTGGCCCAGCGCCTGGGGGCCATCCTGTGGCCCTCGTTCTTCGCCGCCGGGGTGGCGACGATGGTGTTCTTCGCCATCGTCGATCCACTAATGCTGCGCGACATGACCTTTCCCGAGCTCGAAATGAGCCGCATGGCCGGCTACACGGTCGGCTTCTTCCTGTTCTGGTCGGCCACGGCCGCCTCGAGCCTGTTCACCTGGCTGCTGCTTCGACCAGCCAGCCGCTTCAATCGCGGGATCCATCAATGAGTAACGGCGCCAGCACCGAAGCGATCCCGCTGTACGTCAAGCAGCCCAAGGTCTATCCGCGCGAGGTCAAGGGCCGCTTCGCGCGCCTGCGGGTAATCGCCGCCTGGGTACTGCTGGGCCTTTACTACGCGCTGCCGTGGATCAGCATCAACGGACAGCAACTCGTGCTGTTCGACCTGGTCAACCGCCAGTTCCACATCTTCGGGATCACGCTGTGGCCGCAGGATCTCATCATCCTGTCACTGTTGCTGGCGATGGCCGCGCTCACGCTGTTCTTCTTTACCGCCCTGGCCGGCCGGCTGTGGTGCGGCTATGCCTGTCCGCAGACGGTCTGGACCGAGGTCTTTTTGTGGATGGAGCGCGTGACCGAAGGTCGCCGAAACAAGCGCATCAAGCTCGACCAGGGCCCCTGGAACCGGGAGAAAATCGCGCGCAAGTCGGCCAAGCAGTTCCTGTGGATCACCTTCGCCCTGTGGACCGGCTTCACCTTCGTCGGCTTCTTCGTGCCGATCCGCGATTTCGGCATGCGGCTGATCGAGTTCAACCTGGGCGGCTGGGAAACCTTCTGGCTGTTCTTCTACGCCTTCGCCACTTACGGCAACGCCGGCTATCTCAGGGAACAAGTCTGCAAGTACATGTGCCCGTACGCCCGCTTCCAGTCGGCGATGTTCGACGACAACTCGCTGGTCATCTCCTACGACGAAAAACGTGGCGAGCCGCGCGGCCCGCGCAAGAAATCCGCCGACCGGCACGAGCTCGGTCTCGGCGACTGCATCGACTGCATGGGCTGCGTCCAGGTCTGCCCCACCGGCATCGACATCCGCGACGGCTTGCAGATCGAATGCATTGCGTGTGCGGCCTGCATCGACGTGTGCGACGACGTGATGGACCGCATGGGCTATCCGCGCGGCCTGATTCGCTACACCACCGAGAACGCCCTCAACGACAAGCCCACGCGCATCCTGCGGCCGCGCATCTTCATCTACATCGCCGCCCTGCTGGCCCTGGCCACGCTCGTCGGCCTGGTTCTCACCGGCCGCGATCCGCTGCTGGTCGACGTGTTGCGCGATCGAACCGCACTGCACCGGGTGACCGAGCAGACGCTCGAGAACCCCTTTACGCTCAAGTTGTCCAATCGAACCGACCGCGATCTGTCGGTACGTATCGCAGCCGAGGGGCTGCCCGGCCTGCGCGTGATCGAGCCGACGGCGCCGATCAGTGTTGCCCCCTCGCAAGTCGCCAATCAGCCCCTGACCGTCGGCCTGCCGATCGATCAGGCTCAGGCCGGCATGCACGAGATCATGATCATCACCACCGATGCCGCCGGGGAGGTGCTCAACGAAACCGAAACGCGGTTCTTCATCCCGGCCCGCGCACTGGAGTGATGCAATGGACATGACCGAAACGACAATACGGCCCTGGTACCGCGAGTTCTGGGTGTGGTTCATACTCGCCATTCTGAGCATGGGTGTGGCCTCGGGCACCGGCGTGCTGGTCATCGGCATCAAGAATGCGCCCCAGATGGTCACCGGCGACTACCAGCCCCTGGGCAAGGTCCTGGTCGACACCCGCGAGCACGCCGAGCGGGCCGCGAGCCTGGGACTGAGCGCGAGCCTGGAGGTCGGTGACGATCTCGCGAAACTGGTGCTCACTGCCCATCGCATCGAGGAACTGCCCGACCAGTTGTTGCTTCGATTCCAGCACCCCACCGACGCCGGTCGCGACGTCTCGGCCGTGGCGCGTCGCGTCGATGCCGGCCGCTGGCAGGCCGATCTCGGCAGCATCCGCCCCCCCGGACGTTCCCGTGTCATCCTCAGCGACCTGGAACAGACCTGGTGGCTGGGCGGTCGCTATACCGGCGATGTCGCGGGCGAAATCGGGCTCGATCCGGCGCAGCTGTGAACCAGGCGGCAGCGACGGCGTGCTGGCACTGCGGCGAGCCGGTGCCCGACGGCGTCGACCTGCAGGCGACCATAGCTGGGCAGGCCCGGCCGATGTGCTGCCACGGCTGCCAGGCCGTCGCCACCCTGATCGACCAGGCGGGCCTGGACCGCTACTACGACTACCGCGACGCGCTGCCAAGGCGTCCGGAGGCCGCCGCGCGCCCGGACGATTACAGCGCGTGGGACCGAGACGCCATTCTGCGCCACTACGCCCGAGCCGACTGCGACGGCATGGCGCAACTCACCCTGGTGCTCGAGAACATCCACTGCGCCGCCTGCGCCTGGCTGATCAAGCGCTTTGTCGGCGAGCTCGACGGCGTGTCCGAAATCCAGGTCGATATCGGAGACGGCCGTGCCCGGCTGCACTTCAATCCGGCGCGAACACCGTTGAGCGAGATCGCCAGCCGGCTGGCGGCACTCGGTTACCGTCCGCACCTCGACTCACCGCAGGCCGGCGAGCAGCGCGACCGCACGGAACGCCGCCGCCTGCTCAAGGCCATTGTCGTCGCCGGCCTGGGCATGATGCAGGTCATGAGCTACGCCCTGGCCGGCTACATCGGCGCCTTCCAGGGCATCGATCCCACCAGCGAACGCTTCTTCCAGCTCATCAGCATGATCGTCGCCGTGCCGGTGGCCCTGTATTCCGGCCGAATCTTCTACGAGTCCGCCTGGCGCACGCTCAAGAGCCGGCGCATGGGCATGGACGTGCCCGTGGCGGCCGCCATGTTGCTGGCGCTGACCGCCAGTATCGCCATTACCCTGCTCGACGCCGGCGAGGCGTATTTCGATTCGGTCGTGATGTTCATCTTCTTTCTTCTGCTCGGCCGTTATGCCGTGCTGGTCACGCGCCAGCGTGCCGGCTCCGTTCACTCGGCCCTGGCGCGCTCCCTGCCGGCCGCCGCCCGGCGCATGAACGCCGACGGCACGCTCGATCCGGTGGCGCTGGTGGAACTCGAACAGGGCGACCGCGTGCAGGTCAGCGCCGGGGAGACGGTGCCGGCCGACGGCCATATCGTCTCGGGCCGGGCCATGATCGACGAGTCCCTGCTCTCGGGCGAATCCAGTCCGCGGCGACGCGGCGACGGTGAATCGGTACTGGCCGGGTCGATGGTGCGCGACGGCCAGCTGGTGGTCGACGTGGGAGAAGTCGGACAGGCCACCGTTCTGGCCGGCATCGTGCAGATGCTCGAGCAGGCGCGAAGCCACAAGCCGCGCCTGGCACGGGTCGCCGACCGTATCGCGGGTTGGTTCGTCGCTTTCGTGCTGACCGGGGCGGCCGTCACCGCAATCGCATGGTGGCAGGTGGATCCATCGCGAGTGCTGCCGGTGGTTATCGCCGTGCTGGTGGTCTCCTGCCCCTGCGCCCTGGCACTGGGCACGCCGGTGGCGCTGGCTTCGGCGGCCCGCGGCTTCGCCCGCCTCGGCATTCTCACCACCGGCAGCGATGTACTCGAGAAGCTGCCGGGGGTCACTCACGTCGTGCTGGACAAGACCGGCACGCTGACCCAGCCGGAAATGAGCGTCGCCGAAGTATCGATCGAGGACCATAAGCTGGGAAAGGAAACGATCCTGCGGTTCGCGGGACGCCTGGAGCGCGTCAGCCGGCACCCGGTGGCCAGCGCCTTCGAGGATCACGATGACGGCGGCAAGGTCGAGCAGGCCGAGGCCGTCATGGCCGCCGGCGTGCGCGGCTCGATTGAGAACAGGGACCTGGCCCTGGGCAAGCCGGCCTGGATCGCCGAACGGCTCGGTCGCGAAATAACGCCGCCCGGACCCGGTCAATGGATCGCCCTGGCCGATGCCGACCGCCTCCTCGCCTGGCTGCGGCTCGACAGTCCACTGCGCGACGGCGCAAGCGAGCTGGTCGAACAACTGAAGGCGCGCAATGTCGAGGTACTGCTAGCCTCCGGCGACCGGACCGAGAACGTCGCCCGGATGGCCGAGCGGCTGGACATCGAACGATTCGAGGGCGATCTGCAGCCCGCCGACAAGCTCGAGCTGGTCCAGCGCCTGCAGGCCCGAGGCGCGAGGGTGGCGATGGTCGGCGACGGCATCAACGATGCCCCGGTGCTGGCCGGCGCCGATGTCTCGCTGGCACTCGCCGAAGGCGCGGACATCGCCCGTACACAGGCCGACCTGGTGATCACCGGCCGGTCCCTGGGCCGCGTCAGCCAGGCCTTCGAGCTGGCCCCGCGCGTGGTCGGCGTCGTCCGCCAGAACCTGGCCTGGGCGTTCGCCTACAACCTCGCCGCCCTGCCCCTGGCCGCCACCGGCTTCATCCCGCCCTGGGCGGCGGCCATCGGCATGTCGCTGTCGAGCCTGCTGGTCGTCGCCAACGGCCGCAGAGCCGGCAAGCTGCCCCGCTCATCCGCACCCCGGCAGGAGGCCGGCCCGGCGAGTAGTACGCCAGGGTCAGTTGCGGAGGCGTGAAGCCTGTGGTCTGTAGTCTGTGGTCTGAAACCGGAAACCGTTATTTTCCCTGAACCCTGAACCCTGAACCCTGAACCCTGAACCCTGAACCCTGAACCCTGAACCCTGAATTCAGATGAACATCATCTACGTCCTCATCCCCCTGTCGATCCTCCTGATGCTCCTGGCCATCGGCGCGTTCTTCTGGGCGGTACGCAACGACCAGTTCGACGACCTCGATACCCCCGCGCTGGATATCCTCGACGACGACGACGAGGAGTTTGCCGCGGGCAAGCGATCGAAACAGGGCGCTGAGGCAAGTCATGACACGGAAGATCAAAACCTGAAAAACGCAAAGACGCAAAGCAGCAAAGAACGCGAAGAAAAGACGAAAAACCGATGACCGCGGAATGGGAGAATTTCCATTTCGAAATGAAAACGGGTATTCCGTGTCCCTCCGTGTCTTCCGTGGTTTTATTCTTTTTAACTTTGCGTTCTTCGCTGCTTTGCGGCTTTGCGTTTTAAAGGTTTTCATCTCCAATGCGCTCGACTGACTCCACCCCATGAACGTTGAAACGGCACTGCTGACTGGCCTGCTCGCCGGCCTGTTCGGGTCGACGCATTGCCTGGGCATGTGCGGCGGGATCGTCGGCTTGCTGCACGCGCAGATTCCTTCCGGGCGCGGTGCGCTGGCGATCGGCTTTCATGTCGGGCGGATCTCGAGCTACCTGGCCATCGGCCTGCTGGCGACCGGCCTGGGCATGCTGCCGGCCGCCGCCGTGCCCGACGCGGCGCCGCAGGTCATGCGCTGGTTGCTCGGCGCCATCATCGTGCTGATGGCCGTCTACATCGCGCTGCCGGGACGGTTCCGGGACGTTGCCGGACAACTCGCCGCCCCGCTGACCAGGCGCATGATGCCTGTATTTTCGAAATTCCTGCCGGTACGATCGCTCGACAACGCCATCGGCCTGGGCCTGCTCTGGGGCCTGCTGCCCTGCGGCCTGCTCTACACCGTCGTTGCGACTGCCGTGATGCTGGCCGACCCGCTGTCCACCACCGCCATGATCCTGGCCTTCGGCATCGGTACCGTGCCGCTTTTGCTCGGCGGCGGCCTGCTGATGCTGAAATTCCGCTCGGCCATCAACCGTCCCGGCCTGCGCTGGCTGGCTGCTTCGTTACTTGCGCTGACAGGACTGCTGATTGCCGCCGGCCCCTGGCTGGCGCACGCGATCGATCACCCCTGGATGCAGTTCCTTGTGGAGTGCGTCAGTTAGCCGCGCTCTGGAATTTGGCTTGTTATATGGCACGCTGCAGTCAACTCCATTCTTGGAACCAACGCCGGCTGCACGGGCACTTTACGGCGTAAAACTACGCACGCAGCGCGAACGAAGACTAAGGTTTTTATTGTTAGTAACCGGGGTTCCATCTAAAAACGACTGCGCCCAAGCAGACAACGCGGGATCACCCGAAAACTCGGTCGAGGCCCAATAGAAATCGGAAGCGAAGCCGCCCACGGCAACACGGTTGTCATACAGGCAAGTCAGTTGGTCCGAGGCTGGCAGGAACCAGTCGTTATAGCAAATGTTTCCGACCTGGCACGGAGTATTCCCCTGAGAGTCCACCTCGAAATCGTTGCACAACTGTGCAGCGTAGGGACTGCCCCCATTATTGCCGAGTGCAGAGACGATGGCGGTCGTATTGGCTGCCCCATCGGTATCGCTTTGCGCGCCTGCACCGATCGCGCTGCCCAGGCCGCCCCACTCGATGGCTATGCTGTTGTCTGCGGTTGCCGCGATCAGATTCTGCAACCCACCACCCAGACAGGCGATGGTGCCGCCGCCGGAGGGCTGCCCGACCGCCGTTGCTTCATAGGTATAAGCGTTGACAAGCGTCGCGCCACCAGCAGGAGTGTCAATTTCGACATCGAACGTTCCCATTGCGTGTGCCGGCGTCACTGCCGTCACCGTAGTCGAGTTGACCACGTTCACCGAGGCAGCAGGAACCCCGTCAAAGCTCACCGACGTCGCTCCGGTCAATCCGGTTCCGGTCAACGTGACTCCGGTCCCACCCGACGCGGTTCCGGAGACGGGGCTGATGGCGGTCAGCGTCGAGCCGGACTCGACGGCAATGGAGGCGGTGATCGGTGCCGTGTTGCTTCCCTGGATGGTGAAATCCGTTTCCGGCACGGTACTGTTGCCCGGCGTATAGGTCAGGGTGCAGTTGTCGCCTGGGGGAACTGACGAACAGGTGTTCCCGGTCTCACTCACGTTGCCTTCAAGCGCGGTGCCGGAAAAATCCGAAATGATATCAAGCGCTAAATTGTTCTCCGATAGATTGGTGATCGTCAGACTGCCGCTCGGACCATCGACCAACAGAGTCAGGGGTGATTGGTTCACCGACAGGTCGATGACTTCGGCGGTTACCGTAACCGATGCGGAGACCGAATTGGTATTGTCACCTTCGATTGCTAGCTCGGTTGGCCCTTCCGGATCTGAAGCGGCAAGCGTAATCGTGCAGCTCGCTCCGACTGCCAGACTAGTGCCGCATGTGGTGCTTTGAATCGACAGAGCACTACCATTGGGAATGCTGGCGAAAACATTGTCTGCGGCAACCGGCGAGGCGGCATCGTTCGTGACCGTTAAATCGCCCGCGGTATTCTCAACAAACGAAAGGGTCTCTGGCACTACCGACAGCGTGGCCTGCGGTATGGGCTCAACCGTTACCTCGGCACTGACCGGCTCGGCATTTCCGGCATTTACCGTCAGGGTCGTCGGACCTTCCGGATCGGAGGCTGTGACCTTTACCATGCACGCATCCCCCGGCGGCAACTCATTCCCACAGCTGTTGTCGACCACCGACAGCCCGCTACCGCCCGGGAAGGTGATGTCGATGTCGCTGGCAGGCTGCAAGGCATCGGTGGCATTGCTGATTTGGAACTGGCCGGAATCCCCCGCAACCAACGTTAACTCGCTCGGCTCGACAGACAGGAGGCTGCCGTAGTCCACTATGATCGCCGCGTCGATCTCCTGGGTATTCGAGCCACCAACGACAAAGCCGGTTTCAGTCACCGGATTGGCACCGGCCTTGAACGCAATCGTACAACTGCCTCCCGGCATGACGGAATCGCAGGTATTACCAGTGACGCTTATCTCACCTTCCAGTGCCGTACCCGTCAGGTCGGCTTCAATATCCAGCGCGCTTGTGACGTTCGATGTATTGAGAACAGTGAGCTCGCCGTTCGGACCATTGGTCGCCAAAGTTAGGGGCGAGCCCTGCACCTCGATGGGCACCGGCTCGGCTGCCAATGCCATATCGACACGGAAAAACAGATTGAGCGAGCCCTCACGGCTGGCCTGTGCAAACAGGGCACGAATGTCCACGCCCGAGGTCGGATCAGTGGCGCTCGACTCCGCCAGCGGCGGATTGATCCACTCGAATCGCAACCCGGCATCCTGGGCCAGTAACACGCCGGACAAGCCGACCAGCGATAACAGTGCGATCTTTCGAAATCGCAGCATGACCGCTACCGAGGCCAGGATGAGCAGAGCCAGCATCAGCAAAAGGGCCAGACCGCTGACGGGAACCGGAATCGGGACGAACGGTGGATCGATCGAAAGTAGAATCGGCGATTGACTACCGGGCGTGGTGGCGAGCAGTGAAGACTCGGCCCCTTCGTCGTTGGATGCGAGCACCCCGAGGCGAAGCACGCCACCTTCAGCAAAATCACCGAAGGGCGAAGCAAGTTCAATTTCCACGGCGTTGAAGCCATCCAGACCGGTTGCAACCGGACCCAGATTGTCGGGCGACGCTGAAGGTTGCCCAAATCCTTGGGCCTCGGAAAGACAGGTCCGATGCACGGCGCCGATAACTTCCCCACTCGCCGCATCGTCGCTCTCAATCAGCAGGTCAATGCGCCCGTCGACACCTGCCATGAGTCCGGTCGGCGCAACTACCTCGCAACCCGTTGCGGGATCATTGTCGGCGTCGATCAATACTGACAGTTCCGACTCCAGACCCCAAGCGCCTCCCACCATCAAGCCCAAGCCTGCAAAAAGCAGCAAAAATTTCTTCACACCGGAACCTCCCACATCACCAGCGAGACATGCTGCAAAGCACTATAGCAGACGAGTCGCTCGACCCACGCCTACCTGGATGTGGGCCACCAGCCTCCATCGCTGACTACGAGTCCGATGACTCGGAATACAGGTGCTCCCACCACTCGGGCTCGTCCTTGAGCCACTTGTCGTACCAGGCCAGGATGCTGTCCCACCAGACGTAGCGCTTTTCGCGGTCGAGAATCCAGTGATCTTCGCCCGGGAACTCGACCATTTCCACTTCGCGGCCGAGCAGTTTGAGCGCGGTGAACATATTGTCGCTCTCACCCACGGGCACGTTGGTATCGGCCTCGCCGTGGAGCAGCAACAGCGGCGTATTGACCTTGTCGGCGCTGTAGACCGGACTTTGCTCGACGTAGAGCTCACGGTTGTTCCAGGGGAAGCTGCCCTGGCTGGCGATACCCGAATACGAGTAACCCCACCAGCCTTCGCCCCAGTAGCTGGTCAGGGCGCTGATGCCGGCGTGCGAGATCGAGGCGGCAAACAGGTCGGTCCGGGTGGCCAGGTACATGGTCATGAAACCGCCGTAGCTGGCACCGATGTTGCCGATGCGTTCGCCATCGACGAACTCGTGCGCCTCGACGAACTTCTGCGTGCCCTCAATGATGTCGTCGGCAGCATACTCGCCCCAGGCATTGACGTGCCTGGCCGAGAAATCCTGGCCGTAGCCGATGGCGCCTCGGGGCTGCACGACATAGATCACGTAACCGTTTGCGGCCCAGAGATTGAACGGATAGCGGCCCGTGAACTGGCGGTTCACGGGCATGGTGCCGCCGTAGTAGTAGACGATCAGCGGATACTGCTGTTCCGGATCGAAATCCGGCGGCAGGTAGTAGCGACCGTCGATTTCCACATCGTCGGCATTGGTGAATGTCCAGTCTCGCACTTCTCCCAGCACGACGTCGGCGTATGCCGACTCGCGCGAGTCGACCAGCACTTCGTTGTCGCCGTCGAGTCCGACACGATGCACGCGCTGCGGCGCGTCGGCGTCGCTGCCGCGCACGACCACGGTCGGCGGCGAGGTACGCGAGGCGACGAAGGACTCCATCACCGCAACCCCGCTGTCGACGATCGCCAGGCTGTCGGCGTCGCGGTCGAAATGAACCAGTACGGATTCCTCGCCGCTGACGGCCGACAGCAGCAAGTTGCCGTCGGCCAGGCGCTCGATGCCGCTGAAGGCCGGATCGAAATCGCGGCTGAGGCTGGCCGCTTCCGTGCCGTCGGTGGACAGGCGATAGAGCTGCGTGTCGTAATCGTTGGGCGTCACGTCCTCGGGGGTCGTGTCGCCGTCGCCAATGGACAGGCCGGGACCGGCCAGAAGCCAGTAGCCCTCGTCGGCGTAGCGAATGTCGTTGAACTGGCGCAGGCGCGCAATCTCGCGCTTCTGGCCGTCTTCGAGGTCGAGCTCGAACACGCGGGTCAGGCCATGCGGCGGTTCGTCATAGTCGATCACGCTGTGGGAAAGCAGCACCCGGCGATCGGCGACATCGTGCAGGTTCACCGAACGCTCCTCGGCGGTCAGCGCCCGGACGATGCCGCTATCGATATCGACCTGGTAGATCTGGCTGACATCCCGGAAGCCGGCCCAGCGGTCTTCGAGCGCGCGCAGGCGGCGACGCTTTTCGGTGTCGGCATCGTCCTTCTTGACCCAGCTGAACAGGATGGAGCGCGAATCCGGATGCCAGCGCCAGCTGCCGATGCCCTCGTGCTCGAGCAGCAGCGCCCGGGCCCGGCCGGAGTCGCGATCGTGAAGCCACAGGCTGTCGCCGGTCTGTACGGCCAGCTTCGAGCCGTCCGGGCTCCAGGCCAGGGCGGCGGGCCGGTCGGCGGTCCACTGGCGGACGATACGATCGGTTTGCAGATCGCGGATTTCGAGGCGGCGGATATCGGTATCGGCCGTTTCGTCGCGGCGCTCGTAGGCCAGTGCCAGATAACGGCCGTCCGGCGAAATGGCCAGATCACTCACGGTTTCGGCGTTGGTCAGGCGTTGCGCGGAGACGCGGCGCTCGGGCCGAATATGCGCCACGACGCGATCCTGCTCGGCGCTCCCCTGCCAGGCCAGGGCGGGCTCACTCTCTTCAGCGGGGCCGTCGTGCACGATCCAGACCGGGTGACTGCCATTGCGCAGGTCCAGGGCATGGCCCTTGTCCCCGCCCTCGATCTTCCGGCCGTCGACGAACACGGCGGCATTGCTCAGACCCTCGAGTTCGAGGTGACCGCGTACGAAGCGATCGGCCTCGAGCTGGAACCACCACAATTGCAGCGCCCGCTCCGAATCGAGCGTGCCGGGCGATACGGACTGCCACTCCCTGGTCTGACCGAAGGCGGTTACAGGCTGGCCGGCACGCGGCAGCGCGCCGTCGCCGAGTTGCCCCACCAGGGCGCGGCGCAGGTCGTCGGCGTGACCCGCCTTGTCCATCATTTCGACGTCGACGGGCAGCGGTCCGAGCGCCAGCACTTCGTCAATGGCGAGCGGCTCGGGTGCTTCTTCCTCGGCCAGAACGAGGGAAGACGGCACCAGGAGGATGAAGGCGAACAGGCAATGTCGAATCACTGGGGGCTCCGGAAAGCGGGTTGGATGCAGACGCAGAATGTAACAGAAGCGCCGGCTGCCGGCGGTGTTGCGCCTTTTTGACGATGGTCAATTCGGTCCGCTTGCATCGCAACTAATCTGGCGCCCTGATCCACTCAATTGCTTGCGGCAGAACCACCATGTCCGAACTGATGCGCCCCAACTTCGATGCCGAGCTGATCGAGAAATTCGGCGGCGAGGGACCCCGCTATACCTCCTACCCGACCGCCGTGCAGTTCAGCGAGGACTTCGGGCCGACCGAATACGACGCCGCCATTGCCGAGAGCAACCGGCTGCCGATCCCGGCCGACCTGTCGATCTACGTGCACGTGCCGTTTTGCGCCAGCCCGTGCTTCTACTGCGCCTGCAACCGGGTGATAACACGCTCGACCACGGCCGGGCAGGAATTCCTGGTCAACCTGGAGAAGGAGCTCCGGCTCGTCGCGCCGCGCTTCGACCGCGACCGGCCGGTGCGCCAGCTTCACCTCGGCGGCGGCACGCCCACATTTCTGCGCACCGACCAGATCCGCCAGCTCATGGCGCTGCTGCGTACGCATTTCCATTTCGCCCCCGGCGCCGAGCTGGGCCTGGAGATCGATCCGCGCACCGTCGAACCGGCCGATATCCGCGAACTCAAGAACATCGGCTTCAACCGAATTTCCGTCGGCGTGCAGGATCTCGATCCGGAGGTGCAGAAGGCCGTCAATCGCGTTCACGACACGGCCATGGTCGGCTCGATCATCGGCGCCGCGCGCGGGGTCGGCTTCGACTCGATCAGCGTCGACCTGATCTACGGCCTGCCGCTGCAGACCACTGCCGGCTTTTCGAAGACCGTCGAGTCGATCATCTCGATGAACCCCGACCGGATTTCGCTGTTCAATTACGCCCACCTGCCGCACCTGTTCAAGGCTCAGCGCCAGATCGACATCGAGCAGATGCCCAGCCCGGCGACCAAGCTCGCCGTCTTCCGCAACACGCTCGCGCGCCTGCTCGACGCCGGCTACGAGTTCATCGGCATGGATCACTTCGCCCGGCCCGACGA
Organism: Wenzhouxiangella psychrophila; assembly: GCF_042310375.1. NCBI lineage: Bacteria > Pseudomonadati > Pseudomonadota > Gammaproteobacteria > Chromatiales > Wenzhouxiangellaceae > Wenzhouxiangella > Wenzhouxiangella psychrophila. The sequence goes on along the minus strand of NZ_JBHJMQ010000003.1, from coordinate 323,755 downwards.
CTCGCTGGTCAAGGCCAAGCGCAACGGCACCATGGTGCGCAATTTCCAGGGTTATTCCACCCACGGCGGCCTGGATCTGATCAGCTTCGGTCCCAGCGCCATCAGCCAGGTGGGCGACAGCTTCGCGCAGAACCACCGCAAGCTCGAGGACTGGACGGTATCGCTGATCGAGGGCAGGCTGCCGACCGCTCGCGGCCTGACCCGCAACACCGACGACCGCATCCGCGGCGACATCATCGAGCGCATCATGTGCAACGGCGAACTCGTCTATCACGACATCGAACGCGAGTATCAGCTCGTTTTCCGGCGTTACTTCACGGATGAGCTCGCGCGCCTGCAGCCGCTCGCCGACGACGAATTGATCGTGTTGAACGACGGCGGCTTCAAGGTCACGGCCAACGGACTGCTGTTCCTGCGCGCGATCGCCAAGACCTTCGACGCCTACCTGGCGCCAGCCGGCCAGGCGCGCGGCCGGTTCTCCCGCATCGTCTAGGGCCCGGAGACGCCATGTCCTCGACCAGCGAAAGCGACGGACCCGACGTCGGTTCCCGGGAGCACTCCTGCAACGATTGCGTGCTGTTCAGCCTGTGCTTCGCCCAGGACATCGCACCGGACGAGCGCGAACGCCTCAACGGCGTCATCCACCGCCGCCAGGGCGTGCATCGCAATGCTCATCTCCATCACGGCGGCCAGCCCGCCCGGCAACTGGCGGTATTGCGCTCGGGCTCGATCAAGGCCTACGAGGTCTCGCGCGAGGGCGATGAGCTCGTCACCGGTTTCTATCTCCCCGGCGATATCGTCGGCCTCGACGCCTTCTCGACCGGACGGCACGCCGGTTCGGCCGTGGCGCTGGAGGAATGCCGGCTGTGCGAAATCCCGGTGGCCGACTTCCAGAAAATGCTCGGTGAGAGCCCGCGGCTGAACCAGGTGATGCTCCGCCTGCTGGCCGAGGAAATGGCCGAGGCGCGCAAGCTTCTACTGGTTGTCGGGCGACTGGATGCGCGGACCCGCGTGGCCCTGTTCCTGCTCAGCCTTTCGCGCCGGCTCGAACGCCGCCAGCTCGACCCGGACCTGTTCCGCCTGTCGATGGACCGTCGGGATATCGCCAACTACCTGGGACTGACCATCGAGACCATCTCGCGCACACTCTCGGCGCTGCAGCGCGACGGCGTCATCCATGTCCGAGGCAAGAACGTTCGAATCCTCGATCGCCGGGCGCTGAGCGAGCTGGCGCAATTAGAGGACAGTACCGGCCGGCAGCGCGCGACCGGTTGAGCCTTCCTGTCGTCCCGGCCCGCGAGCCGGGACCTCGCAAGTATCAACTCGGCACGGCCCATCCCCTCGACCGTGTCACAGCCTCCCCGCGAGGTCCCGGATAACGGCATACGCCGTTTCCGGGACGACAAGGTGACTCATTCTTCGTCGGGCAAGCGCGTCGGCGACACCAGCTGGCTGAAGAAAAGCGCATTGGCGAACAGCTTCTCACCGCCGCGCCAGTAGCCGCGAAACAGCGGCTCGTCGGCAATGCGCACCACCGTGCCGGCGCCGTGCCGACTGACGCTGACCGCCGGCGTGCCCGCCAGCTCTTCGCGATTCTTCTCCGACAGGTACCCGGCGGCCAGGGGATCGTCGGTGTAGATGCCGACCTGGGCGTAATCGTTATCCACCGCCTTGAGGCGATGCGCGCCCTGGCGGAACAGCACCAGCTCGTCGTCGGCATAACCCCAGGCCAGCGGATGGGTGCGATCGATATCAACGCGCAGGGCCGTACCGCCGATCAGTTCGCGAGCACGGTCCTGCCGGTAGTCGCCGTAGGGTTTGCGTTCGGGCCCGGCTTCTTCCTCTTCATCGTTTTCCTCGACCAGGTCCCAGCCGAGTTCCAACGACTCGGCCATTTCAGCGGCCTCACCAAAGGCCACCAGCGTGCCGCCACCACGGACGAAGTCGACGATTGTCGACTTGACCGAATCACTCAGCGAGCCGTACCAGCCCGGCGGCACGATCAGGTGCGTGTGTTCTTCCAGATCGCCGCCTCGAAGGCGGTTGACGTCGAGCTGGGCGACCGGTTCGGCCAGGCGCGTGTCGAACCAGTGCCAGACCGCACCGGCGGCGTAGGCGCTCACGCCCGAACCGGTCAGAAGCGCGGCGCTGACCGGCTCGAGTACCGGCACCGAGGGCGAGCCGAGATCGACGCCGCTGAGGGCCATGCCCTGCCGGGCGGCAATCACGTCGACGCCGTGTTCGGTCGAGAGTTCGGCCAGGCGGTCACCCACCGGGTCGAGTTCGTCGGGCTGGATACCCCGGTGAATGACCAGGCTGCCGCGCTCGAAGTCGCGCTCGCCTTCCGCCGTCTTGACGGTCAGCTGTTCGGTCGCCGCCTGGACCCGGTAGCCGTCGTCGAGCAGATCGGCCAGCAGCGCATCGGCGCGGTACTGATTCCAGGACACCAGCCAGGCCAGGGCGCTGGTCTGGACCGCCGCCGGATCGTGCACCGGCGCCTCGGCCAGCGCCTCGCCCACCGACGGCAGGCGCCGCGTGGTCGCCAGCGGCAGGTCGTGGGCCATGGCCATCGGCCAGGCCGACACGTCGTAGAAGGTTTCCACGTCCATCTCGGTGACCGCCTCGAATACGGACTTCAGCAGCAGGTAGGCATCCTGGTCGGCGGGAATGGCCCAGGCCGAACCGGGCTCGAAACGCGCTTCGCCAATCTCGACCGTGTCGTCCACCGGATGAACCGCCACGTCGTGGTTGAGCAGCATGCCGACCAGCGCGTGGGCACGCACGGGGTCGCCGCCGTCGCCCAGCAGCCAGCCGGCCCGACCCCAGTCGTCGGCCTGGTCGCGCGTGTCGTCGAGAAAGTCGCGTTGGTAACCAACGAGTTCGTCGGCGTGAGCCAGGGCGCCGTCGAGCGTCGACACGCTCGTGCGGACCTGGTTGGCGACCGTTTCGGCGAAGCGCCTGACCCCGTAGTCACTCTCCTGCACGGCGCCGCGGCTGGAGGCCTGCTCAAACAGGATGCCGATGCCACCGGTGACGTCGGGATAGGTCGAGCCCTTGCCGATGTAGAAATCGTCGAAGGACTCGCGCGCATAGAAGGGTTCGGCGGCACCGTCGAGCACCATGCCGTGGAACTCGGCGATCTCGCCCGTCAGTTCCTGGTTGGCCTCGGAAATCAGCGGATTGGCGCGTTCGGGAATGCCCGGCTGGAAGAAGAAGGTGCTGTTGTTCCCCATCTCGTGGTGGTCCGTGATGACGTGCGGGCGCCAAAGGTGGTAATGGCGCAGGCGATTCTGCGAGACCGGGTGGACCACCGGCAGCCAGTCGCGGTTGAGGTCGAACCAGTAGTAGTTGGTGCGACCGTCGGGCCAGCCCTCCTGGTGTTCGCGGTCGTCCGAATCCGGTGACGGATGATTTCCGCGATGCATGTTGACCCAGTGGGCGAAGCGGTCGATGCCGTCGGGATTGATGGCCGGTTCCATCACCATGATCATCTCGTCGAGCCAGCGAGTCACGCGTTCGTCCTGCCCGGCGGCGAGATACCAGGCCATGACCAGCGCGGCGCTGGCGCCCGAGGCCTCGTTGCCGTGCACCGAGTAGCCCATCCAGACCACCGGCGGGCCCTCGCCGTTGCGGGCGGCCTCTTGACGGCCGGAGCGGATGTCGTCGATTTCGGCCAGGCGCTCGGGGCGGGCGAAGGTCAGCAGAACCTGCGGACGTCCGCCGTGGCTTTGACCGATCTCCTCGAGCTTCACCCGATCGGAGTGCTCGGCCAGGCGACGCAGATAGGTCACGATCTGGTCGTGTCGCGGATGGCGTTCGCCGGGCTCGAAACCGAGCACCTCGGCGGGCGTGGGCACGGAATCGTCAATTTCCGCGTTGTCGGGGAGCCCGGGCGCGGCAAAGGCCGAAAAAGGCAGCAGGATCAGGAACGGAATCAGAAGCTTTTTTGTCATTGGGACGAGGGGCAGTGTTCAAGTGAGGCTGGTAAGCTTAAACCACATGAAATTCGCAGACCGAGAAGGAGTTCACATGCAGCTTCAATCCCGCGATCTCACCGACGGCGCGCCCATCGATCCGCGCTATGCCTTCGCCCGGCAGGATGCCGAATCGCACATGGCGCTGTCGGACAATCTCAGCCCGCACCTGACCTGGTCGGAAGCACCGGAGGGAACGCGCTCTTTCGCCGTCGTCTGCATGGATCCCGACGTCCCGTCCGAAGCCGACGACGTCAACCAGGAAGGCAAGACCCTGCCGGCCGACATGCCGCGCGTCGATTTCTGCCACTGGGCCATGGTCGACATTCCCGCCAGCGTCACCGAACTCGCCACCGGCGAATGCTGCGACGGCATCACGCCCAAAGGCAAGCAGAACCCGCCGGGGCCTGACGGTGCGCGCCAGGGCCTGAACGACTACACCAACTTCCTTGCCGGCGATGCGGACATGGCGGGCAACTACTTCGGCTACGACGGCCCCTGCCCGCCCTGGAACGATGAACGCCTGCATCATTACGTGTTCACCGTCTATGCACTCGACACCGATCGCCTCGATCTGCCCGGCTCTTTTACCGGTCACGACGTGGTCGAAGCCGTCAAGGGTCACGTACTCGATCAGGCCAGTATGACCGGGACCTACACGCTCAACCCGGCCGTCTCGGGTTGAAGCCGAAATCGAATTTGCTCATTTATTGAACGAAACCGGATCGGCGCGCTCAAATGATAAGCAGTGTCGGGCAGCAAGGCCCCCAACTTACAGGGCCTGCGGACTGGCACGGCGCGTGCAACATCACCGGCGATCCTTCACTTTCACATTCGAAGAGGTAACAAGCCGACATGGCCGCTAAAGACATCATCAAGCGAATCGCCGACGAGGGAATCGAGTTCGTCGACCTTCGGTTCTCCGACACCCTGGGCAAGGAACAGCATGTCACGCTGCCGGCCCACACCGTGGACGAGGACTTCTTCGAGGAAGGCAAGATGTTCGACGGCTCGTCGATCGTCGGCTGGAAGGGCATCAGCGAATCCGACATGGTGCTGATGCCGGACACGGAGACCGCCTACGTCGATCCGTTTTCGGAATACGCCACCCTCAACCTCACCTGCGACATCCTCGAGCCGGACACCATGCAGGGCTACAGCCGCTGCCCGCGTTCCCTGGCCAAGCGTGCCGAGGCTTTCCTGCAGTCGAGCGGCATCGCCGACGAGGCCTATTTCGGGCCCGAGCCCGAATTCTTCGTCTTCGACGACGTACGCTGGAAGAACGACATTTCCGGCTGCTCCTTCGAAATCGATTCCGAGGAAGCCGCCTGGAACACCAACAAGACCTACGAGGACGGCAACTACGGGCATCGACCGCGCGTCAAGGGCGGTTACTTCCCGGTTCCGCCCGTCGACGGCCTGGCTGACCTCCGCAGCCTCATGTGCGCAACGCTGGAAGCCATCGGAATCCCGGTGGAGGTCCATCACCACGAAGTCGGCACGGCCGGCCAGTGCGAGATCGGCACGCGCTTCAACACCCTGGTGCGCAAAGCCGATGAAATGTTGATGCTCAAGTACGTGGTGCACAACGTGGCACACCGCCAGGGCCAGACGGCGACCTTCATGCCCAAGCCCCTGGTGGGCGACAACGGTTCGGGCATGCACGTCCACCAGAGCTTCTCGAAGGGCGGCAATAACATGTTCGCCGGCGACGGCTACGGTGGCCTGAGCGAAACCGCCCTGCACTACATCGGCGGCATCTTCAAGCACGCTCGCGCCATCAACGCCTTCGCCAACTCGACCACCAACAGCTACAAGCGCCTGGTTCCGGGTTTCGAGGCGCCGGTTCTGCTGGCCTACTCGGCGCGTAACCGCTCGGCCTCCTGCCGGGTGCCGTGGGTCAGTTCCGACAAGGCCCGCCGCATCGAGATCCGCTTCGGCGACGCCGCCGGCAATCCGTACCTGACTTTCGCCGCCATGCTGATGGCCGGCCTGGACGGGGTGATCAACAAGATCGACCCGGGCGCGCCGATGGACAAGGACCTCTACGACCTGCCGCCGGAAGAGGAGCGCGATATTCCGCGCGTCTGTCACGCCCTCGACCAGGCCCTGGACGCACTCGACAAGGATCGCGATTTCCTCAAGGCCGGCGACGTGTTCACCGACGACCTCATCGACGGCTACATCAAGCTCAAGATGGACGAAGTCACGCGCTTCCGGATGTCGACTCACCCGGTCGAATTCGACATGTATTACTCCAGCTGACCAGCGGCGAAGTCCGGGTCGCCGCCGGGCGGCCCGGACCGCTAAAATGTCAGCAGACTGGTCACAATCAAGGTGCACACCATGAACAAGCTGCTGATCCTCCTCACCGCATTGCTGGCAACACTGGCCGTCTCGGTCAATGCCCAGGATGTCTACCGGGTCGTCGACGAAAACGGCAACGTGACCTACACGGACCAGAAGCCAGACGACAACGCCGAGCCCATGGAACTGCCCGAACTCAACGTGCTCGAGGGCGATGAAGACACCCTTCCCGGCATCGCAACCGAGGGTGAGAATGCACAGGGTCAGGGCGAAGCGCAGCCCATGAATTTCCGCATCGAGCAGCCGGCCGACAATACCGAGATCACGCCCGGGAGCGAGCAAATCAGCATCGTAATGGGCATCGACATCGAAGTGCCGCCCACCGCGCAGATCACCCTCGTCCTCGACGGCCGGGAACTGACGCCGGTGCGGACGCTGCAGACCGACATCCCGGCACCCTCACCCGGCGAGCATCGCCTGTTCGCCCGTCTGGAGACACCTTCAGGGCGTGTCCTGGGCACCACCGATCCGGTCACCTTCACCACGGTGGCCCCCGACGGCGACTGAATGCACAATTTCGACCCGGATGAACTGGCTACCGGTCTGGTCCGGGTCGCCGCCGACGGGCGGATCGAGTGGTTCAACCGCTCGGCCAACGCCCTGCTGGCACCGCCGGGCGCCAGCCTGAAGCAGCACAGCATCCAGCAGCTCTCCCCGGCACTGGGCGAGTGGGTGGAACAGGTTTCTGCGCAGGGACGCTCGCTACACGCCCCCGAAGCACTGCTCGAAGACGGCACTACCGTCGTCGACGCGTATCTGCATCCGGTCGGGAACGCCATCCTGATCGAACTGCACCCGATCACCGAGCGCGTTCGCCAGCGCGAGATGGCCGAGCGGGCCGACCGCGAGCAGGCGCTGTCGCTGATGACGCGCCGACTGGCGCACGAACTGCGCAATCCGCTCGCCGGCGTGCGCGGTGCGGCCCAGTTGATCGCCGCGCGCGGCAGCGACGATGCCAGCAGCCGGCATGCGGCCATGATCCAGCGCGAGGCCGACCGCATCACGAGCCTGATCGACCGCTTCGCAGGCAACGGGGAACGACACGCCTCGCCGATCAATCTCCACCGCGTACTGGCCGAAGCCGCCGAACTGGTTGCCGCCGAGCAGCACGGCCGCCTGCGCGTCGAACGCGATTTCGACCCCAGCATTCCCGAATTGAGCGCCGACGAGGGTCAGATGCACCAGTTGTTTCTCAATCTCCTGCGCAACAGCGCCCAGGCCGGCGCGAGCCTGGTTCGACTGACCACCCGCATCGAGCACAACTCGCCCCTGCTCGACCGACCGGGCGGGCCTGCCGTTCGCGTCGACCTCGACGACGATGGTTCAGGCGTTCCTGACACGCTGCGCGACAAGCTTTTCCTGCCGCTGGTCTCCGGCCGCGACCAGGGCTCGGGCTTCGGCCTGGCCATCGTCCAGCAGATCGCCCGAAGCCACGGGGGGCTAGTTGAGTATCGGCCGCTCGAACACGGCAGCCGCTTCCGGATACGCCTGCCGCTGGAGCCGACGGCCAACCCGCCCGACCTGGAAGACCACGATGTCTGAGCGTATCTGGATCATCGACGACGACCCCGCCATCCGCTACGTGCTGGAGGAATACTTCGGCAGCCAGAACATGCAGGCCCGAAGCTTCGCCGACGGCGCCAGCCTGACTGCCGCACTCGACGAAGACATGCCCGAGCTGGTCATGGCCGACGTGCGCCTCGACGGCGAAAGCGGGCTCGATATCATGCAGCGCCTGCACGAGCGCCACCCCGACCTGCCGGTCATCGTCATGACCGCCTATTCCGACCTGGACTCGGCGGTGCGCGCCTTCCGAGGCGGCGCCTTCGAATTCCTGGCCAAACCCTTCGATCTCGACGAGGTCGGCAAGCTGGTTGCCAAGGCGCTCAGGCGTGCGCCAGGGCGCGAAGAAGCCCCGGCCGGCGATACCGAATTGATCGGCGCCTCGCCGGCCTTCCAGCACCTGGTACGCATGATCGGCCGCCTGTCGGCCAGCGATGTGCCGGTACTGATCACCGGCGAGACCGGCACCGGCAAGGAACTCGTCGCCCGTGCCTTGCACCGCCATTCGCCGCGTGCCGATCGGCCATTCGTCGCCATCAATACGGCGGCCATCCCCGAAGACCTGCTCGAGTCCGAACTGTTCGGCCACGAGAAAGGGGCCTTCACCGGCGCGGAAGGCCGTCGCCCAGGCCGCTTCGAACAGGCCGAAGGCGGCACCCTGTTTCTCGACGAGATCGGCGACATGCCGCTGAAGCTGCAGACGCGCTTGCTGCGTGTGCTGGCCGAGGGCGAGTACTACCGCCTGGGCGGCCATGACCTGATTCGCTCCGATCTGCGCGTGATCACCGCCACCCACCACGACCTGTCCGAGCTGGTGCGAAGGGGGCGCTTTCGCGCCGATCTCTACCATCGACTGAAAGTGATCGAACTGAAGGTGCCGCCGCTGCGCGAACGCCGCGAAGACATTCCCGCGCTGGCGAGTCACTTCCTGCAGGAGGCAGCAGCCGAATTCAACCTGCCCGAGCGCAGTGCCGACGAGGCCCTGATCCGGCACCTGGCTTCCCTGCCCTGGCCGGGCAACGTGCGTGAGCTCCGCCACCTCTGCCAGTCCATGGCGGCCCTCGCCCCGGGCGAGGTCATCGGCACCGACGACCTGCCCGAGGAATACCGGGATGTCCAATCCCGAAGCGAGGCAGGTTCACCCCGCTGGGCACACCAGATGGAGGCCGACCTGCGACAGCGCCTGGCCAGCGAGGAAAACGACCTGCACGCACAGTTCCAGGCTCGTTTCGAGGCCAGCCTGGCGCAGACCGCCGTGGCCGCCTGCGACGGCAATCAGTCCGAAGCCGCCCGCCGTTTGGGCATCAGCCGGAATACGCTGGCGAGGATGTTGAAGGGCTAGCCTTTTTTCTAATCGACTTCCAACCAGAACGTCACCGGCCCGTCGTTGACCAGCGCCACCTTCATGTCAGCGCCGAAGCGGCCGAAGGCGCTGTCGGGCCAGTCCCGTTTGACCTGTTCGGCAAGCGCTCCGAACAACGCCTCGCCCTCCGCGGGGGGCGCCGCCGGGGTGAAGCTGGGGCGGTTACCCGAATTCGTATCAGCCGCCAGGGTGAACTGGGGCACGACCAGCAGGCCGCCACCGGCATCGCGCAGGCTAACGTTCATCCGGCCCTTGTCGTCGGCGAACACGCGGTAGTTGAGCAGGCGTTCGACGAAGCGCGGAATCCGCTCGGCCCGATCACCCTGGCGAAACCCGGCCAGGACCAGCAGGCCGGGGCCAATTCGGCCGAGTGTTTCACCGTCGATCGTCACTGACGCTTCGGTGACGCGCTGAAGCAATCCGATCATGGGGCTCCTTGCTGATGGTTCGATAATCGGCAGTAGAATACACTGCCCGTTTGGCGCGTCGCGCCACCGCGCACCAGACCCAGACGCTGCATGATCCGACCTCTCGCCATCGCCCTGCTCCGCCTGCTCTCCTGGATGCCCCTGCGTCTTCTGCATGCGCTGGCGGTGCCCTTGGCCTGGGGCATGCGCCTGATGCCCTGGCGTGGACATGCCATCGTTCGCACGAACCTGGAGTTGTGCTTTCCCGACCTGGACGACCGCGAGCGCGAAGCCCTATATCGGCGCCACCTGGTCGAGACACTCCGGCTGGTACTGGAGTCGGGCGCAATCTCCTACTGGTCGGCGGAACGGCTGAAGCGGCACGTGCCGAACGTCGAGGGCTGGGAGGCGACGCGCGAACTGATCGACGGCGAGCGCGGCGTGATCATCGTCGGCGCGCACTTCGGCAACTGGGAAGTGCTGCCGCTGTGGCTGTCCATCCACCGGCCGCTGACCGCACTCTACAAGGCGCCCAAGCAGCCCGAGCTGGAGCAATTGATCACCAGCACGCGCAGCCGATTCGGCAGCCGCATGGTGCCCAGCGGCTCGCCATCGATGCGGAAAATGCTCGCCGCGCTGCGGCTGGGCGAAATGATCGGCATCCTGGCCGACCAGCAACCCAAGCAGGGCGAAGGCGTGTTCGTTGATTTCTTCGGCCGGCCGGCTTTGACCATGACCCTGGTCAACCGGCTCGCGCGCCGCACCGGCGCGGCCGTGGTCTTCATCAGCGCCGAACGACTGCCGAGGGGACAAGGCTGGGCATTGCGGCTGAACCCCGCCGACGAACGCATCGCCGACGATGACCCGAAGACCGCCCTCGCCATCATGCACCACTGGCTGGAAGAGGAAATCCAGCGCAGCCCCGCGCAGTACCTCTGGAGCTACAAACGATTCAGCCTGCAGCCCGACGGGCAGCCTTCACCCTATCCGCGGCGCCGGGGTTGAACGACGGCAGAATCTGGAGCGCGCCTTGATCCCGCGGCGTCGAGCGGTTAGTTTTCCCGTTCCTGCCGGTGTTGGCATCCGGATCAAGTCGAGCACAAACTGACGGGCGACGAATCGTGGACATTCAGCGACCATCATCCAGTCGACGGCGTTGGTTACGCCGGCTGCCTCTGTTGATCATTGTCGTGGTTGTCATCCTGCTTACCGCCGTGGCCTTCGCCATGCTCGAACGGCCACCTTCGGTCGACTCGGAGCGGCTTTGGTACGGCGAAGTCGAACGCGGCGAACTGGTCCGCGAAGTCTCGGCCTCGGGCCAGCTGGTGGCGCCGAACATTCGCGCCGTAACCAACCGCAATGACGGCATCGTCGAAGCAGTCCACGTCCTGCCCGGAGACCGTGTGACCGACGCCGACGTCCTGATTGCCATGAGCAGCCCCGAACTCGAGGAGGACCTGACCCAGGCACGATGGGATCTCGCCGCCTCAGAAGCCGAGGAAGCGGTCGAGAAGGTCGATGCGGAAAATCGGCATCTCGACATCGTCGCGCAACTGGCCAGCGCCGAGGCCGAGTACACTGGCGCCCTGCTCGAGCTGCAGGCCCAGGAAGAACTCAGCGAAGCACAGGTGTATTCGTCCCTGGAACTGGAACGGCAGCGCCTGCAGGTCCAGCAACTCAAGAAACGACTGGAGGCCGAACAGGCGCGGCTCGACCGCTCGCCGGAATACCGCGATGCCCAGGAGCGTGCCACCGAGGCAAGGCTGGCGCGAAAGCGCGACGAGGTCGCCCACCTGGAGTCGCTGGTCGAGCAGCTCGAGGTACGCGCCGGCAGTGAGGGCGTGATCCAGGAAGTCAACGTGACCGAGGGCGAACGACTCACGGCCGGCGAACTGATCGCACGCATCGTCGATCCGTCCCACCTCATCGCGCGCCTGAAAGTCCCCGAACGCGAGGCGGCCGACGTCCTGCCCGGCCTGCCCGTCACGCTCGAGCTCGGACGCGAACGAATCGAAGGTGAGGTGATCCGAATCGATCCGACGGCGACCGACCGGACCATCGCCGTGGACGTCGAACTGATCTCCGAAGAGCTCCCCACGCTGCGGCCCGAACAGACCATCAGCGGGCGCATCGAGCTCGAACGAATCGAGGAGACGGTTCACGTACCGCGGCCTGCCGGCGTGCGCGAACCGAACCAGACCATCACGGTATTCGTGGCCGAAGGCGACGAAACGGCCCGGCGGCGGCGCGTGCAGATCGGGCGACTTTCGACCTCGCGCGCGGAAGTCATCAAAGGACTGGCGCCGGGGGAGCGCATCGTCCTGGCCGACATGAGCGACCACGAGGACCAGGAGACGATCCGCGTTCGGTAGCCTTTCAACCAACAAGACGAACAGGACGGCGTATGAGCGAAACGAACCGGCCACTGATCCGGCTGCGCGATCTGAGGCGAATCTTCACCACCGAGCAACTGGAAACCCACGCGCTCGACGGCATCGATCTCGATATCGACGATGGCGAATACGTGGCCGTCGAGGGGCCGTCGGGCTGCGGCAAGTCCACGCTACTGTCGGTGCTGGGCCTGCTCGACGAAGCCAGCGAGGGTGAGTACCGGCTCGCCGGCGTACCGGTGACCGACATCGACGCCGAAGAACAGGCAAGACTGCGCAACCGCGAAATCGGATTCATCTTCCAGAGCTTCAACCTGATTCCCGAGATGACGGTGCGCGAGAACGTCGAGCTGCCGCTGATCTACCGTGGCGGGCTCGCGGCGGCCGAACGACGCCGGGCAGTGGACGAGGCCCTGGCACGCGTCGACATGAGCGCCCGCGCCGAACACCGCCCCGCACAGCTTTCCGGCGGCCAGCAGCAACGCGCCGCCATCGCCCGGGCCCTGGTCGGAAAACCGTCCCTCCTGCTGGCCGACGAACCCACCGGCAACCTCGACAGCGCTTCGGGCGAACGCATCATGCAGCTGCTCGACGAACTGCACGCCGACGGCTCGACCCTGGTGATGGTCACCCACGACCCCGACTATGCCGGGCGCGCCCAGCGGCGGGTGCGGATGAAGGACGGCCGTATCGACACCGACGGGAGCCCGGCGGCGTGATTGGTGGCCTGTTGCTCGACCTGCGCCACGCCGCGCGCCTGTATCTGAAGACGCCGTGGCAGAGTGCGCTGGCGGTAATCATGATGGCCGTGGCCATGGCCCTGGTCAGCGGTATGGCCAGTCTGTGGTCGGAACTCTATGACCCCCACCCGGCCGGCATCGAAGCCGGCGACGACCTGCTCACGTTTGGCCCACGCGCCGACGACAGGTTCGGTGGCACGCTCGGTGCGGGATTGATCAAGGACTTCGCCTCGAGCAGCCAGACCTTGACCGGCCTGACGGGTGAGTCCGGTTTCAGCAGACTCCCGGAAACGGACATCGACGGCCGGCCGGTCGACGGCCAGGCCGCACCCGTCATGCCCGGCTATTTCGAGCTGCTCGAACCGCGCGTGCGGCTCGGCCGCGGCCTGCGCGAGGAGGACTTCGCCGATGGAGGCGCGCGCGTAATGGTGCTCGGCCACCGCTTCTGGCAGGACCATTTCGACGGCGATACCGATATTGTCGGTCGGGAAGTGGCGGTCGGCGAAGATCAGTGGCGGATCGTCGGTGTGCTTGCACCCGAATTCAACGGTGTGGGCGCTTCCAGATTTCACTTCTGGGCGCCCTATGAAAGCTACTTTCGCCTGATCCAGACCAGCGTGCCGCCTGAAATGGTCGACCGGATCCCGATGTGGAAAATCTTCGGTCGCAAGTCCGAGGGAATCGGCACGGCAGCCGTCGAGGCCGAACTCGACCGTTTCCTCGACCAACTGTCTTCAGCCGAGCGCTCCATGGCCCCCAAGCCCGGAGAGCTGATGGCGATTTCCGGCCTGGTCGAGAATCCGCGAGCGCATCGAAGCGCGCAGCGCCAGGTGACGATGCTGCTTATCGCCACGGTGCTGATCGCCCTGGTCGCGGCGGTCAATGTCGGCATCTTCCTGCTCGCCCGCGCACCCGCTCGTCAGCGCGAACTGGCCCTGCGCCAAACCGTGGGCGCCACCCGCCGGCGCCTGGCCGGCCAGCTCCTGGTCGAGGCCGCAGTACTGGTGCTGCTGGGCAGTGCGCTCGGCGTGCTGCTTTCCATCTGGCTGGCAGCCGGTTTTCGCGAGATGCGCTTTCTCGAGGGCGCGGCCTTTACCGGAAGCTGGCTGAACCTGCCGGCGATAGGCTACTCATCTGCGCTGGCCACCGTGCTCACACTGCTGGTGGCGCTGGTCCCGATCGTAACCCTGGCTCGCCGTACTCTCAGCGAGGGCAGCCGTCAGTTCAGCGCGCGCCCGGGGCCGTTCCAACACGCCGCCGGCCTGGTGCAGCTCGGCCTGGCCGGCCTGGTCGCCGCGGCGGCGACGGGCTTCATGGCGCACCTGTGGCTCATGGACCAGCGCGACCCCGGCCTGTCGACGGAGGGCGTCCTGGCCGCCAGCGTGACCTTCCGGGAGCCACCCACCGGCCAGTTCCAGCCGCCCGCCGAGGAAGCGACCTGGGCGTATCGCGAGGCAGTGCGCGAACGCCTGCTCGCGCTGCCAGGCGTGGAAGCGGTCAGCTTCGGGTCACCGCTTCCGGGGAATCGAATGACGGCCATCTCGGGCTACAACATCAACGGCGAAACCATCCGTGCACGCATCATCAACGTGGCGCCGGGTTTCATCGAGCTGCTCGGCATCGACCTGCTGCATGGGCGGGATTTCGAGTCCGCCGGCGAGCCCGGCATGATCGTCAGCCGTCACTTCGCCGAAAAGGCCTGGGGCGAGACCGACGTAGTGGGACGGACGGTCTGGCAGGACGATTCGAATCCCGACGACGAGCGCGGCCGCATTCTCGGCGTGATCGACGACGTCAACTACGAACATCCCGACGAGCCGCCCGGTCCCCTGATGCTGTCGGGCCGCTCCGGTTTCGGCGCCTTCATGAGCGCCGCCCTGATCCGGGGCAACCCCGATCACGAGCGGGTCGAGGAAGTCATCAATGCCGCGCTGGAGACGCACCTCGATCTGCTGCACGTCAATGAAGTCCAACCGGTGTCGGAAATCGTCGCGGAACTGACCGCGAAGGATCGCGCTCGCGGCAAGGTGACCGGCCTGTTCGGCCTGGTGATCGTGCTGATGACCGCCTTCGGGTTTTTCGCCATGCAGCGTTTCCTGGTCGACGCCGGCCGGCGCGAAACCGCCATCCGGATGGCGCTCGGCGCCGGGCCGAGATCGGTCCGCAAGTACGTGCTGATGCAGGGGCTGCGGCTGGGCGCGCCCGGGCTGCTGGTCGGCGGCCTGCTGGCGCTGATCGTCGTCGCCTGGTTGACGAACGAGGGTTACGTCACCGACAGCGTGTCGCCGGCGGTGATCGGTGCGGCGGTCGCGGGGGGATTACTGGCACTGATGCTGCTGGCCAGCCTGCAACCGGCGGTCGGCGCGGCGAGACTACGACCGGGCGACTTACTCAAGGAAGAGTGAGTCAGACTTCCAGGCGCTTGAGAAAGACGGTCATGACCTTCTCGGCCTGCTTGTCGCCGTTGTCGCGGGCGACCTCCAGACCTTTTTCCCAGGCGCCCCTTGCCGCCTCGTGCCGGCCCGATTCGTTGAGCGCCTTGCCCAGTTCCTGCCAGGCCGTGGTCTGTTCCGGCTGGTGGCCGGTGGCCACTTCCAGGTGTTCGATGGCCAGTGCCAGGTCACCTTTCTTCAGTCGCGCCTGTCCGGCGGCCAGGCGCGACTCGTACGTATCGCGGCCCTGGTTAATCAGTTTTTCGATGGCTTCTGGATCCATGGGGGATAGTGTGAAGGGTTAAGTGTGAAGTGTGAAGGGACGGGCCATCGAGGATTCAGTGCTTCCAGTAGGTGGGAGTGAGCAGCACCAGGATGGTGAAGATCTCCAGCCTCCCGAGCAGCATGGCGAAGCTCATCAGCCACTTGGTGGTATCAGCCAGGCCGCCGTAGTTGGATCCAGCCTGACCCAGGGCCGGACCGAGATTGTTCATCGACGAAAAGACCACGGAAACGGCTGTGACCAGATCCCGCTCGATCCCGGAAACGATCAGGGTCAGCACCACCACGCAGAGAATGTAGAGCGACACGAAGCCCCATACGGCATTGGCCACTTCCTGATTCAGCGTTCGGCCGCCGAGCTTGAGCGGCACGACCGCGCGCGGGTGAACCAGGCGCTTGAGCTCACGGATGCCCTGCTTGGTCAGCAGATACACACGAATAATCTTGAAACCGCCGGTCGTCGCCCCCGCACAGCCGCCAAGGGCGCTGATCAGCAACAGCAGCAGCGGCAGCGTGCCCGGCCAGGTATAGACCTCGGCAGTGGCGAAGCCGGTCGTGGTCATATAGGAGACAGACTGAAAGACCGCGTGGCGCAGCGAATTCCAGAAACCGGCATACACATCCTGCTGCCACAAAAGCAGCGTGGCCACTACCGAGATAATCAACAGCAACAGCACGAAGAGCTTCAGTTCCGGATCGCGCAGATAGACCTGGGCCGTGGCACGACGCAGAGCCAGATAATGCAGGCCGAAGTTGAGGCTGGCAATGAAAATGAAGAAGACCACCAGCCAATCAATCAGCGCACTGTCGAAATGACCGATCGAAGCGTCGTGGGTGGAGAAGCCGGCCGTGGAAATGGTCGAGAAACTGTGCCCCACGGCGTCGAACAGCGACATGCCCGCCGCCCAGTAGGCCGCCGCGCACAGAACGGTCAGGCCGATGTAGATCAGCCACAGCGCCTTGGCCGTCTCGGCAATGCGCGGTGTCAGCCGACTCTCCTTGACCGGCCCGGTGACCTCGGCCTTGTAGACCTGCATGCCGCCGATGCGCAGCATGGGCAGGATGGCGACGGCCAGAACGATAATGCCCAACCCGCCCATCCACTGCAGCTGCTGGCGATACCAAAGGATCGATCTGGGCATGTCGTCGAGGCCGACGAAGACGGTTGCACCGGTCGTCGTTATCCCGGAAGTGGATTCAAACACGGCATCAGCCAGGCTGGCGTCGATGGCCAGAACGAAGGGCACGGCCCCGGCCAGACTGACCGCCGCCCAGCAGGCCACCACCACCAGGAACCCGTCACGAATCCTCAGATCACGGTGTGAACGCCGCACGGGCAGGTAGAGCGCCAGGCCGGCAACCGCGACCACCAGCATGCTGGCCGCAAAGGCATCGAGTGTGCCGTCACTGCTGAACAGGGAAAACAGCATCGGCGGCACAAAACCCAGGCTGAGGAACATCAGCAGAACCCCGACGATGCGCTGGACCGGTGCGTAGGCGCGAAACTGCATGAGGATGGGCTAGACGAAGACCGCGTCGACGGCGAACAGCCGCTCGACGCGCTTGATGGAGCGTTGATCGGCCACGAACAGAATGACGTGGTCGTCAGTCTCGATGACGACGTCATGGTGGGCGATGATGACATCGTCCCCGCGGATGATGCCGCCGATGGTTGTTGCCGGCGGCAGATCGATTTCCTCGATGCGCTTGCCGACCACCTTCGACTGTGCCGGCGTTCCATGCGCAACCGCCTCGATCGCCTCCGCCGCGCCGCGTCTGAGCGAGTGCACGCGCACCATGTGGCCCTTGCGGATGTGGGTCAGAAGGGCACCGATGGTGACTTGCTGGGGGCTGACGGCCACATCGATGCGGTCGGACTCGACCAGGTCGACATAAGCCGGCCGGTTGATCAGGGCAATGACCTTGTCAGCGCCCATGCGCTTGGCCAGCATGGACGAGAGGATATTGGCTTCATCGTCATTGGTCAGGGCACAGTAGACGTCGGTCTCGTCGATGCCTTCCTCGTGCAGCAGGTCCTCGTCGGCACAGTCGCCGACCAATACGATGGCGGTGTCGAGATCCTCGGCGATTCGCTCGGCACGCACCGGATCGCGCTCGATGAGCTTGACGTGATGGCTGCGTTCGAGCCGGCGCGCCAGGCTGGCGCCGATGTTCCCGCCGCCGGCGAGCAGGATCCGGTGCCCCGGTTCGGTCATCCGCCGCAGCTCCCGCATCACCACCGGAATATCGTCGCGCGCGGCCAGGAAGAAAACGGTGTCGTCGACCTGGATGACGGTATCGCCCTTCGGGATGATCGGTTCGTCGTTGCGAAAGATCGCGGCCACCCGGGCATCGACATCGCTGGGCAGCTTTTCGCGAAGCGCCCGCAGTTCGTGACCGACCAGCGGCCCGTCGTGGAAGGCACGGGTACCGACGAGCTGGGCGCGCCCGTCGGCGAAATCGAGCACCTGCAGGGCGCCCGGATACTCGATCAGGCGCTGGATGTGATCGGTCACCAGGCCTTCCGGGCTGATCAGCACGTCGATGGGTGTGCTGTCACGATTGAATAGCTCCGGGTGCGCCAGGTAGTCGGCAGCCCGCACCCGTGCCACCTTGGTCGGCGTATTGAACAGCGAGTAGGCGACCTGGCAGGCGACCATATTGGTCTCGTCGGAGTTGGTCAGCGCGATCAGCAGGTCGGCATCCTCGATGCCGGCCCGGATCAGCGTTTCCGGATGGGAGGCATGGCCGAGCACGGTGCGGATATCGAGCTTCTCCTGCAGTTCGCGCAAACGCTCGGCGTCCATGTCGACGACGGTGATGTCGAAATTCTCGGCTGACAGGCTGCGCGCCATGCCGGTTCCAACCTGCCCTGCACCTAGAATGATGATCTGCATGGCTCGCTCCCTTGGCGGCAATTAGACCTGTTTGGGGTCGATGCCCAGTTGCTTGAGCTTGCGGTAGAGATGGGTGCGCTCCATCTCGACGATTTCAGCCAGCTTGCCGACGCTGCCTTCGACCGACTGAAGCTTGAAGGTCAGATACTGACGCTCGAATTCCTCGCGCGCCTCGCGCAGGGGCATGTTGAACAGGACCGGCATCTTCCGATCACCGACCGTCTCGCCGGTATCGGACTGGGCCATGGCCTCCTCGACCTCGGCCACCGTCACCTCTTCGCCGCCGCCGAGAATGAGCAGGCGCTGCACCAGGTTGCGCAATTCTCTCAGGTTGCCGGGCCAGTGGTACTGGCGCAGCCGGTTCTGAACCGCCACCGGGAAATGCCGGTAGGGCGTGCCGTCGCGCCCGGGGTAGAACTCCGCGTAAAAACGAATCAGGTCGGGCACGTCCTCCTGGCGCTCGCGCAGGGGCGGAATCTCCAGCGGCAGAACATTGAGCTGATAGAACAGGGATTCGTCGAAGCGGCCCTCGCGCACGAGTTTTTCCAGCGGCTGGCCGCTACCGGCAATCACACGCAGGTCCAGCTCGCTGCTGTCGGCCTGGTCGGGATCGATGCGTTGGGTCTCGAGCACTTTCAGCAGGAGCGTCTGTGCACTGCGATTCAGGCGAGAGACGTCGTCGATGAACAGGACACCGCCCTGCGCTTCGGAAAGCAGCCCCTCGCCGCTGTGCTCCCCCATCAACAGGGCCTTGAACGAAGCGCCGTCGACGCGCGTCGACGCGCTGACGAACGGCCCTTCGCTGCGCCCGGAATGCGCATGGATCCAGCGTGCCGCTTCCTGCTTGCCCACGCCGGCCTCGCCGGCAATCAGCACCGGCGCATCGTGCTGTGCGACGCGCTCGAGACGCTGGCGCAACTGCTGCACCACCGCCGAGCGGCCCAGGGGTTCGAGCACCGCCGGCTGGCTTCGCTTGAGACCCTCGTTCTCACGCCTGAGCCGGCCGGCTTCGAGCGCGTTTTCGATGGTGAGCATCAGCCGCGCCATCGAAACCGGCTTTTCGACGAAATCGAAGGCGCCCAGGCGCGTGGCCTCCACGGCCGTTTCCACCGAACCGTGACCGGAGATCATGACGACCGGGCAGCGCAGCACGTCGGCGTCGCGCCATTCGCGCAGCAGACTGATGCCGTCGGTGTCGGGCATCCACACGTCGAGCAGGATCAGGTCGGGAGCGGACTCGCGAAGCTGTTCGCGCGCTTCGGCGGCGTTACCGGCGAAAGTGGTCTCGTGACCCTCGTCGCGTAGGATCTCGCCGATCATCTCGCGGATATCGGGCTCGTCGTCGACGATCAGGATACGTGCGCTGCTCATTGCCTTATTTTCGCACCGATTCGGGACCGAGAGGATACCCCACGGGGAGGCCGGTTACCCGGCCGGGAGCCAGATACGCACCTCGGCGCCGCCGTGCTCGACATTGTTGACGGAAATCGCGCCGCCGTGATCTTCCACGATGCGTCTCACGATCGCCAGGCCCAGGCCCGAGCCGCGCGGCTTGGTGGTGACATAGGGCTCGAAGATGCGCGAGAGCACCTCGTCGGAGAAACCGGGCCCATCGTCACGCAGGATCACCTCGACGCCGCGCTGGCCGTTGCGGGTCGAGCCTTCCAGCGCGATCCGGATTTCGGGCTGGCCGTCGGGATGGGCCTCATGCGAGTTCCTCACCAGGTTGATCAGCAGCTGGCGGAACTGCCCGGGATCGGCCGACACCGTCAGGGTTTCCCCAGGCGGAACCAGTTCGAAACGAATAGGCACGTCGCCGCTGGCGTACAGATCGACAACCTCCCTGATCACCCGCATCGGATCGAGGCGCTCGACCTTGAGCCGCGCCGGTCGGGCGTAGTCACCGAAACTGTCGACCAGCCGCCGCAGGGCATCGACCTGGGTGCCGATGGTCTGCGTGGCACGTGTAAGCAGGTCGCGCTGCTCATCCTCCAGTGCTGGTGCCAGTTTCCAGGCCAGGCGCTCGGCGGCCAGCTGAATGGGCGTTAGCGGATTCTTGACCTCGTGCGCCAGGCGCCGTGCGACCTCCGCCCAGGCGGCTTCGCGCTGGGCCTGGTCTAGCACGGTGACGTCGTCGAAGACCACCACATGCCCGCCGGTTTCGGCGGGCAGATCCGATCCGCGGCAGACCAGCACCAGGGGCTGCTCCGCCGAGCCCAGCTTGATTTCCTGGCGCCAGTCGGTGCCGGGCGCGGCATGCCGTTCGATGATCAGATCGACCAGCGGAGCCAGGTCCGGGTGGCGCTCGGAAACCCGGGTCAGTTCCAGCCCGCTGTCGGTTTCGGGGTCGAGTCCGAGAATGCGCGAGGCCGAGTCGTTGAAGGCGCTGATCCGTTCTGTGCCGTCAATGGCGAGCACACCGGCGGAAAGGCGTCCCAGTACGATTTCAAGATAGCGCCGCTGGGCCTCGAGCTGCTGGCGGCTGCTGGCGAGCTCGTGCGTCATGGTATTGAACGACTGCACCAGGAAACCCAGCTCGTCGCGCGTGGTGACCTCCAGGTCGCCCGGAAAACGGCCGGCGGCCAGCTCCTCGGTTGCCTGGGCCAGTTCACGAATCGGCTGGGTGAGTCTGCGTGCGGCATTGAAAGCCAGCAGCATGGCCAGCAGCACGGTCAGCAGCAGCACCAGGGAGAGAATCAGGATCAGGCTCTGCTGCAGCCTCGCCCGAAGATAGGCGACGTTCTGGTAACGATGGTAGGCGCTCTCGATGCGCCCGGCCAGCTCACTGAACTCGTCGGGCAGCGGGTAGATCGCCTGTAGCAGGAGCGTGTCGCCGCCGAAGGTACGGCTCCCCAGGCTGTGCAGGACCCGGATACGGATCCCCTCGTCGGCCGGTTCAGCGGCTGCGTACTCCTCGTCCTGCAGCGCCTGGCTGAGCGCGAAATCGCCCGGCCGCTCCGGCATGATCCGCCCCGGATTGATGCTGGCACTGACGGTCGATGCACCCGAGGCGTCGACCACCGACAGGTCGGTCGGGCCGGCACTGGAGACGTGGCGCAGGAGTTGACGATACATCCGGTCTTCATCGCCGGCATCGAGCTGTTCGGCCAGACGGCCGATCTCGTCGCGCACATCGCGCGTACGCAGATCCAGAAACAACTGGCCGAGTTCGATCGAATCGGCCAGGGCCTGCTCGGCACGTGTGTCCATCCAGCCGTCGATCGTGTTGCTGAGGAACTGGATGGCGAACAGGTAGAGAATGACGACCGGCGGCAGGGTCAAGGCGACGAAAACCGCCACCAGCCGGGCGGTGAGGCGCGCACCGGGCTCTTCGGCCTTGAGCCGACCGAACAAGCGCACGGCCCGGCCAACGATCACGGCGAGCAGGACCAATACCGCCACACCAGTCAGTGCGAAGATCCACTGCGCCAGCCTGCCGAGCTGCGTGGCTTCCTGCTCGACCGTGGAGACCAGGTAAAGCGCCGAAAGCAACAGCACCAGGACGGCGGCGATCGGAATCGCGCGCAGGATGCGCAGCCGGCCTCGCTTACCGATCATTCGCTTGCCCCGCAGGGTTACCGGACGGCTCTCCGGGCGGCGTCAGCCGCAGCCAATCGCTGTCGAGATGCCACTGCGCTTCGAACCAGGTCGGCAGGCGCATCGGTGAGGGCAGGCGCGTACGATCGAGCGTAATGCGGGCGCGCACCAGCGATGCCGTCTCGTCCGGGGCCAGCGGGATGCTCCAGGAGCGCGGCTCGCGCAGCGCCCGGACGAGCATGCTCAGCCTCGGATAGGTCGTGCGCGTGTCGTTGTGCAGGTCGTCGAGCTGGTAGTGGCGACTCAGGGACAGGTAGCTGATGCGGAATCGGTGACGACGCCGCTCGTCCAGGCCCGGGAGCCAGATTTCGCCCGATGAAGCGCGAAGCGCGACCAGGAAAGTGATGCTGACACCCCGCTCGAGCGCTTCGAGCATGGCTGGACTGGGATCGAGATCGACGCCGGCGATGACTTCCAGCCCCTCCTCGGTCCGGGCCAGCCGCGGCTCGATGAAGTCCACGTGCCAGTCGGTCTCCGACTTACTCCGACAGCCGGCGAGCGGCAAGGTAGAAAAAACCATCGCAGCCGTGATCGCCAGGCAGAATCTGGCGGCCCGGCCCGGCCGGCCGACCGGGTTTGTCGGTATTGTCGATTTCACGGGCATCTGCATGGCGCTCCAGAAAGGCGCGGGCCTGCTCGTCGTTCTCGGCTCGCAACAGCGAACAGGTCGCGTAAACAAGGATACCGCCCGGTTCGAGCAAGGGCCACAAGGCGTCGAGAATCCCGCGCTGAATCTCGACCAGGCGCTCGATATCCCCGGCACGGCGCAGCCAGCGGATGTCGGGATGCCGCCGGATGACGCCGGTAGCCGAACAGGGCGCATCGATGAGGATGCGGTCGAAGCGTCGTCCGTCCCACCAGCGCTCCGGCTGCGCGGCGTCGCCTTCGACCAGGCGGGCCTGAAGCCCGAGCCGCGCGAGACCCTTGCCGACCCGGGACAGTCGTTGGCCGTCGATATCCAGTGCGGTCAGCTCGACGTCGGCGCGTTCGAGAATGTGCGCGGTCTTGCCGCCCGGCGCGGCACAGGCATCGAGCACGCGCTGCCCCTCGGCGAGGTCGAGGTCGTCGGCGACCAGTTGCGCCGCACCGTCCTGGATCGAGACCAGCCCCTGTTCGAAACCCGGCAGGCGGCTGACGGCGATCCGGTCGATCAGCAGCAGCGCGTCTGGAAAGCCGTCAACGGAATGCGCCTCGATGTCGTCCTGTGCCAGTCTCGCCCGATAGTCGTCACGCGGGATCCGGCGCCGATTGACCCGCAGCCACAGCGGCGGCGACGCGTTGCCGGCAGCCAGGATGTCCGGCGCTTCGGCGCCATGGTCTTGCTCGATCCTGCCCAGCAACCAGCCGGGGTAGCCGAATCGAAACACGGGCGTGTCCGGCAGTTCGGCCAGCAGGTCGTCACGCCGGCGGCCGAACGTTCTCAGTACGCCGTTGACCAGGCCGGTCAGGCGTTGTCCGCGCAAGGCGCGGGCCGCCGCCACGGCGGCATGCACCACCGCATGGTCGGGCTCGCGCCCGTCCCGCAGTTCGTGCAGGGCCACCGCGAGCAGAAAGTGCAGGCTGCGGTTGTGGCCCTTCAAGGGCTTTTCCACGAGCTGCCCGATCAGCCAGTCCAGAGCCGGCCAGTCGCGCAGCACGCCATGGCTCAGGCGCCGGGCCAGCGCGCGATCGCGCGGGTCGTTCAGGGGCTCGAGCAGTGCAACCAGGGCCGCATCGAGCGCGCGGCCGCCGTCAAGCACCGCCATGGTCGCCTGCGCGGCAACCTGCCTGGGCAAGGCGCCGTCATGCATCATGAATCCACGCCGTCACTGCTTGCCGCGCCGCGCGTTGAACCAGTCGCGCGCGCTCACCGGCTTGCGCCCGGCCCCCTGCAACTGGAGTATCTCGAGTACGCCATCCCCGCAACCGACCGCCACGACATCGGGTCCGCGCCCGGCCAGCAATTCACCGGGTGGGACGTTGCCTCCAGCGGCGCGAGCGCGATGAATACGCCAGGTCTCGCCCGCGATTTCGCCGAAGGCGATCGGCCAGGGATGATAGGCGCGAACCACCCTGGACAGCTCATCGGCCGGTCGCGACCAGTCCAGGCGGGCATCGCTCTTGTCGATCAGCGGGGCGTGCGTGGCCAGTGCCTCGTCCTGCGGGCTTGCCGCCGGAAGGGTGCCTCGATCGAGCCGGTCAAGGGCGTCCACGAGCACCTCGCCGGCCATACCGGCCAGTCGGTCGTGCAGCTCGCCGGCCGTCTCTTCCGGGCCGATCGGCGTGGCGCGCTGCAGAATGACCGGTCCGGTGTCCAGGCCGGCGGCCATCTCCATCAGGGAAATCCCGGTCTCGGCATCGCCGGCGA
This sequence comes from Wenzhouxiangella psychrophila, assembly GCF_042310375.1. Taxonomy (NCBI): domain Bacteria; kingdom Pseudomonadati; phylum Pseudomonadota; class Gammaproteobacteria; order Chromatiales; family Wenzhouxiangellaceae; genus Wenzhouxiangella; species Wenzhouxiangella psychrophila. The sequence goes on along the minus strand of NZ_JBHJMQ010000003.1, from coordinate 299,396 downwards.
GAATGGCCTGGTTGATGGGGCTGGCTCCGCGCCAGCGCGGCAGCAGGGAGGCGTGCAGGTTCCAGCATCCCTGCGCGGGCATGTCGAGCACAGCGCGCGGCAGGATCAAGCCGTAGGCGGCGGTAACGACCAGGTCCGGCTGGCAATCCGCCAGGGCGGCCCGGGCATCAGGGTGCTTGAGTGAGGACGGCTGCAGGACGTCGATGCCGGCATCCACGGCCACACGCTTGACGGGGCCGAAGCGGAGCTTGCGACCGCGGCCCACGCCGCGATCGGGCTGGGTCAGGACCGCCACCGGCCGCCAGGCCGCGCTGTCGAGCAACGCCCGCAAAGCCGGCACCGCAAAATCCGGCGTGCCGGCGAAAACAATCCGCATCAGGCTGTAGCTTCTTTCTCGCGGCTGTTCTGCTGCTTGCGCAACTTCTTGCCGATCATCCGGCGCTTGAGCGGCGAGAGATAGTCGATGAACATCTTGCCGTCGAGATGATCGATTTCGTGCTGGATGCACACCGCCAGCAGGCCGTCGGCGTCGACCTCGTAGGGCTTGCCGTCGATATCGAGCGCTCGCACGCCGACTTTTTCGGCACGCGTGACCTCGGCGTAGAAGCCCGGCACCGATAGGCAGCCTTCTTCATAGGATTGGCTGCCGCTGCGCTCGGTAATTTCAGGGTTGATGAACACCTGCGGTTCGTCACGGCTGTCGCTCAAGTCCATTACGACAACGCGGATATCCTCGTCGACCTGGGTGGCGGCCAGGCCGATTCCACGCGCTTCATACATGGTTTCGAGCATGTCTTCGGCCAGCTTGCGCTCGCGCTCACCGACGGATTCAACCGGCCGGGCGACGCGTCGCAGGCGTGGATCGGGGTATTCAAGAATATTGAGTTTTGACATGAGAATTTAAGAAAACCGCTTAAAGGTGCGTTTTGCAATGATAATGTTTATGATAGTCTGCGAAAAATCAAGCCTGTGGGCATTGCTGGAGGGAGTCGCTCCGTGAAACGCTTAATATTTCTGACCGCTATTATACTGGCGGCGTTCACTGTACAGGCTCAGGACGTGGAACTGCGCGAGGATCATCCTCGTGAGTATGTCGTGCAGGAGGGGGACACGCTCTGGGACATCGCTGGTCGTTTCCTGACCCGGCCGTGGCAATGGCCGGCCATCTGGGACGCCAATCCACAAGTCGAGAATCCGCACCTGATCTATCCCGGTGACGTCATTTCGCTGTCGTTCGTCGACGGCGAACCGCGGCTGAGCGTCGACGATTCGGTGCGGCGGCTTTCCCCCGAAGTCCGACGCGAGCGCATCGACGGGCCAATCTCCACCATTCCGCTCGACGCGATCGAAACCTTCCTGAAGGCACCCCGCGTGGTCTCGGCCGAAGAATTCGAACAGCTGCCCTACATCATTGCCAACAATGAGCAGCGCGTAATGGCCGGGCCGGGCGATCGCACCTACGCACGCGGGCTCGAGGATGCGAGCGTAGGTGATGAAGTGGTCCTGGCCCGAGTCAACTACATGTTCGAGGACCGCAGCGTCAATCCGAACAGCGACGTGCGGATCAAGAAGAAGCTGATCCAGCGCGACGGCAGCCAGGTCCCTGCGGATCTGCGTCCGGCCAGCGCCCTGTGGAAGTCGACGATCGGCCAGATCGATCGCTACAACTACCCGGTTATCGGCTATGAACTCTGGGAGACCGGGCGCGGCCGCGTCGCCAAGACCGGCGACCCCGCCATCATCGAGATCACCTCCGGCCGCCGCGAGACCATGGAGAATGACTTCGTGCTGCCGGTCCGCGATCATGTCTACGACGCCACCTTCCACCCGCGGGCAATGGACGAAATCCCCGCCGACGGCCGCGTCATTGCAATCACCGGCAGCAGCTACGGCGCCGGCCACTACCAGGTAGTCGCGATCAACCTGGGTTCTGGCGACGGCATCGAAGCGGGCCACACCTTCTCGGCCTTCCGCCCGGGCGAGACCATCCGTGACGAGCGCTATTCGCTGATGAGCCGCGCCGCATTCCGCGAACCGGAAAAGCGCTTTGTGGATCTGCCCGACGAGTTCGCCGGCCGCATCATGGTGTTCCGGACGTTCGAAGATATCAGTTACGCGCTGGTACTCGAGGGCAGCGGAAACACCATCCAGGTCGACGACGTCCTCGCACACCCCGACCGAAACCTCTGATCCGCGGTTCGTGCCCGCGTCGGAGCAAGCCCGGGACTGGCTGAGCCTCGTCCTCGTCGACGGGCTGGGCCCGAAACGCATCGCAGCGCTGGAGGAACGCTTCTCCAGCCCGAGCGACTGGCACGACGCCAGTGACCGGGTACTGCGCGAGGCCGGGCTCTCGGACAAGCACATCAGGCAGCTGCGCCGGCCCGACGAGGAAAGGCTGAAGCACTGCCTCGATTGGCTGGCCGGCGAGAAACGGTGGCTGATCACCCGCGACGATCCGCTCTACCCGCCCCTGCTAAGGCGCATTCCCGACGCTCCGGTCGCCTTGTTCGTGGTCGGTGACCCCAATGTGCTGGTCGCACCGCAAATTGCCATCGTCGGCAGCCGCAGCGCGACTTCAGGCGGACTCAAGCATGCCCGCTCCTTTGCCGCTACGCTGGCCCGGAACGGCTTCGTGATCAGCAGCGGCCTGGCCGAGGGCGTCGACGGAATGGCGCACGCCGGCTGCCTGGATGCCGGGGGTGCGACGATTGCCGTAGCAGGCACCGGACTCGACCAGGTCTATCCGGCCCGGCACCGCGACCTGGCCCGCCGGATCGCCGACTCAGGCGCCCTGGTCAGCCAGTTTCCACCGGGGATCGGACCGCTCAGAGGCAACTTTCCGGCACGCAACCGCATCATTTCCGGCATGAGCCTGGGCGTTCTGGTGGTCGAAGCGGGCCTCAAGAGCGGTTCGTTGATCACCGCCCGCCTGGCCAATGAACAGGGACGCGAGGTCTTCGCCGTTCCCGGCTCGGTCCACAATCCACTCTCGCGCGGCTGCCACCGGCTGATCCGCGACGGGGCCCGCCTGGTCGAGACCGCCGACGAGGTGGCCGGGGAGCTGGCCCCGCTGGCGCGGGAACTGGCCTCGGAAATCGAGCATCTGCTGGCACCTCGGCCAGCTGATTTCGGCGCTGGACTTGAGGAATCGTCCGGATCACCGCATATGAGTGATGATCCCGAATACGAGCGACTGCTGGACGCCGTCGGATTCGACCCCACCCCGGTTGACGAAATCATCGAGTGCTCGCAATTGACGCCCGCGGCGGTATCCTCGATGCTGCTGATGCTGGAACTGGACGGCAAAGTCTGCGCGCACCCCGGCGGCCGCTACAGCCGTAACGCCTGAGGAAGAAACTGAATGAAGGAAAACGTGCTCGATCTGCTGATGTATCTTTTCGAGAATTACATCTATGACGAACCGGAGGAGGAGCCTGACCGCGATTCCCTGAGCGAAAGCCTGGAGGAAGCCGGATTCTCGGGCGCGGAAATCGATCGCGCCTTCGCCTGGCTCGACGGCTTGGCCGAGCAGCGCAAGCTGCCCGAACTGGGCGGCCACGAAAGCAATCCCATCCGGATCTTCACGGACGAAGAGACCCGACGGCTGGACGTGAACGCGCGCGGGTTTATCCTGTACCTTGAAAATGTTGGCGTTCTCGACCCGCTCAGGCGCGAGATGGTGATCGACCGCCTGTCCGCGCTGGAGACCGACGACATCAGCCTCGAGGATGTCAAGTGGGTCATCCTGATGGTGCTGTTCAACCAGCCGGGCCAGGAAGCCAACTACGCCTGGATGGAAGAAATGATGTTCGACGAGGAGGGCGAGTATCGGCATTGAGGGTGCCGATCGGGAGACCGGGGACTCCAGTCATGACAACCTACGGCGAAGTCACTTCGCCATCACGCTGCTGCAGAAAGCACTAAAGCCCGCAGCACAACCGAACAAGATCGCATGTCAAAAAATCTGCTGATTGTCGAATCGCCGGCCAAGGCGACCACCATCAACAAGTACCTGGGGCCCGATTTCGTGGTGCTGGCTTCCTATGGCCATGTGCGCGACCTTGTGCCCAAGGAGGGTGCGGTCGATCCCGAGCACGGCTTCGCAATGCGCTACGACATCATCGAGCGCAACAAGAAACACGTCGACAAGATCGTGGCGGCGGCGAAAAAGGCCGACGCGGTCTATCTCGCGACCGACCTTGACCGCGAAGGTGAAGCGATCTCCTGGCATATTGCCGAGATCCTCAAGCAACGCGGCGTCAATTCAGAAAAACCAGTCAAGCGGGTCGTGTTCTCCGAAATCACCGAGCGCGCCATCAAGAAGGCGCTGTCCGAACCGCGGGATCTGGCCAATTCGCTGGTCGACGCCCAGCAGGCCCGCCGTGCGCTGGACTACCTGGTGGGCTTCAATCTCTCACCCCTGCTGTGGAAGAAGGTTCGTCGCGGCCTTTCCGCCGGCCGCGTGCAGTCGCCGGCGCTGAGGATGATCGTCGAGCGCGAGGAAGAGATCGAGAAGTTCGAGCCGCAGGAATACTGGACCATCGAGGCCGACCTGGGCGAAAACGAGGAGGAGGCCTTCAACGCCAACCTGGTCAAGCTCGACGGCAGCAAGCTCGAGCAGTTCGACATCACCGACGGGGACCAGGCCGGCAAGCTCAAGACGCAGATCGAACAGGCCGCCGACGGACGCTTCAAGGTCGCCCGCGTCAAGAAAAGCCAGCGTCGGCGCCGACCGCAGCCGCCCTTCATCACCTCGACGCTGCAGCAGGAAGCCGCGCGCCGTTTGCGTTTCACCACCCAGCGCACCATGCGCATCGCCCAGCAGCTCTACGAGGGCGTCGATACCGGCAGCGGCAACCAGGGCCTGATCACCTACATGCGGACCGACTCGGTGGTCCTGGCCGGCGAGGCGATCAACGAGATCCGCCGGACGATTGCCTCGGAGTTCGGCGAGAACCTGGCGCCGGAGAAGCCCAACTTCTACCAGTCGAAATCGAAGAACGCGCAGGAAGCCCATGAGGCCATTCGCCCGACTTCGGCAATGCTGACCCCGATCAAGCTGAGAAACCACCTCAGCGACGACCAGTACCGGCTCTACGAGCTGATCTGGAACCGAACCGTCGCCAGCCAGATGATCCCGGCCGTCTACGACACGGTCAGCGCCGAATTCGATGTCGGCGAGACCACTTTCCGCGCCTCGGGCTCGACCCTGATCGAGCCCGGCTTCCTGAAGGTCTACCGCGATTCCCGGGCCGAGCAGGACACGCGCCTGCCCGAGATCAACGAGGGCGACGAGATCCCGCTCATCCAGGTCCGGCCCGAACAGCATTTCACCGAGCCGCCGCCGCGCTTTTCGGAAGCGAGCCTGGTCAAGACGCTGGAAGAGTACGGCATCGGCCGGCCCTCGACCTACGCCTCGATCATCCAGACGCTCAAGGACCGCGAGTACGTCGAACTCGAAAGCCGTCGATTCACTCCGACCTCCACCGGCCGCGTGGTGGCCAAGTTCCTGTCGCAGCACTTCGACCGCTACGTCGACTACGATTTCACCGCCCGGCTGGAGGACGAACTCGATGCCATCTCGCGCGGTGAGAACGACTGGGTGCCGCTGCTCGAAGAGTTCTGGCAGCCGTTCATCGATCGCGTCAAGGAAAAGGACGAGACCGTCAGCCGCAAGGAAGCCCAGCAGGCACGGGAACTCGGCACCGACCCGAAGACCGGCAAGCCGGTCATCGTGCGCCTGGGCCGTTACGGGCCCTTCGCCCAGATCGGCAGCGCCGAGGACGAGGAGAAGCCCCAGTTCGCCGGCCTGCGACCGGGCCAGAAGATGGACAAGATCACCCTCGAGGAAGCGCTGGAGCTGTTCAAGCTGCCGCGCAATCTCGGTGAGACGCCGGAAGGTGAACCGGTGCAGGCCAATATCGGCCGCTTCGGTCCCTACGTCCGCTACGGCCAGCGCAACTTCGTCTCGCTCAAGGAGCACGACCCGCACGAAATCACCCTGGACCAGGCGCTGGAACTGGTCGCCGAGCACAAGCAGCGGATGAAGGAACGCATCATCCAGGAATTCAGCGCCGAGGGCATCCAGGTGCTCAAGGGCCGTTACGGTCCCTTCGTCACCGACGGCAAGCGCAACGCCAGCGTACCCAAGGACCAGGAGCCGGAGAAGCTCACGCTCGAGGAATGCCAGAAGATGCTGGCCGAAGCCCCGCCGAAGGGCCGCCGCGGCAAGTTCGGCAAGAAAAAGGCCGGCGGCAAGAAGGCGGGGGCCAAGAAGTCCGGCAAGAAGAAAGCGGCGAAGAAGAAGTCATCGAAGAAGAAAGCCGGCAAGAAGAAGGCTTCGAAAAAGAAGAAGACCGCCAAGAAGAAGACGTCGGCCTGACCGGGGAATGACGTACAACGAATCCAGCGTCGGCGACGTCAAGAAGTACCTGCTCGATCTGCAGGAACGCCTGTGCGCGGCATTCGAGGCCAGTGACGGCCAGGCGCAGTTCCACGAAGACGCCTGGGACCGACCCGAAGGCGGTGGCGGCCGCACTCGGGTGATCCAGGACGGCGCGGTGTTCGAAAAAGGCGGCGTCAACTTCTCGCACGTCCACGGCGCCGAACTGCCGGCGGCGGCCAGCGCACGACGGCCGGAATTGGCCGGGCGCAACTTCCAGGCGCTGGGCGTGTCGGTGGTCATGCACCCGGTCAATCCCTACGTGCCCACCAGCCACGCCAACGTGCGCTTTTTCATTGCCGAGAAAGACGGCGAGCCGCCGGTCTGGTGGTTCGGTGGCGGCTTCGATCTCACGCCCTACTACCCCTTCGACGACGATTGCCGCTTCTGGCATCAAGCTGCGCATGACCTCTGCGCGCCTTTCGGCGAGAACGTCTACGCCGAACACAAGCGCTGGTGCGACGAGTACTTCCATCTCAAGCACCGCGACGAGACCCGCGGCATCGGCGGCCTGTTCTTCGACGATCTCAATGACTGGGACTTCGACACCTGCTTTGCCTACCTGCGCGCCGTCGGCGACGGTTACCTGGCCGCCTACCAGCCCATCGTCGAAAAGCGCAAGGATCACCAATACGGCGACCGGGAAGTCGGCTTCCAGCGCTACCGTCGTGGCCGCTACGTCGAGTTCAACCTGGTCTACGACCGCGGCACCCTTTTCGGCCTGCAGTCCGGCGGGCGCACCGAGTCGATCCTGATGAGCCTGCCCGCCGTCGCCCATTGGCGCTACGACTGGCAACCCGAGGAGGGGTCACCGGAAGCTCGGTTGAAGGACTACCTTCAGGCGAGGGACTGGGTGTAACGGCGGGGGCGTCTGGTTACCAGGCGCTAGATTGTTCTTTGCCATTGCTCGCCGCGGCGCTCTCGACAAGTCAACTTCTGTTTCGCCCGGCCCGCTTTGCGGGGTCTTGCGACGACTAACTTTTGTCAATCGCGACCGACCCACGAGAACGGGGTTGGGCAAAAGCTCAGCTCACTGTGCAGCGTTTGTGGCAAGGCGTCGGTGCGCCGGTGTAGCCGTAGCTACACCAAGCACCGAGAACGCAGTCCACGAGCGCTGCACAGTGAGCCCTTCGGGAGATTCGGACGCGTCCCCCTGCGGCGTTGAGGCGACTTGCCGTAGTACCACTACGCCGGCGCCGCCGAGCCTTGCAGGCGAACGCGTCCGAAACTCTGAGTTTCAGCCCAACCCCGTTCTCGTGGGTAGAGTAAGCAAAAGCGCTCTTACAACCACGCGGTCGGGCCGCAGGATCAACTAGTCAGGGGCTGCTCGGATTTGGCCCGCGTCTTCGCTCGGGCTCGGTCGAGAGACAGGGCGTTTTCGACGGAGATCGGGAGTTGTCCGCACCTGATAGGCGCGACCTCGCTCGACCCGGCTTCGGCCAGCACCGAGAAGCCGGATGGCTTCAGCGCCTTAGCCTGCACCGGCACCGCTGTGCCTTGACCAGCGATTGCGGCATCCGAGGTCGTAGTGCTAGATGCGGGCCGCGCCAAGCGGACGTCGTAAGCCAGCATGTGCCTCAGCCGGGCTTAAGCGAAGCCCCAGCCGTAATCCTGTGAAGCCACTCCGCTGGAAGGTTCCTGAGTCGAATCCGTCTGGGTTTTCAGCGCGCTTTTGATTCCTTTTGCCGCGCGAGGCAAAAGGAATTCGCCGCAAGAGCCTGCGAAGCAGGCCGGGCGAAACCGCCTTTGACTTTGACTTGGCGAGGCAGCCACTGCCTGCAACGGCAAAGAACAACCTAGCGCCCCAAGCGTGAAGCGCTAGTAAGACGGGCGCACTTCCCGGCCACCCTCAGGGGGACCCTGCAGCCTCGACGATACTCGCCGCCAACCTCTTGAGGCGGCCAAAGTGCGCTCCGTTCGAAGGCGGTGTGGGATCGGAGATCACGACAATGGTCAAATCGGCGCCGGGTATCACGAACAGCGCCTGCCCGCCGTAGCCGCGGCCGTGGTAGGAGCGTTCTCCGGCCAGCTCGCTGATGAACCAGCCGTAGCCGTATCGGTCGCCACTCCATGGGGAGCGGCCCCTCGGCGTCCACGACGCTTCGATCCAGGATTCTGAAAGCACGCGTTCTCCGTCGATAACGCCGCCGAGGCGATAGAGTTCACCGAAACGAGCCAGCGCCCTCGGGCTCAACTTCATTTCGTTACCGCCGAAGTGGATGCCTTGCGGGTCCTGCATCCAGTCGGGAATTCGAATATTCAGCGGCTCCCCCAGCCAATCCCGCGCCAACGCCAGAAGGGAGCGACCGCTGGCTTCGACGAGCGCGGCGCCGGCCAGATGGCTCGAGCCGGTGGAGTAGATCATGCGCCCGCCGGGCTCATCGACCATGGGACGGGTGAGCGCGTGCGCCACCCAGTTTTCGCTCTGAACCCAGGCCCCGTAGTGACGCCCGGAGGTGCTGCGCAGGCCGGTCTGCAGCGACAGAGCGTGACCGAGGGTAATCTCGCTGACTTCCGCGGCCGTGGTTTCGGGCACACGCGAGCCAAGCAGATCCACGATCGGCTGCCCGGTGCCCTCGACCAGGCCGCGCTCGATCGCGATGCCGGCCAGCGCCGACAACACGGTCTTTGAAAGGGACTTGAGGTTGGCCGGCGTCGACAACCCGGGCCCGGCACGGACATGCTCGACCACGGCCTCGCCTTGATGCAGCACGAGCAGACTGTGCAGCCGAGCAATCGAATCGGCGCGGTCAACGATGGCCTGCCGCTCGGTCGCCGAAATTTCACTGGCGTGAAGCGACCCGCTTGCGCCCAGCGCTAGAATGCCGAACAGGCCGAGCATCAGTTGGGTCGGCCGTGATCGAAGATTGTCAGTGAATTTCATGGATGACAGCATGCCCGTTTCCGGTCAACTTTTTGACAACATCCACCCGAGGGGTTCGGCCGAACGTCTCTCCGAAGGCGCCGTGCTGTTTCACGGACGCATCACCGAGCAGGCCGAAGCCGTCGTCGAAACAATCCGCGAAATCAACCGGCAGGCACCGTTCCGGCACCTGATTACCCCGGGCGGCCACAAGATGTCGGTATCGATGACATCCTGCGGGGAACTCGGCTGGATGACAGACCGAAAGGGTTATCGCTATACCTCGACGGATCCGGGAAGCGACCAGCCCTGGCCGGCGATGCCCGCGCTTTTCAGCGAATTGGCGCGATCTGCCGCAGAAGACGCCGGCTTCCCGGGCTACGAGCCGGATGCCTGCCTGATCAACCGCTACCGCCCCGGCGCCAAGTTGTCATTGCACCAGGACAAGGATGAGCGGGACTACGCCCATCCGGTGGTGTCTTTTTCACTCGGCCTGCCGTCGACCTTTCTTTGGGGTGGGTTCCGCAGGAAGGACAAGCCCGATCGGCTCCTGCTCGAGCATGGCGATGTCCTGGTCTGGGGCGGCCCGGACCGCCTGCGCTACCACGGCATCCTGCCGCTACCCGAAGGCGAGCACCCACTACTGGGCGCCCAGCGCATCAACCTGACCTTCCGCAAGGCGGGATAGGAGCGGAGAGTTGATGGTGGGTGGGGGTGTTTTTCCCGGGAAGCGCAGCGAGCGCGCTTGTTAAGTCATCGGGCATAGGAGGCTCCTGGGTGCCGACAAAACACCCGGTGCATCACTTCAAGGAAAATCGGTCCCGAGCGACAATTCACAAGTATTCGAGTTCGGCTGACGTGTTTTCCCCTTCCGCGCTACGCTTCCCGGGAAAAACACCCCCACCCACCATCTGGAAGGGTTGGAGTTTCATAACACGTGTCAGAACGGGTGGTGCCGGGCGTGAGCGGGCAGCAGTCGGCCCGGCGGCGGGCACCATCACAACCGCATTCGCGGATGCGGCAAGGCGGGATAGATAGCTGCGATCGTGGCTGGGCACCCAGTCAATCTTGCCGGCACCAAAGCGCCACCTTGCTTGAAGCAGCCGCGGGCGCCGCTGGCCGACTGGCGCCCGCTCACGCCCGGTACCACCCGTTCCTCCCCCTCAGTCGAGGTCGGCCGGATAGGCGCCGTCTTCGCCGTGGACTTCGCGGCCGGAGACCGGCGGGTTGAACACGCAGACCATGCGCATGTGCGAGCCCTTGTTGGCGCGCAGGATGTGCTTGTCGTGCTGGTCCAGGGCGTAGATGGTGAAGGCCTCAAGCGGATAGACCTTGCCGTCCTCGACCGTCTCGATCTCGCCCTTGCCCTCGATCAGGTAGACGGCCTCGAGATGGTTCTTGTAGTGCATGTGCAGCTCGGCGCCTTCCTTGATGACGGTGTCGTGCACCGAGTAGCCCATGCCGGCGTCCTTCAACAGGAGCCTGCGGCTGTTCCAGCCTTCGGTATCGACGTCGTCCTTGGTGCCGAGAATGTCCTGCAGTTTCTTGACGATCATGTTTGTTGCCTCCTGAAGTTGGATAAAAAATAAGTCGCGCCGGGGCTCCCCGACGCGACTATTGCATGTTGACTTGCGCCGAGCCAGGCGGCTCGGAACCGCCTTTAATTGCTGGTCAGGCCACCTTTCGATCCGGTGACGCGCCGTTCGCTACCTTGGTCACCGCTTCTTCGATGATCGACAGCCCCTTCTCGAGATCCTCGTCGGAAATCGTCAGCGGCGGCAGCAGCTTGAGCACCTGGTCGTCGATACCGGCAGTCTCGATCACCAACCCTTGCTCGAAGCACTCGGCCGAGGCCTTGCCGGCCAACTCGTGGTCCTTGAAGGCGATGCCCTGGATAAAGCCGCGCCCTCTGAGGGTCGCTTCAACCGGGATGCGATCGACCAGCGCACCCAGGCGCGACTCGATGATCTCGGTCTTGCGGCGAACGTCGTTCGTCAGCTCGTCGTTCGTCCAGTAGTCGAGCGCCTTGGTGGCGGTTACGAAGGCGAGATTGTGCCCGCGGAACGTGCCGTTGTGCTCACCCGGCTGCCATTTGTCGAATTCCGGCTTGATCAGCGTCACCGCAAAAGGCAGCCCGAATCCGCTCAGTGATTTCGACAGGCAAACGATATCGGGCTTGATGCCGATCTCCTCGAAGCTGAAGAAGGGACCGGTACGGCCACAGCCAACCTGGATGTCATCGACGATCAACAGCACACCATGGCGCTGGACCAGCTCCGACAGCTCCTTGAGCCACTCCATGCGGGCCACGTTGACGCCACCTTCGGCCTGCACCGTCTCGAGTATGACCGCGGCTGGCTTGTCGACGCCCGAGCCCTCGTCTCCGAGGATTCGCTCCAGCAGCGCCAGGCTGTTGTCGCTGCCCTGCTCCAGATAACCGTCGAAGGGCATCTGGGAGGCGTTGGCCAGCGGCACGCCGGCACCGGCACGTTTCATGGCGTTGCCGGTCACCGCCAACGAACCCAGGGTCATGCCGTGGAAACCATTGGTGAAAGAGATCACGTTGTGCCGTCCGGTCACCTTGCGGGCGATCTTCAATGCAGCCTCGACCGCGTTGGTGCCCGTGGGCCCCGGGAACTGGACCTTGTAGTCCATGCCGCGCGGCTTGAGGATGACCTCCTCGAAGCGTTCGAGGAAGCGCGCGCGCGCGCTGCTGGCCATGTCGAGGCTGTGAACGATATGGTCCTCGGCCAGGTAGTCCATCAATGCGGACTTGATCTCGGGGTTGTTGTGACCATAGTTGAGCACGCCGGCACCGGCGAAGAAGTCGATGAACTCACGGCCATCTTCGTCGGTCAGGCGGGCGCCACGCGAATGCGTGAACACGGTCGGGAAATTGCGCACGTAACTGCGCACTTCCGATTCGAGTCGATTGATGGTGTCTAGATGATGACTCATGGTTGTTTTACTCACTACTTCAGATTGAATTCGGTTCAGTTGGATTCAAATGGTCCGATTCGGAACAACTCTTCCGGCTCGTGACCGTCTGGAAAATGCTCGGCCAGCATGAATGTACTCACCTGGCAGTCGACGCCGTGATCGCGGGCCACTGATCGGAACAGCTTGCGCGAGGCCGTATTGCTCGGTGTGACCGAAGCTTCCAGCCAGCGTGCATCCGGATTCTGCGCCAGAAATGCTTCCAGCAGACGGCGCGCCATGCCCCGCTTGCGCATGAACGGCGCCACACCGACCTGCCAGACAAACACCGTGTCCTGGCGCTCCGGCGGCCGATGACCCAGCACGAAGCCGGCCATCTCGCCCTCGACCTCGGCGACCACGCAGGTTTCGGCAAAGTCGATGCAGAACAGGACGTAGAAATAGGCGGTGTTCAGCTCGAGACCGCCCATCTCCTTGACCAGTTCGTACATGCGAGCCCCGTCTGCGGGACGCGCCTTGCGAAACACGGGTTCCGCCAGTGTTTGTGCGCCTTCAGGCGACATCGGCCACCTCGGTGTCAGTGATCTCGAAGCGATCATGAAAGATCTGCATGGCACGCTCCACGGCATTGCAGTCGATCAGGCAGGTCACCGCGTGCTCGAAACGCATGACCTCGTGTACGGCAATGCCCTCGGATTCCAGTTCCTTGCGCGCGATTTCTTCCGCGCCGGCCTCGCTGCCGGCCTTGTAGCCGACGGCCGAAACACTGGCAATCGGGCCGCCCACGATCACACCGGTGTCGAACTCTTCACGGATCGACTTGGCCAGGCCTTCATCGTCAGCCAGCTGACCGATGGAGATCAGATAGCGACCGGACTTGCCCTCGGCCAACTCGGGGACGAACACATCGAGATCGTCCAGGCGCTCGGCGAGGTTGGCGTGATCGGCCGACTCGTCGAACTCCACCTGAAGCAATTCGTCGTGACAGGCCACGCCGACGATGCGCGAGCGACCCAGGCCCGGTTCGGCGCGGACGATCGTCTCGCCGCCTTCACCGTGCGCCTTGCGGCAGACGATGGTCACGTCGTGCTCGATGGCGTAGTCGATGGCGCGTTCGTTGAGCACACCGGCGCCGTGATGGGCCAGCGTTTTCATCTCGGCCAGGCTGATCATGCTCAGGCGCGTGGCGTCGGGCACCTTACGCGGGTCGGCGGTGTAGACACCGTCAACGTCGGAATAGATCTCGCAGCGCCCGGCGCCCACCGCCGCGGCCAGGGCAACGGCGGTCGTATCCGACCCGCCGCGACCGAGCGTGGTGATGTCGCCTTCCGGGCTCTCGCCCTGGAAGCCGGCAACCACGGCAATCTTGCCTTCCTCGAGGGTCTCGAGCATGCGCTCGGGATCGACGCACTTGATGCGTGCATTCATGTGCGCGTCGCAAGTCTTGACACCCGCCTGCGGGCCGGTCAGGGACACGGCTTCGTGACCCAGGTCGTGCAGCGCCAGGCTCAGCATCGAGGCCGAGGCCTGCTCACCGGCGGCGAGCAGCATGTCGAGCTCGCGATGCTCGGGATTCGAGTTCAGCTTGCCGGCGCGCGCCAGCAGCTGGCTGGTGGTCTTGCCTCGCGCGGAGACCACAACGACCACGGCCTTGCCTTCTTCGCGGCAGCGAGCCACGCGTTGGGCCACCGCCCGGAGTTGTCCGTCTTCCGCGAGCGAGGATCCGCCATATTTTTGAACGATGATATCCATCTTTTCCAACGTCTTTATGTATTTGAGTGTAAGAAGTTCGTTTGATTCAACTCTTGCCCGGATGCATCGGCGACAGGGCCGAGCCCTCGTCCTTGGTATGCAGGATGTCGACCAGCGCCTCCAGGCCCTGAGTGAGCTCATCGAGCTCGTCCTCGCGCAGGCGAGTGAGCGCATCGAGCAGCGCACCCTGGGCCGGCAACGGCGCGGTCGCGAGCAAATCGGCACCTTCATCGGTGACGAATAGCTGCACCACGCGTTGATCCGGACCCTGACGCGATCGGGTCAGCAGTCCCTTGCCTTCGACCTTGTCGAGCAGGTTGCTGGCCGTCGCCGGCTTGATCGACAGGCGGCGTGCGATCTCGGAGACGCTCATGCCGGGCGAGCGATCCACTTCCCACAACGCCCACAACTGAGCGGCACTGAGGCCGCACTGCTTTTCCACCCAGGCCGAATGCGCCTGCACCGCGCGAACGGCGACGCGGAAATTCCGCACCACGCCCATCACACGCGGGTCGTCAGGTTCATTGACCAACGGCCCATCCGTCGCGGTCTTCAGCGGCGGGCGGGTGCCGTCGGCTGCAGTCTTGTCGTTTTCGTTTGATCTCATTTGCGGCTAATTATATGCCAAAAAACAAGTTTGTGGCTAATTAGTTGGTCAAAAAGTGTCTGCGATGCACCGAATGTGGCGTCAATCCCGAAAATTTCAACTGGATAGGGCAGGAAACGGCTTGCTACAGCCCCTGATTCAGGATGCCGGCTCGACGCTTACACGGTTTCTCCCGGCGTCCTTGGCCGCGTAGAGCGCCCGATCCGCGCGCTCGACCAGGACGCGAGCTTCGAGGTCCCCGTCCGGCGTGACGGCCGCGCCACCGGCACTGATGGTGACCACTGCATTGATGCCGCCATCGGGATGGGGCAAGCCCAGCGCCTCGACCCCCGCGCGCATCCGTTCGGCGAGGACGCCGACCGAACCGATGTCGGTCCCCGGCAGCAGGACGACGAATTCTTCCCCGCCATAACGCGCCACCAGGTCGCCCGGACGACGGACCATGGACAGCAGCGAATCCGCAACCTCACGCAGACAGTCGTCCCCGACCTGGTGACCCTGGCTGTCATTGAGCCGCTTGAAACGATCGATATCGGCCAGGATCAGGCCCAGCGGCGAACCTTCTCGGCGGGCGACGGCCCATTCCTTCTTCAAGCGCTCGTCGAAATAGCCGCGGTTGGCCACCCCGGTCAACCCGTCGATGCGCGAACTCCTCTCGACCGCTTCCAGCGCCTGCTCGAGCTGCTCGGTGCGCTCACTGACAAGGCTCGAGAGGCGCTTTTCGCGAACCCGGAACTGGCGCACGCTGAGTCGATAGACCAGCCAAACCAGCAGACCTACGACCACCAGCGCCAGCGCGCGGAACCAGTTTGTCTGCCAGATGAACGGCTCTTGCGTTACCGCCATGGTTGCGGTTTCGCTCGACCAGATCCCGTCGTTGTTACTGGCGCGCACCTCGAAGCGGTATTCGCCCGGCGGCAGGCGCGTGTAGTAGGCCGTCCTTCGATCACCAACGTCCTGCCAGGCCCGGTCATAGCCCTGGAGGCGATAGCGGAACCGCACCTGGCTCGGCGCGGCCAGGCTCAGCGCGGTGTAATGGATCTCCAGGTTGTCGCTGCCCGGCGGCAGACTCACGACGCCATCCGGCTGCGCGAAATGCCCGTCATAGGCCACGTCCTCGATGACAACAGGCGGCTCGACGCGATTGATATCGAGACTGTCCGGCGCCACGCGCACCAGGCCGGCCAGCCCGGGAAACCACAGATTTCCATCAGCGTCCTCGGTCACCGACGGCTGGAAGCCGCCGGCGAACTGGCCGTTTCTCAGACCGTCGGCCTCGTTGAACAGGCGTGCATCGGGCTGGACGTCTTCACCGGCCGCCATCGCCAGCAGGTCCGAGCGATCGACCCGAACCAGGCCACCCCCGCCGCTGAGCCAGAGATTGCCCCGATCGTCGGCGGCGATGCCGTAAACCGAGCCCTGGGGCAGGCCGTCGGCAACCGTGAAGTGATGAAATTCGCCGTCCCGGTAAAGACTCAGACCGCTGTCCCGCGATCCGATCCATAGCCGTCCATCGACGTCTTCGTGAAAGGCATAGACAATATTGCCCGGCCCGCCTTCGTCGGCCGGAAAGTTCTCGAATACCTCGCCGTCGAACCGGCTCAAACCGCCGCCGTTGGTTCCCAGCCACAGGCGACCCTCGCGATCCATATGCATCTGTCGCACCAGCGCGTCCGGAAGGCCGTCATCACGCGTCCAGCTGCGGAAATCACCATCCTCGAGACGGCTGATACCGCCATCGGCGGCCACCCAGAGGGCGCCGTCTTCCTCCAGCAGCAGCGCAAAAATGTGATTGCTCGGCAAGCCGTCTTCACGCGTCCAGGTGCGAATGCCGTTGTCCGTCAGGTGGTTCAACCCGCCACCGAAACTGCCCACCCAGACGCCGCCCCCGCCGTCGGGAGCCAGTGCCGAAACATTATTGCTGGCGAGTCCGTCGTCGACCGTGATTCGCTCGACCTTCCGGCCGTCAAGCCGGAACAGGCCCGCCCCCTCGGTGCCGGCCCAGATGGCTCCGTCGGCCGGATCGGCGGCGACCACAAAGGTGGCATCGGCCAGGCCTTCCGGTTCGCCGAATGTCAGAAACTTGCCGTCACCGAGGCGATGGAGGCCCTGGCGGCTGGCCAGCCACAGGCTGCCTTCGCGGTCTTCGACCAGGTCGAAGACGAAAGCCTCGGCCAGCCCACCCTGGTCAAAATGCGCGACTTCGTCATCGTGTATCCGGATCAGGCCATTGTTGTAGGTACCCAGCCAGAGGTTGCCGTCGGCATCCTCCAGGATGCTCTGGATGCCATTGCCGGCAATGCCTTCGGGCAGTCCGTAGGGCTCCGGGCCGGACTCCCCCATGCGATAGAAGCCCCCGTCGTATGTGCCGATCCAGATCGTGCCGCTGCGGTCTTCGTAGACGGCATGGATCTGGTCGGATACCAGGCCGGTGGACTTGTCGTAGGTGGCCATCTCCCCATCACGCATGCGGGTGACGCCGCCGACCAGGCTGGCAAACCACATCGCACCGGAGCTGTCCTGGTGGACGTCGAAGATGCGGTTGTGAGCCAGCCCGTCCGCGCTTGTCAGCGTGGAAATCCCGCCGTCGGGCGCCAGCCGCGTCACACCGCCGGCCGTGCCGAACCAGATCGCGCCATCCTCGTCCTGGTAGATGTCGTAGACGATGGGGTGGGCCAGGCCTTCCTCGGCCCCGAAACGTTCGAATGTGCCGTCGCGATATCGTGTGGCGCCGCCGCCGTAAGTTCCGATCCAGAGGTCGCCGTTTTCGGCCTCGAACAGCGAGCGCACATCGTGATTGGCAAGACCGGGGGTAGAGGCGGTCGTGAAGACGTCGGCGTCGATGCCGTCGAAGCGGACCAACCCGTTCTGCGTCCCGAGCCACAAGTAACCGTCGCGCGATTGCAGAACCGTCCAGACCGCACCCGGCGGGAGCCCCTCGTCACGGCCGTAGTGATCGTGGACGTACTGGGAAGTCAGCCGATGAGGATCGAGTGCGACGGCCGTTGAGGCGAAAAAGAGCAGCCATGTCATGACCAGCAAAATGGACAGCGCCCTGATGCTTTGCCGATCATTCTTCATCCGTCGATTCGCCATCCGGGTCACGCCCTATCGCATCCGGCTGCGCCGGCTGCCCCAGTACAGAATCAGGCCGAAGCCGAACAGCATCCCGCCGAGATGCGCGAAATGCGCCACGCCGGCCATGGTTCCGGTCATGCCGAAAAACAGCGTTAACAGCCCATAACCGATTACGAAGTACTTGGCCTTCATCGGAATCGGCGGAATGAGCAGCATAATGGTGCTGTTGGGAAACATCATCCCGTAGGCCAGCAGCAGGCCGAAGACCGCGCCCGAGGCGCCGATCGTCGGGTAGACGTCGCCGGTGACCGCGGCAACCGCCAGCTGGATGACCGCCGCACCGATCATGCAGACGAAATAATAGACGAGAAATCGACGCGCGCCCCATACGCGCTCGACCGGCAGCCCGAACATGTACAAGGCGAACATATTGAAGAAAAGATGGCCCAGCCCGCCGTGCAGGAAACCGTAGCTGACCAGCTGCCAGGGGACGAAGCCGGTCGACATCGTGCCGCCATCGCCGAAGCGGATCAAATCGGGCGTGGACAAGGGCCACAACGCGAAAAGCCGGATCATGTCGGTCATCGCCGTCATCTGGACGAAATACATCACGACGGTGGCGCCGAGCAGAATCATGGACACCGGCGGGTTGCTCTGGCGCTGGAACTCAAACGGCTGATTCATTGCAACTCCTCGAGCAATCGGTCCACGCCCTCACGGCCTTCCGGCGTGCGCTGGCCGGCCAACGCGCTTCGTAGCGCCGCAACTTCTTCGGCCGTCCAATCCGGCGCCCCGTTCGACCAGCGGCCCTGGATGTAGCGCACGACCTCGGCAACTCGCTCATCGTCAATTTGCTGCATGGGCGGCATGTAACCGGCATAGGACTCGCCGGCCACCTCGATTTCTCCGCGCAGGCCCAGGAGGATGATGGCGGTCAATCCCTCTGCCGGCAGGGCCAGCCACTCCGATCCGGCCAGCGGCGGGAAAGCAGGCGGACGGCCCTGTCCCTGCATGCCGTGGCAGCCGGCACAATACCGGCCGAAAGCCGCCTGGCCGGGCTCCGCGTTCTCCGCGGGGCGATCCTGTTCACCACAGCCTGCCAGCAATGCCACGAACAGCAGCGCAGCGAGCGGCGTCTGTTTACAATGAGTCATCGTCACCGATCTTCGTTATCCGAGTCCATTCATGTCCATCAAGAGCGTAACGGTCTACGCAGCTTCCAGCCAGGCGCTGGAGCCCGTCTACATCGACGCGGCCGAGCGCCTCGGCCGCACGCTGGGCGCTTCCGGCCTGCGTATCATCTATGGCGGTGGCAGCACCGGACTGATGGGCGCCATGGCAGACGGCGCGCTTTCCGAGGGCGCCGAAGTCCTCGGCATCATCCCCGAGTTTCTCACGCGTGTCGAGCGCGGACATCAAGGCCTGCACACACTTGAAGTGGTGTCGGACATGCGTGTTCGCAAAGCGCGCATGCTCGAGGAAGGCGATGCCGTCATCGCACTGCCCGGCGGCTGCGGAACGTTCGAGGAACTGTTCGAAGCCATGACACTCAAGCGACTGGGACAGTTTCTGGGGCCGATCGTGCTGATCAATACGCAAGGTTATTACGACCGCCTGATCGATTTTCTCGGCCACAGCGTGAAGGAACGATTCATGAACCACACCCATCTCGACATGTGGCAGACGGTCAAGCAGCCCGAAGATGTGCTGCGCGCCATGCGCGAGGCTGTCTCCTGGTCGACGCACGAAGCGCTCGAATCCGCCGCGGTCCGCCGGACGCCATGAGCACCCCAGGCTACAGGAAACCCGGGTTCGCGGCCGGGCTGCGCTGGCTGCCGGCCGCCGCCGAGGTGTTCTTTTCCGGTTTTGGGCCGCTCGCCGGATTGGCCGCGCTCTGGCTGCTGGTGTCGGTCATCGCCATCGTTCCGCTTGTCGGTCAGCTGGCCGTGATGTTGATCACGCCCCTGCTGACTGCCGGCGCCATCGCCGCCTTCGGCCAGGTCGCGGCCGGGCGACGGCCAGCGCCGACCATGCTGTTTGCCGCCTGGGGCCGGCCGCAATTGCGGAACCGCCTGTTCGGTCTCGGCGCCTTCGGGATAGTGGGCAGCCTTTTGGCATTGCTGGTTGTGGCCAGTTGGCTGGCCGGGCAGGTAACACCCGAACAAATCGAGGCCGCACAGCAATCCACGCAGGCCATGGCCGAAATGCTCGAGCAAGTGACACTCGGGCCGATGCTGCTGGTTGCCGCCGGCATTATTGCCGTCGTGATGGCGGCCATGTATTTCGCCATTCCCCTGGTGATGTTTCGCGATATCAGCACCGCCAGCGCCCTGACCACCAGCCTGCGGGCCGTGTTCGCCAACTGGTCGGCATTCCTGGGATTCGGTCTGGTGGTCATCGCGATGGTCGTCGCCCTGGGCATGGTGTTCGGCCTCGTCATGGTGACCGTAAGCCTGGCACTGGGGACGGCCGGACAGATGATCGCCCAGGTCGTGTTCATGCTCGCGGCCATGCTGGTCCAGGTGCTTATGGCCGGCACTCAGTGGGTGGCCTATTCCGACGTGTTCGGATCGCCCGGCGGAGACGGCCAGGAACCGGAGGATCAGTTACTGGCCTGATCGTCGGACTCGGCCGAGCGTCTCACCAGCACGCGTGAGGCAATGATGCCCATCTCGTAGAGCAGCAGCACCGGCAGGGCCAGCAGAGTCTGCGAAATCATGTCCGGCGGGGTCAGCAGCATCGCGACCGTGAAGGCACCGACAATCACGTAGCCGCGCGCCCGGCCGAGCGCCTCCGGCGTGGTGATACCCAGGGCGACCAGGATGATCGTGGCCACGGGAACCTGGAAGGCCAGGCCGAACGCGATGAACAGCGTCAGTACAAAGTCCAGGTAGCGATCGATGTCGGTCATCATGGCCACGCCCTCGGGCGCCATCGAGGCGAAGAACCCGAACACCACCGGGAACACCACGAAATAGGCGAAGGCGCAACCGGCGTAGAAGAGCACGACGGCCATGCCCAGCAGCGGTCGGGCCAGGCGTTGCTCACGGCGATACAGACCCGGGGCGACGAAGGCCCAGAGCTGGTAGAGCACGACGGGCATGGCAATGAGCAGCGCCAGGATCAGCACCAGCTTGAAGGGGGTGAGGAACGGCGAGGCCACGTCAATGGCGATCATGCTCGCGCCCTCGGGCAGGTGGCTGACCAGCGGCTTCGCGAGAATGCCGTAAAGCTGGCGTGCAAAAGGTGCCAGCACCAGCAAGACAACGAAGATCGCGGCCACCGCTCGAAGCAGGCGGCTGCGCAACTCGACCAGGTGATCCATCAGGGACAGGTCGGGATCAGTCCGCGTCGTCTCTTCGCTCATGCGCTTCCTGCTCGACGGATTCGGACTGTTCGTGAGATTGCTCGGCTTCCAGGATGCGCCGGTTGTGATCGCGATCCATCTCGTCCTGGAATTCGGACTTGAGGCTGGCCCAGGCGCCGCGCGCATGGCGCGTCCAGCGGCCGACGGTATGCGCGATCTCGGGCAGTCGCCGCGGACCGACGACGAGAAGCGTGATCAGGGCCAGCAGCAGCAACTCGCTGAAGCCGACGCCGCCCACGTATCAGCGCTCCCGCTTGGAGGTCGACTCGTCCTGCTCTTCGCCTTGCGGCGAGGGCTTTTTCTGCGACCGGTCGTCAGCGGAGTCGTCGTCCTCGTTCTCGCCCACGCCCTTGCGGAACTCGCGAATGGCGCCACCGAGATCGCTGCCGATATTGCGTATACGCTTCGTGCCGAAGATCAGCAGCACGATGACGAGGATGATCAGGATCTGGGGCCAACTGATGTTGCCGATACCCATGCGCTAGACCTCAAATACTGGGCCGCAAAGGCCCGATCGGGAAAACGGGCAGTTTATCAGTTCGTGCCCGGCCGGCGAAGCGTCGTGACAGCCAGGGTCACCACAAGCAGGGTCAGCAGCCACAGTGCCGGGGCGGAAAGCGCGGGGACCGGAATGGAACCGACACCGGCGGCAACGCCGCGGCTGCAGTCGCCCGGCGGTGCGATGGCCAGGGATTCAACGCCGATCAGGGTGCCACCGCTTTCGGCCGAGCCGACTTCGGCCACGCGCTCGGCCTGGCCGGTTGCCGGATCGATGCGCAAAACCTGGCTCGGGCGGGACGAATCCCGGTCCGAGCGTTCGCGCCGCTCGGTCACGGCCCAGAGCGTTCCGTCCGAATCGGCGGCCAGCCCCGCCTTGTTGTAAAAATCGGCCTCGCTGCCCAGCGCGCCGATGAGCTCGGCCCGGCCGGTTTCGGGGTCGATCCGGTAAAGATTGGGAGAAGCCTGGTTGTCCTCGCTGGCCATACCCCTGCCAATACCGTAGACCTGATCACCCAGGCTGGTCATGTCGACAATGGGAGCGCCCAGATCACCGATCCGTTCGGCCTGTCCGGTTTCGGGATCGACCTCGTAGAGCGACAATCCGAGCGACTCGGAATCGGTTGAAATCAGCAGCCGGCCTTCGCAGGTGAAGGTCATGCCGAAATCGTGGTTCCCCTGTGGCAGGCCCAGGTTGCCAGACTCCTGCCCCACGGCCACCGCGTTTCCGCTCCGGGTGCCGATTCGAACCAAGGTATTGGTGGAGTCGTCCACGCCGAAGAGTTGTTCGTCGCCGCTGAAAGCCAGGCCTTCAATAAAGAGGAACTGCTGGATTCGAGAACGGCCTTCGAGCCGGGCATCACCACTGGCAAGGTCGAGTTGCCAGAGCGCGCCGATCTGGTCTTCCTCGGAGAGATAGTCGCGGGAATTGATGACCCATCCCTCGGGTTGCGCGCACGCCCAACCGCTGACTGTCAGAGTGACAGCCAGAATCACACTTCTCCAGCAGAGAGGCGTGCATGGGCGCATTCTTTATTTTATTCCTTTTACTCCGACAAACAGCATCATAGCAAAAAAGTCCACAAACCCCCAGTGGTCAGGTGGGGCCGGGGGTATCCGACCGACCGCTCACGTTGCAGGCGGTACAATTCGGATCACTTATTTCATCCGAGCAAGTTTCATGTCCGGTTCCCGAGAACAGACGGTCGAAACCGTCGACGCCACGCGCCAGGTCAATGCCCACGGGGAAGCCGCCCGCGCCGCCGTGCTGATGGTCAACCTCGGCACGCCCGAGGCGCCCACGGCTGCGGCACTGCGACCTTACCTCAAGCAGTTTCTCTCCGACCGGCGCGTCATCGAGGCGCCGAAGCTGCTCTGGTGGTTCATCCTCAATGGCTACATCCTGCCGTTCCGCTCCCCGCGCTCGGCCGAAGCGTACGCCCGGGTCTGGACCGAGCAGGGCTCCCCTCTCCTGGTCGACAGCCGCAGCCTGGCCCACAAGCTCGAGTCGGACTTCAAACAGGATCTGCCGCGGGTGAAGGTGATGCTCGCGATGACCTACGGGCAGCCGGACATCGATTCGGCCATCGACCGGCTTCGACGCGAGAACATCCAGCGACTGCTGGTCCTGCCGATGTATCCGCAGTACTCGGCCACGACCACCGCTTCGGTTTTCGACCACGTGACCGATTCGCTGCGGCGCTTGCGCTGGCTGCCGGAGGTGCGCTTCATCAACGATTTCCATCACGACGAGAACTGGCAGGCAGCCGTCGCCGAGTCCATCCGCCGCTTCCGGCAAGCGCGGGAAAAGCCGGACAAGTTGCTGTTTTCCTTCCATGGCATTCCCAAGAGAAACCTGCTTGCCGGAGACCCTTACTACTGCCAGTGCCAGGCCAGTGCACGGCAAATCGCCCAACGCCTGGAACTGGCCGACGACGAGTGGCTGGTCACTTTTCAGTCGCGCCTCGGCCGTGCCGAATGGCTCAAGCCCTACACCGACCAGACCCTCGAAGAACTGGGCAAGCAGGGCGTGAAGAAGCTTCAGGTCGTGTGCCCCGGCTTTTCAGTCGACTGCCTGGAGACGCTGGATGAAATCGCCGTCGAGGGCCGCGACGAGTTCATTGCCGCCGGCGGCGAATCGCTGGACTACATCCCCTGCCTCAACGACTCGCCCGAACATGTCAAGGTCCTGAGTGCGCTGTGCCGACAGCACGGCCAGGGGTGGCCCGAATTCGCCGGCGGCCGCGACGCCGGCGAATCGGAGCTCAAGGCGCGCGTCGAGCGCTCGGCAGAGGCCGCCCGGCGTCTCAATCTGGACTGAGCGCATAAGCCGGGCCGCTTCGGCAACTACCTAGAGACGCCCCCGGCAACAGCCTGATAGCTTGGGTCATTCATGCCAACCACGTGTACTGAATCATGAAAAACCACCTGGGCATTTCCCTGTTCATCCTTCGCTTCAGTGTGTTCATCGTCATGGCGATGTGGTCGCTCGACAAACTGCTCAACCCGGGGCATGCCGCCGCCATATTCGAGAATTTCTACTTTCTCGCCGGCATGGGGGGCACCGTGCTGCTGGTGATCGGCCTCGTGCAGCTGGCGATCGAAATCGCTTTCGTGCTCGGCTTGTGGAAGTTCTGGACCTATGGCTTCGTGCTCGTCACCCATGCCATTTCCACGATCTCGTCGTGGCAGCAATACCTCGACCCGTTCAACAACATGCTGTTCCTGGCCGCCATCCCCATGCTCGGGGCATGCATCGCCCTGTTCCTGCTGCGTGACGACGATCAGCACTGGTCGCTGGGTTAGCTTGGCTCCCCCGCGCGCTCCGGATCCTTGAGCTCGCTCAGCCGGATCATCTTGCTCCAGGCGGCGGCCACAATGGCGCTGGCGGCCGCGCCGGTGTTCTGGTTTCAGGGCCGGAGCGTTCGCCGGCGAACGCCCCGGCTGGATGAGGCCAACGGCGAACGCTCGGGAATCCTGGCCGGGTCCGCCCCGGCCTACCGGATCATTGGCCTGGGAGAATCCCCGATGGCCGCCGTCGGCCTGGCGAAACAGTCACAGGGTGTCATCCCGCAGCTTGCTACTGAATTGGCTGCTGCATCGGGACAGCGGGTCACGTGGCAAACGGCCGCGCAAAGCGGCGCCACCGCCCGATTCACCACTGAAAACCTGCTGAGGCGGGTCGATACGGACCCGACGGATCTTGTGGTCATCGGCCTGGGCGTCAATGACACGCTGGCCCTGAGTTCGGCGAAGCGCTGGGAGCAGGACCTGCAGCAACTCCTCGATGCCATTCGCCGCCGACTCGACCCGAAGCGGATCATCGTGACCGGCGTACCGCCGATGCAGCATTTCCCGGCATTGCCGTTTCCGCTTTCGGCGATGCTGGGATTACGCGCCGCCCTGCTCGACTCGGTACTGCAATGTCTGACTGAACACGACGCCGACCTGCTGCACGCACCCATGCGTTTCACCGATCGGCCCGACGGCATGTTCTGTTCGGACGGCTTTCATCCCAATGCCACCGCGCACAAAACATGGGCGCGGCAACTGGCGAAACTGCTCGATGTAAAACCGTAGCCGGGCGTTCGGTATCCTGTGTGCTGCGACAATTGACAGTGGCGACATGAGCGACACCGCGCGTTTCCAGCCCCCACCCCGTTCAGACAATCCAGACGGTTCGACCCGTCGCGTCGGCATCGAGATCGAGATGGCCGGCTTGCGCCCGGAGCAGGTCGCCGAGGCGGTCACCGACTGCATCGGCGGCAGCGTCGAAGTCGACAGCGCTTTCCTGACGCGAATCCGCGACACGGAATTCGGAGACTTTCAGGTCGAACTCGACGCTGATCTGCTCAAGAGTCGGCAGTATCAGGATTTGCTGGCCGAGCTCGGCATCGATATCGGCGAAGGCGACGAACGCGAACAGATCGAGGCGCTGATCTCGCGCGTGGCCGGCCTGGTCGTTCCGCTGGAACTGGTCGCCCCACCCGTGCCCTGGACCCGACTCGAGGCACTCGACGGTATCCGCGAGCGACTCCATCGCGCAGGCGCGCGCGGCACGCAATCCTCGCCGTTTTACGCCTTCGGCATGCAGCTCAACATCGAGGCGGCGAGCCTGCAGGCCGACTACCTGCTGTCGATCATCCGCGCCTTCCTGCTCAGCTACGACAAGCTGATCGAAGCCGAGCGCGTCGACCTGTCGCGGCGGATTACCCCTTACGTCCAGCCGTTTCCCGAGGAGTACCTGGCGCACGTCCTTCAGGCCGACTATACGCCGGGACTCGACGAGTTGATCGACGACTACCTGCACCTGACGCCGACGCGAAACCGGCCGCTCGATATGCTGCCGATGTTCGCCTTTCTCGACGAGAATCGAGTCATGAGTGCGCCGGTGGAAACCCATTTGATCAAGGCCCGGCCGGCCTTCCACTACCGCCTGCCCAATTGCCTGATCGACCAGCCCGACTGGTCGCTTGCCACGGCCTGGAACCGCTGGATTGAAATCGAACGCCTGGCCGACGACGGCGAGCGGTTGGAGCGCAAACGCGCGCAACGGCTGTCCAGTTCCAGCCCCTTGCGCCGCTGGCTCTCCCAGGCCTGGCGCAAGCTGCGTCGATGACCCGCCGACCGGTGATCGGCATCACCGGCCCGGACCGGGGCGGGCTGGCGGCGTGGTGGTTCTCGGCGCTGGCCGTCAGGCGCGCCGGCGGCCGGCCTGTTCGCATCTGTCCCCGCCGACCCGCGGAAATCAGGCAGCTCGACGGTCTCATCCTCGGCGGCGGCGCGGACGTCAGCCCGGGACTTTATGGACAGCAGCACCAGCCGCGGTCCCGGCACATGACCGACCAAAGCGCCCGGGGCTGGCGTCGCCTCCTTGGAATAGTCCTGTTCCCACTGGTCGCCGGCCTTCGACGATTGCTCACAACCAAGCACGGCGGGCCCGACCAGGCCCGCGACGAGCTCGAGTACGACCTGATCAGACAAGCGCGCGAGAAAGGATTGCCGATGCTCGGCATCTGCCGCGGCATGCAGTTGATCAACGTCGCGCTCGGCGGCAGCCTGCACCAGCACCTGGTCGGCTTCTACGACGAGTATCCGGCCGTCCGTTCCGTACTGCCCCGCAAGCAAGTGGAAATCGAGTCCGGGACCCATATCGCCGAACTGCTCGGAGATGGCCCATGCTGGGTCAATGCACTGCACTCCCAGGCGATCGATCGGCTCGCCGACGACCTGGTGGTCGGTGCCGTCGAGGCCAACGGCATCATCCAGGCCGCCGAACGCCGCAACGCGCCATGGCTGTTGGGGGTACAGTGGCATCCCGAGTACCTGCCCCAGCGAAAACGGCAGCAGGCCCTGTTCCACGCCCTGGTGGAAGCAGCCCGCCTGGACATGACTTCATGAGACGAAAGCTGCAATCAATCGATTCGGAACTGCTTCGCTCGCATTGCCGCTTCGCGGCCGAGGCCTGGCGGCGATTTGAACAGGCGCCCGGTCCGTCCGAAGCGGTCAAAGCCCCCGATTCCGAAGCCATGGCCGATGAACCGGAAAGGGCGCTGCGCCGTTTCCGCCAGCTTCAGTCGATTCATATTCTCTGGCGCGATCTCTCCGGCGAGGCCGACATCGCTCAAACGGGTCGAGCACTGTCCGCCCTGGCGCGGGAGTGCATCGAAATGGCCCTGTCAGCCGCCGAACGGCATGTGTCCGAGCGTCACGGCTGGCTCGAGGACGAGCATGGACAGCAAGAGCGGCTGATCGTGTTCGGTCTGGGCAAGCTCGGCGGCGACGAACTCAATTTCAATTCCGACATCGACCTGGTCTTCGCCCATGACGCGAAAGGCCGAAGCAGCGGCCCCAGACGCGTCGACGCGGCCGACTGGATGAAGCGGGTCGCGCGCGAACTGATCCGGCTGCTCGATACCGTCGACGAAAACGGCCGGGCCTGGATCGTCGATGCGCGTCTTCGTCCATTCGGCGAGTCCGGCGCCCTGGTCTGGTCGCTTCCCGCCATGGAGCAGTATTTCCTCAGCGAGGGCCGCACCTGGGAGCGCTATGCCTGGCTCAAGGCCGCGCCGGTGGCCGGCGACCTGGCGGCCGGCCGGAGGCTCATCGAGGCCCTGCAACCATTCGTATTCCGGCGCTACCTCGACTACGGCATCTTCGAGAGCCTGCGTGAGCTGCACCGGCGAATCGATGCCAATGCCCGCGCCCGCAGCGATCGCAAGGACATCAAGCGCGGCCGTGGCGGCATTCGCGAGCTCGAGTTTCTGGTGCAAAGCCTGCAGATCCTGCGCGGTGGCCGCGAGCGGCGATTGCGACAGACGGGCTTTTTGCCCGCCCTCGAAGCCTGTGCCGACCTTGGCCTGATCCCCGCCGAAGAGGCGGATGAACTGCGCAGTGCTTACGGATTCCTGCGCATTCTCGAAAACCGCCTTCAGGCCATGACCGCCCGCCAGGGCCATGAACTGCCGACCGATCCCGAAGACCGGCAGCGACTGGCCGAGCTGATGGATTTCGACGACTGGAGCGCGTTGAGCGAAAGCCTCACGGCCCAGCGTCAAACCGTAACCCGTCATTTCAGCGAGCGCTTCCGCGACCCGGACGCGGATTCGGCCGAACCGAGCGCTTTGTGGCCACCCGGCGACGACATCGTCGAGCGCCTGCGCGAGGCCGGCTTCCGGCAGCCCGAGGACGCAGCCGAACACCTCGAGCGCAGCCACGCCGAGCTCACACGGCGTGCCCTCAGCGCGGAGGGGCGGGAGCGGCTCGAACGATTGATGCCGGGACTGATCGAATCGGTCGGCCGCCAGCAGACACCGGATACCGGCCTGGCCGACCTGCTCCGACTGATCGACCAGATCTCGCGCCGGTCGGCATACCTGGCCTTGTTGCGAGAGCGCCCGGAAACGCTGGAGCGCCTCGTGCGGGTCTTCCACCTGAGCCAGCGCGTGGCCGAATGGATCATTGCCTCGCCGCAGCTGCTCGACGATCTGCTCGACCCGATCAACGGCCTGGAGCTGCCGGCCGCACCCACGCCCGACCCGAACGACAAGGAAGCCAGCCTCTGGGCCCTGTCGCGCTGGCGCCAGGCGGGTTTTCTGCGCACCGCCCTGGCCGAACTCGACGATCGGCTGGACGCCGTCGACGCCGGCCGACAGCTGAGCTTCATGGCCGACACCATCGTCGATCGGGCGCTCGCGCTGACCGGCGGGGGTGACTCGGATCTCGCGGTGATCGGCTACGGCAACCTCGGCGCGGGTCAGCTGCACTTCGAATCCGACCTGGACCTGGTGTTCCTGCATCGCGCCGGTGAAGCACCCCGCCGCATCGTCCAGCGCCTCGTGAGTGCGCTGCAGGTGCCCCTACCCGGCGGGAGACTGTTCGAGATCGACACGCGGCTGCGTCCCAACGGGCGCGCCGGCATGCTGGTCTCGACGCTGGACAGCTTTGACGACTACCAGCGCAACAAGGCCTGGACCTGGGAACACCAGGCCCTGATCCGGGCACGGTGGATCGCCGGGGATCCGGCGCTCGAAGAGGCGTTCGACGGCATCCGCAAGCAGGTGCTTACACAGCGCCGCGACGCGGACAGCGTGACGGCGGACCTTGCCGAAATGCGCCGCCGCCAGCGTCGGGAAAGACGCGAATCACCCGTCAAGCGAGCGTTGACCGACCTGCAATTCCTGGCCGAACTCGGTGTACTCACGCAGGCCGCTGACCACCCGGAGCTGGTCGACCATCGTGACACCGGCGCACAACTGGATGCGCTGGCCCGGACACAATGGATCGACGATGAGCAAGCGCAGGAACTGGCCGAAGCCTGGCGGCAACTGCTTCAGGCCCGGCACCTGGACTGGCTGCGGCGCGAGCCGGCCTCCTTCGACGCAAAAAGCGTGCACGCGATGATCGATGAGGCCTGGGCTGCCCGGTTCGGGCAGGCCCGGGACGAGTAGTTGCGATCGCGGATCGACGCCAAGGCATTGATGGAGCGCCAGCGAGGGCTGGCAAAGCAGGTCATCGAACGCGACGACCTGCGACTCCCGCCCGGTCTGGTGGCCGGCGTGGACGCCGCTTTTCCCGACCAGGGCCGCACGACGCGGGCGGCGGCCGTACTCATGCGCTTCCCGGATCTGGAGCCGGTGGAGGAGGTCGTCCACGAACAGGCCACCGAACTGCCCTACATTCCCGGGCTGCTTTCATTCCGCGAGCTGCCGGCGATCCTCGGCGCACTGGATCGCCTGTCGCTGCCGCCTGATCTGGTGTTGTGCGATGGACAGGGCCGCGCCCATCCACGCCGCTTCGGCATCGCCTGCCACCTGGGCGTAATAACCGGCCTGGCCACCATCGGAGTCGGCAAGAGCCGCTTGTGCGGCCGGCACGAGGAGCCGGGGCCCGAGAAAGGGGATGCGGTGGACCTGCTGGATGAAGATGAACTGATCGGCCGGGTGCTGCGCTCACGCCGACGGGTGCGGCCGGTCTACATCTCGGTCGGCCATCGCGTCAGCCTGCAAACGGCTGTCGAACTGGTGCTGGCCTGCACGCCGAAATACCGGCTGCCGGAACCGGTCCGCCTCGCCGATCGCCTTGCCGGTCAGTCTTCGGCCAGGTGTTCGCGGTAGCTGTCGGCGTCCATCAGGTCGTCGAGCTCGCCGGTATCGTCGAGCTTGACCGAGAACAGCCAGCCGTCGCCGTAGGGATCGTTGTTGACGATTTCGGGCGTATCGGCCAGGGCTTCATTGACCACGACCACTTCGCCGGTAACGGGGCAGTAAATGTCGGAGGCCGCCTTCACGGATTCGACCACGGCGCAGGCATCGCCCCGACCGAAGGTTTCGCCTTCCTCGGGCAGTTCGACGAACACCAGGTCACCCAGTTGTTCCTGGGCATGGTCACTGATACCCACCTTGACCACACCCTCTTCTTCCTGGCTGACCCACTCGTGGCTTTCCGCGTAACGCAGATCGGAAGGAATGTCGCTCATGAAGCCGTCCAATGAGAATTTGCGAAGATTCTATCAGCAAACCCGGGGCCTGCCGAGATGGAGTCGCCGGTTATCGGACCGGCCGCATACATGCAATGCGCCGGCGACGCAGGTTGAGCCAGTGGCCCACGATCAGCATCACGCCGCCGATGGACGTCACTCCCGAGGCCGCCAGCGGCGACAGCACGGTCGCTTCGAGCACGGCTGCGGCCAGGACAAGCCCGAGGCCGACCAGGCCGGTCAGCAATACAGCGATGCTTTGATGAGACCGATACCCCATCCAGAACGCGGCTGCGCCCAGCGGCAGGATCACTGCGAGCAGCAGAAAGTGGAACAGATCACTGCCGAAGATTCCCAGAGAGAGCATGGGTGCCAGCACGATCACCAGGCTGAGCAGCAGGCACTGCAACAGGCAGACCGCGGACACGCAGATACCTGCCCGGTCGAGCAGGCTGGCTCGCTTGATCCGCTCCGGTGACTTGAAGACTGCGGCCATGGTTCAGGGCTGGTTCGTCGGCGTGAAAGCGTATGATATAACATTTGAGGCTCGCCGTCACGGGGCCCGAGTGTCTTAAAATGTCGGCTTTCTCCGGCTACGTCGATGACCGATTTCATCCTCCCCCCGCTGCAACCGGCGAAGGTCGACTGGCAGGGCGATACGCCATTTGCCGACGACTACGGCGATAGCTACTTCATGCCCGGGCATGGTCTGGAGGAGAGCCGGGCTGTATTCATCGAGGCCAGCGACCTTCACGAACGATTTGCTGCGCTGCCCGACGACGGCGTCTTCGTCATTGGTGAAACGGGCTTCGGAACCGGGCTGAACGCCCTGCTGGCGGCCGACTGCTTCACGCGACACGCCCCGGCCACGGCCCGGTTGCATTTCTTTTCCGCCGAGTGCCGCCCGCTCAAGCGCGAGGATCTCGAACGCGCGCTGTTGCACTGGCCCGAACTGGCCGGGCCGGGACGGGCGCTACTCGCCGCCTGGCCGCCGCCGGCACCCGGTTTTCATCGGATCCGCCTGAGCGAAAGCGTCGAACTGACCCTGATGTTCGGTGACGCCGCCGCGCTCTGGCCGGCCGGGCCCGACCGGGTGGACGCCTGGTTCCTCGACGGCTTCGCGCCGTCGCGCAACCCGGATCTCTGGAGCGACGATTTGCTCGAGACGGTAGCCGCGCACTCCCGACCCGGAACGACCGTCGCGACATTCACCGCCGCCGGGTCGGTTCGGCGCGGTCTCTCGGCCGCGGGATTTGCCATCGAGCGCCGCCGGGGATTTGGCGACAAGCGCCACCGCCTCACCGCCTGCATGCCGGGAAAATGGCAGCCGCAGCGGGTCCGGCGCGGCGATGCCGTCGTCGTCGGTGCGGGCCTGGCCGGCTGCACCAGCGCCCGGGCGCTGGCCGAACGCGGCTGGCGGGTCCGGGTGGTCGACCCCGCGCTCGCCCGGCATGCGCCGCCCGAGCTTTCTGCCGTTCTCTATGCCACGGCCAGCCACCACCTCAACGCCCAGAATCGTTTCTATCTCGGTGCCCTCCTGCACGCACAACGCTGGCTCGAGCGCCTGGGCTTTCCGCGTGATGAATCCGACGGCCGGCTCGAGGGCGTAATCCAGCACCTGGTCGACCCACGCGTGGCCGAGAAGACCAGACTGGCGATGCAAACCGGTGCCTGGCCGCGGGCGCTGCTCTCTGCGGAGGCCCAGGGCCGGGTGCGGCTCGAGGGCGCCGGGAGCCTGAAGCCGGGCCGCTGGTGCCGATTCCTGCTCGATCACCCGAGTATCACGGCAGACGCCGATCGCGTCAGTTCAATCGGCGGCGGTAGCTCGGCCGAGCTGAAAATGGAATCAGGCTCGATGCTCGAGGCTGACATGGCCGTTCTGTGCACCGCCGGCGCCACCAGCCATTTCAAGGGGCTGGACTGGTTGCCCCTGCGCCAGGTACGCGGCCAGGTCACTTTCTGCCGCGCGACGGAAGCAAGCCGTCACTGGCGGCAATCGCACTGCCACAGCGGGTACCTCACCCCGGCTTTTGATGGCACTCACTGCGTCGGCGCCACCTTTGATCGCCAGCGCCAGTCTCCGGTCATCGACCCCGTCGATAACGAGCGTAATCTGGCCGAACTGGAAAGCAATATCCCGGAACTCTGGCGGGCGCTCGGCGGCGAAGAGATCGACGTCGTCGGTCAGCATGCCGGTGTGCGCTGCCAGTCGCCCGATACCCTGCCGCTGGTCGGCCCCTGCCCGGATGCAGGGCGCAATCCGCATACGCTCGACCGGAGCGTGTGGCTGAACATTGCCCACGGTTCGAAGGGACTGACCCACACGCCGCTTTGCGCCGATGTCATCGCGGATCACGCCTCCGGCCTTCCGGCACCCATCGATTCAGCCGTCATGGCTTCGCTCGCACCCGAGCGGTTCATCGAGCGCTGGCGCCGTCGCGATCCCGACTGGACGCCCTGACATCACTGGAACCCCGGCTTTCCGACCTGATCCGGGCGTTGCGGCACCTTCTCGAGACGGGAGGCATCGAATCCGCGCGCCTCGAGCATGTCGAGCAAGGCCGCGTAACGCTCATCGGAAAGCTCGGGCTCGCGCGCCATGATCCAGGCATACTCCCGCGAGGGATGTCCCACCACGGTCCACTGATAGTCGTCATCGAGTCCGACGATGTAATAACCGAAGCGGATCGGCCAGTAGAACCGGACTTTCCACTCGGCGTTGGTCTCGGTGTCGACCACCCAGGCCACGCCGGACATCTCCTCTTCGGGCGCGTCGAAGCTGCCGTCACGGTAGCGATAAATGTCATCCATTCGGCCGTCCTCGCGCATGCGGTAAATCGCACGCCCGGCGACATTGCCTCGCTCGCCGAAATAGGGAATGTTGGCGATCACGTACCACTGCCCCATGTAGCGCTCGAGGTCGACTTCCTCGACCGTCTCCAGCGGCGGCCCGCCGCGCATCATGGCGCAA
Source organism: Wenzhouxiangella psychrophila (assembly GCF_042310375.1). Classification (NCBI taxonomy): domain Bacteria; kingdom Pseudomonadati; phylum Pseudomonadota; class Gammaproteobacteria; order Chromatiales; family Wenzhouxiangellaceae; genus Wenzhouxiangella; species Wenzhouxiangella psychrophila. The sequence continues at coordinate 265,904 of NZ_JBHJMQ010000003.1, read as the reverse complement.
CCCGACAGCGCCAGCAGCGCGATCGTACCGAGGAAATATCTCATTGCAATGCTCCGTTCCACGAATGCCGCGAAACGTAGCGCCTGGACTGTGAAGGAAGCTTCAGGGGAAGGGAGATGGTGCCGGCTGAGGGAGTCGAACCCCCGACCCTCTGATTACAAATCAGATGCTCTACCTACTGAGCTAAACCGGCAACAAGGTTCAATGAACTGCTACCAATGACCCGGAAATCAATTCTAATCGTTCCGGTGGTGCGGTTTTCAAGCGCAGCTTGAAAGGAGCGCCGCCGGAACACCAAAGCAGCTCTACCTACTGAGCTAAACCGGCAACGCGACATATTCTAAACAATCCAGCCGCTCAAATCCGGAATATCAACTGTACAGGCGCGTTCATGAAGAAGTATACTAAATACATGATTAGTGCGCCTGAAACGGAAAATGGCTCGACGTGGGGGCTACGTCCACCCGGCCGTCGCCTGGTTTACCTCGCACTTGCCTACGGCTGCGTGGGGCTGGGCGCCGTCGGCGCCGTGTTGCCGGTGATGCCCACCACGCCGTTCCTGCTGGTCGCGCTCTGGGCGGCTGCCCGCTCGTCACCTCGGCTGCGCTTCAGGCTGTATCGGCATCCGCGATACGGACCGGGCCTGCGGGCCTGGCATCGTCAAGGGGCGGTACCTGTACGCGCCAAGCAGGCTGCCTGCCTGCTGATGGTCGCCAGCCTTCTGTTGTTGTGGCTGATCGGCGCAGCGCCCTTCGTCCTGTCGATGGTGGGGCTGTTCTTCGTCGCCGTGGCCGGCTTCATTCTCACTCGACCGACTCACCTCACACCCTCTGCCGAGCCTCGACCATGCAACCCGAATCGATAGCCGTCTCCACCCCGGCCGGCTCGGCACTCTGGGACTGCCCGTTCCGCCCCTTCTTCCTGGCCGCAGCGTCCTACGCCGTTCTGTCGCTGGCGGGCTGGCTGGGCGTATTGTTGCTGGGCTGGCCACTGGCGGGAGATTATGCGCCGATGCAGTGGCACAGCCACGAGATGCTGTTCGGCATGGTCGCGGCGGCAATCGCCGGCTTCCTGCTCACGGCCATGTGCAACTGGACCGGCGCGACCCCGCTGTCGGGATCAGGACTGCAGATGCTGTTCGGCCTGTGGCTGGCCGGCCGGATCGGCATGTGGCTGTCGAACTGGCTGCCACTCGAACTGGTCGCAGTGATCGATCTGAGTTTTCTCGCCGCGGTTGCCGTATACGCCGGGCGGGTAATCATCGGTTCGGGAAGTTATCGGAACCTGCCACTCGTCGCTGTCGTCAGCGTCCTGTGGCTGACCAACCTGCTGTGTCACGCCGGGGTGTGGAGCGGCGACACCGGGTTGGTGCGCCGTGCCGAACTCGGCACCCTGCTGCTGATCGTCATGCTTATCGTCATCATCGGCGGCCGGATCATCCCGGCATTCACCCGCAACTGGCTGTTGCGCCGTCAAGAGGATCCCCAGCCAGTGAAAACCCGGGCCTGGGTCGAGGTCAGCAGCGTCACCAGCGTTGCCCTGCTGGCCCTGCTTCTGCTGGCCGGCGCACCCTCGCTGGTTACCGCAAGCATGGCGGCCCTGGCCGGATTGGCCAATGTAGTCAGGCTGCTGGGTTGGCGCGGCTGGCGTGCGCGCCGGGATCCGCTGGTGTGGATCCTGCACATCGGCTACGCCTGGGTGCCGCTGGGCCTGCTGCTGATGGCGATGTCCTATGGTTCCCTCGATGTCACCGCCACCGCCTGGCAGCATGCGCTGGGCCCCGGCGCCATGGCGGTGATGATTTTAGGCGTCATGACTCGCGTTGCGCTCGGCCATACCGGGCGTTCGCTGGCGCTTCCGCGGGGTGCCGTGGTCAGCTATGCCCTGATTCTCGTCGCGGCCTTCGTACGCCTGGCCACGGCACTCGACTGGATGCCCTGGAAGCTGGGAATCCTGACCACGACCCTCGCCTGGACGGGCGCCTTTCTGGTCTTTCTGTGGGTTTGCCTGCCGATCCTGGTACGCCCGCGCGTCGACGGCCGACCCGGATGAGCCTGCCCGCATGCGCCTGACCCATCACGCCGACCTGGCCTTGCGCGTACTCATGCATCTGGCGCTGAGCGGAGAACGCCGGGTGACCATCCGCGAAATCTCCGATGCCTTTGGCATCTCGCGAAATCACCTCATGAAGGTCGCCCACAAGCTTGCCGGGCTAGGCTACGTCGAGTCGACCCGCGGCAGCGGCGGCGGCCTGCGGCTGGGCCAGCCGGCAGGTTCCATCGGCATCGGCCGCGTCGTGCGCGACATGGAGCCGGATTTCGGCTTGGTCGAGTGCTTCCGTCCCGAGAACCGCTGCATCATCACGCCGGCCTGCGCCCTGCCCGCCATGCTCGACGAAGCGCTGCGCGCCTTCCTGGCCGTGCTCGACCAGTACACGCTTGCCGACCTGGTCACGCCGAAGACCGCCCCGGCAATGGCGCGCATCCTGAGGATTCCGCGCGACTGATCCGAAGGCGGTACAATCCCGCGCCATGAAATGGATCGACATCGGCTGCAATCTCACGCACGACTCCTTTGACCAGGACCGCGAGACCGTTATCGAAACCGCCCGCGAGGCGGGCGTAGAGCAGATGGTGGTCACCGGGGCGACGGAGGCCGGCAGCATCCAGGCGAGCGCGTTGGCCGATGACTGGCCGACCGTCCTGTACGCCACGGCTGGCGTGCATCCGCACCACGCCGAAGAGGTCTCCGGGGAAACGCTCAGCGTGCTGGCCGACCTGCACCGGTCAGACAAGGTGGTTGCCGTCGGCGAGTGCGGGCTGGACTACTTTCGCGATTTCTCGCCGCGGCCCGCGCAGCGAAGAGCGTTCGAGAAACAGCTCGAGCTGGCCGTCGACTGCGGCAAACCGGTGTTCCTGCACCAGCGCGACGCCCACGACGATTTCGTGGCCGTCTTTCGGGAGTTCCGTCCGCACCTGGCCGGGGCGGTGGTGCATTGCTTTACCGATACGCGCGAGGCCATGCTCGAGTACCTCGAAATGGATTGCCACATCGGCATTACGGGCTGGATCTGCGACGAGCGGCGCGGCTTTCACCTCAAGGAGTTCGTGCACGAGATTCCGGCCGATCGCCTGATGCTCGAGACCGATGCGCCCTACCTCAAGCCGCGCAACATGAAACCCAAGATCAAGACCCGCCGCAACGAACCGCAGTGGCTACCCTGGATCGCCGGCACCGTCGCCGCCTGCCGCGGCGTCACGCCAGACCAGCTGGCCGAGGAGACCACTGCCACTGCACGGCGCTTCTTTCGACTGACCGACTAACGAAAAGACCTCGTCCACCGGGGATGTAACCCCGATGTGCAGGCCCTGCCCCCGCACCCCTCGTTTTGATCATTCGAACATTCGCATTTCGAATTTGTTTCGAATTTGGTGCTTGGGATTTGGTGCTTATTCGGCGCTACGCCGCAGTGGCGGCCTGGCGCAGCGTGGCCAGGCGGCGGGCCTGCATTTTGAGGCGGTATTCGAGTTCGCGGTAGCGGGTCGACAGCTCGGTGCGGCGCCACTTGTCGCGCAGCGCGGCCTTGCCGGCCGTGACGCGATCGGCCTGGACGGCCTGCCACTGTGCCACCGTTTCCTTGAACTGCTGGTATTCGCAATCGAGCGTCTCGGCCCAGCTCCTCGCCGAAGGATCACCGGCGAGTCGCTCCTGCAGTTCCTTGAACTGCACCTGCAGGCGGGCACGGCGAATCTTGAAGCGCGGCGTGCGTCGCAGCTCGAACGCCAGCCCCATCCAGGAAGCCGCGGCGATCAACCACTTGCCCGGATCGAACTGCCACCAGCTGATGCCGTTGCGGTAGTCGGCCTGAAAGGCGTGGTGAAAGTTGTGATAACCCTCGCCCCAGGTCAAAAGCGCAACGAAGCCGCTGTCGCGTGCCGTGTTGTCGAGGTTGTGCTTGCGCTTACCCAGGGTGTGGGCGAGCGAATTGATGAAGAAGGTGCAGTGCTGGGAAAACGCCAGTCGGAAAGCGCCGGCCAGCAATACCATGCCGATGATGTCACCGACCATCCAGCCGGCCAGCAGCGGCAGGCCCAGGTTCATGGTCCAGGTCAGCGGCCAGTACCAGCGGTGCTGCCACTTCACGATCGGGTCGCGCTCGAGGTCGCGCACCTGGTCGAAGTCGATTTCGCTGGTCGGCCACTTGCGCAGCATCCAGCCCATGTGGGCGTGCCAGAAACCAGTCTTGATCGAGTGCGGATCGCGCTCGACATCGTCGACATGGCGGTGATGCACGCGATGACGAGCCGCCCAGATCAAGACGGAGTTCTGCAGCGACTGCGCACCGAAGATGGCGAAAAACAGCCTCAGGGGCCATGCCGCCTTGTAGGTACGGTGCGACCACAGGCGATGGTAGCCAGCGGTTATGGACAGGCCGCTGAGCACCCAGAAGATGCCGGCGAACAGCCAGGCCCAGCCGCTGAAGCCATAAAGGAAGAACCACACCGGTGCGGCGACGAAGCCGAGCAAGGTGATGGCAATGAAGAAGGTCAGGTTTTCGTAGACCAGGCGGGGTTTCTGTTGAGGCATGGGCGGTACGTTTTCCTCACGCTGGCGCCGGCCGCCCGGAATCCGGGCGAGCGGCGTTGACGTGTTTATTTAAAGAACTTGATAGACAGCGGATATGGCCAGACTTCGCCGTCGGAAGCCTTGACGCCGCCGATGATCGGGAACACCAGGCTCACGAGAGCCAGCGCCATCATCAGGAAGACGCCAACGACAACGACCATCAGGATCATGCTGATGACGGCGTAGATGACCGCGCTGATCATCCAGTTGAACACGACGTGTCCGTGCGGCACCAGCCCGGGCAGCTCATCCTTCTTGAGCAAGTAGATGACGATGGGCACGATCAGGCCGGCCAGCGGAACCACCAGGCCCGACAGCATCGACAGATGCAGGATCATGGCCCAGGTTCGGGTGTCCTTGTCGTCCGCGGTCACATTGGACTCCGGGGAGTATTCTTCGTTCATCTGGGGCTCCTCTCTGGTCTGCGGGCTGTCGCACCGCTACTGGCTTTCAGTGGCTACAGAAATATTGCTGATCCCGACCACGTTGGCCGAATCCAGCACCTGTACCAGGGCGTTGGTGTTCGCATCCGGATGGGCGGCCACGATCAGCGGAGACTGCGGGCTCTGAGCATACTCGCGCTCGAGGTTGGCCCGCAGTGCATCCGGCTCGACACGGCGCTTGTTGACCGTGATGATGCTGGTCTGGTCGATGCGCACGACGATGGGAAGGTTTTCATCTTCCTGCACGGTTTTTTGCTCGCTCTCCGACGGACGGGAAATATCCAGCCCCTGCTCGCGGACGAACGAGGTGGTCACGATGAAGAAGATCAACATGATGAACACGATGTCGAGCATCGGTGTGATGTTGATCTCGGCTTCTTCCTCTTGACGATGGCGTTTACGCATTTTGAACGGAAATCTCTGGTGAAAACTTTAAGGGGACGAGAATACCGCAGGCGCGGCCCTCTCGCCAACTCTGAGCGACTATTTTTTATCCTTGGCCACTGGCCGCTTCCAGCCCGGAATGCTGCGCTGGCGTGCCCGGGCCAGGGTCAATTGCCCGGCTGGCGCGTCTCCGGAAATGACGCTACCGGCACCGATGGTGGCACCCTCGCCGACTGAGACCGGTGCAACCAGCGAAGAGTTCGAGCCGATAAAGGCGCCCTCACCGATCACCGTACGGTGCTTGTTGGCTCCGTCGTAGTTGCAGGTAATGGTCCCGGCGCCGATATTGGCGCCCTCGCCGACTTCGGCGTCGCCGATATAGCTCAGGTGCGAGGCCTTGGCGCCGGCCGCCAGCTTCGCCTTCTTCGTCTCGACGAAGTTGCCGACCTTCACGCCCTCGGCCAGTTCCGTACCCGCCCGCAGCCGGGCGAAGGGCCCGACCGCGCAGGCGCCGGTGGTGCGAACGCCCTCGAGCACGCTCATCGGCTCGAGGCGGGTGCCGGCCGCCAGGTCGCAATCGCGGACGACGCAGCCCGGCCCGATCACCACATCATCGCCAAAGCGGTTGCGCCCCTCGAGTACCACGTTGACATCGATCATTACGTCGCGCCCGCACTCTACGGGACCGCGCACCTGGACGGAATCGGGATCGAGCAAGGTGACACCGGCGGCCAGAAGCGTCTTTCGGGCCCGCGACTGGAATTCGCGCTCCAGGGCGGCGAGCTGTGCGCGGTCGTTGGCGCCCGACAGCTCCCCGGCGTCGTCTGCGACCACGGCATCCACCTCTTGCTCCTGCTCGGCGGCAATACCGATGCAATCGGTCAGGTAGTACTCGCCCTGAGCGTTGTCATCGCCGACCCGTTCGAGCCAGGCCGAGAGATCCTGAGCGGCGGCGCACAGGACACCGCTGTTGACCTCGTCGATGCGTTTCTCGTCGGCGCTCGCATCCTTTTCCTCGCGGATGGCCGTCACTCGGCCCTCGCGACGGACGATCCGGCCATAGCCGGCAGGATTCTCGGGAACGAAACTGAGCACGGCCAGGCCGGCCCGGCTCTCGAGCAGGCCGGCCAGGGTTTCGGCGCGAATCAGGGGCATATCGCCGGGCAGAACCAGCACGCGGGAATTTGGATCAACACCGGGCAGTGCCTGGGCCACGGCGTGCCCGGTTCCGCGGCGCTCGTGCTGCATCACCCATTCAATATCCTCGCCGCCAATGGCGTTGCGAACCTGGTCGGCCCCGAACCCGATAACGATCCGAATGGCCGCAGGCTCGAGCTTTCGTGCCACATCCACCAGGTGCGCCAGCATCGGTCGCCCGCCCACCGGCTGCAACACCTTGGGCCGGGCCGAATTCATCCGCTTGCCCTCGCCCGCGGCGAGAATGATTACTTCCAGCATTGAAAAACCACTACCCCTAGAAACCTGCCGGCCAGTATATCGCTCGAAGCGGAGTTAGGAGTTCGGGGTTTCAGGTTTCATTTCAGGGAAAAGCGTACGCGGTCGGTGAAATCGTCGGAGGGCGTGGCGAGAGCGCTGCTGTCGGTGACCGCCGGAACGCAGGAACCGGAGTGTATGTGCGAATACATGAGGATTCCGAGTACCGCCGGGCGCCGACAGCAGGGCTCTCGGCGCGTCATCCGGCGATTTCGGAATAAAGAAGGCCCCGGGCGAGGGAGGACCCGGGGCCTGTAGTCGGATCCGGTTTGGGGACTGTAACCGAATCCTGCTGGTCCGCCTAGGGAGGGAAGCGGACCACACCATGCGCATGGTAAATACTGAGACCGGCGCTGTTGAGCAAAAGTTCCAGAAATTCGCCCAAATTTTAAAAATTTTTTTCCTTTGTAATTCAGTCAGTTAGTGGGCAGTTTCCCAATCTGGCCCGCTATTGGCTTCGACCAGGAGCTCGACTTTCAGTTCCGCCGCCCGCTGCATGCGCTCGACGACCCCCTCCCGGACGGACTCCAGCGCGTCCTTGTCGACCTCCAGGATCAGTTCGTCGTGGACCTGCATGACCAGCTTCGCCGGCACGTCTTCAGCCTGGATCCAGGCATCGACGTCGATCATGGCGCGCTTGATGATGTCGGCCGCCGTGCCCTGCATGGGCGCGTTGATGGCGGCCCGCTCGGCCGCCTGCCGGCGCTGGCCGTTGCGCGAGTTGATCTCGTCGGCCCACAGGCGGCGACCGAACAAGGTCTCGACATAGCCCTGCTTGCGCGCACGCTCCCGGATATCGTCCATGAAATCCCGCACACCGGTGTAGCGGTCGAAATAGCGGTCGATATAGTCCTGCGCTTCGCTCCGGGGCAGCTCGAGCTGGCGCGACAGGCCCCAGGCGCTCATGCCGTACATCAGACCGAAGTTGATCGCCTTGGCCGCGCGGCGCTGGTTGTCGCTGACCTCGTCGATGCTCAGCCCGAAGACCTCTGCGGCGGTGGCCCGGTGAATGTCCTCGCGATCGGCAAAAGCCTTGAGCAGGCGCTCGTCGCCGGAGAGATGGGCCATGATCCGCAGCTCGACTTGCGAGTAGTCCGCCGCCAGCAGAACAGCGCCCTCCGGTGCGATGAAGGCCTTTCGAATCTTGCGGCCCTCGGGGGTGCGAATGGGAATGTTCTGGAGATTGGGGTCGGTCGAAGACAGTCGGCCGGTGGCTGCAACGGCCTGGTGATAGTGCGTGTGAATGCGCCCGGTACGGGGATGAATCCGCTCCGGCAAGCGGTCGGTGTAGGTGTTCTTGAGCTTGGCCAGGCCGCGGTGCTCGAGAATCAGCTTGGGCAGCTCATGGCCCTCGATCGCCAGCTCCTGCAACACGTCCTCGGCCGTTGACGGCTGCCCTTTGGGGGTCTTGCGCTTGACCGGCAGGCCCAGCTGATCGAAAAGGATCTCCTGCAACTGCTTGGGCGAACCCAGATTGAACGCCTGGCCGGCCTCTTCATAAGCGGTCTCGACCAGCTCCTCGAGCCGCTTGTGGATCTCGCGGCTCTGTTCGGCAAGCACCTCGGCGTCCAGGGCCACGCCGGTGCGCTCCATGCGCGCGAGCACCCGAATCAGCGGGATTTCCAGCTCGCGGTAGATGTGCCTGGGTCCCTCCAGCCTTTCGAGCCGGGGCCAGAGATGCTGGTGTAGCGCCAAGGTGACCTCTGCGTCCTCGCCGGCGTAGTCGGCCGCGGTGGCCACCGGCACCTGGTCGAAGCTCACCTGGCTCTTGCCCTTGCCGGCAACCGCTTCGTAGGAAGTCGTCTGTCGGCCGAGATAGCGCGAGGCCAGGGAGTCCATGTCGTGGCGCGTGGCCGTGGAATGAAACGTGTAGGACTCGAGCATGGTGTCGTGACGAATCCCGCGCAGCGCGATCCCCGCACGCTCGAGCACATTGAGGTCGTACTTGAAATGCTGACCGACCTTGGGCCGGCCCTCGTCCTCGATGATGCCGCGCAAGGCGTCGATGGCTTCGTCGAATGTGAACTCGTTGTCCTGGTCGACATGCGCCAGTGGCAGGTACCAGGCCTTGCCGGCCTCGACGGCAAAGGAAAATCCGACCAGGTCGGCGTCCAGCGGCTCCAGGCTGGTGGTCTCGGTATCGAAGGCGATCAGCTCCGCGGATTCCAGCTCCTCCACGAGGGCCTCGAGCTGCCTTTTCGTGGTCACGGTCTCGACCTCCAGCTCGCCGTTGGAAGAAGAAGGGCCGTCGCCCTCCCCCTCGCTGTACTGCTTCAGCCAGGTCGAGAAGCCGAAGCGCTTGAGCAACCCGACCATGCGTTCACGATCGGGTTCACCCCGCCCGAGCATCTCGAGCCCGCCCTCCAGGTCAACCGATTCGTCCAGCGTGACCAGTTCACGCGAAAGCTTGAGCTGGTCCAGCCCGCCACGCAGGTTCTCGCCGATCTTGCCGCCGATCTCGTCGGCGTGTTCGATCACGCCATCAAGGTCACCATATTCTTTCAACCACTTCGCCGCCGTCTTCGGCCCCACCTTCTCGATGCCTGGGATGTTGTCCGAAGTATCGCCGGTCAGCGCCAGCAGGTCGGCGACCAGCTCCGGGCCGACACCGAATTTCTCCTCCACGGCCGCGGGATCGTAGCGCTTGTCCTGCATGGTGTCCTCGAGCACCACGCCGTCGGTGACCAGTTGCGCCAGGTCCTTGTCGCCGGAGGAAATCAATACCGGCATACCCGCCTCCCGCGCCTGGCGGGTGAGCGTTGCGATCACGTCGTCGGCCTCGACGCCCTCGATCACCAGCCGGGGCAGCCCCATGGAGTCGATCAATTCATGCAGCGGCGCGATCTGCGACTTCAGCTCATCGGGCATGGGCGGGCGCGTGGCCTTGTACTCGGCGTAGGTATCGTGCCGGAAGGTCTTGCCCGGCGCATCGAAGACCACGGCCACATGATCGGGGTCGTAGTGCTCGAGCATACGGCGCACCATGTTGGCCACACCGAAGATCGCGCCGGTGGGCTGGCCGTCCCCACTGGTCAGGCTGGGCAGGGCGTGAAACGCCCGGTAGAGGTAGGACGAGCCATCGACCAGGCACAGGGGCTTTTTGGACATGCTGACAGACATTCGCTTTGATCAGTGGCCCATGATAAAAGAACCGGAATGGGATACCCGGACCGCCGATCATCATGATCGGAATCAAAAAGTGAATCCGGGGTCTCTGTTAAACTTTTCCAACGTCATCGAAGAGGCCGTCACCATGCGATTCATCCTGATTTCCCTGATGCTGTTGATGGCCTGGCCGGCCCTGGCCCAGGATGACCCGCCGTCAGAGGACGCGCCTCCGCCACCGCCGATTCGCGAACCCCTGCCGCCGAAGGTGCAGGACCCCGACGAGCAGATTCAACCGCAAGTCGTGATCAGGCGCGAAGACGATCGCATTATCGAGGAATACAGCTCGGGCGGACAGGTCTATATGGTGAAGGTCACCCCGATCGACGGCGGCCCCTCCTACTACCTGATCGATGAAGACGGCGACGGCGAACTCGAAAGCCGCCACGAGCATATGGAGCCGGTGAAGCCCGCGTACTGGAAGATCGCCGAATGGTGATTCTCTGGTTGGCTGGTTAGCTTGTTGGCTGGTTAGCTTGTTGGCTGGTTAGCTGATCGGCCAAGGCTAGATACTGCTCTAGCGTTAACGTCTCTGCTCGGGCTTTTGGGTCGATGCCGGCGGATTCGATCGCTTTTTCGTCCAGCAGGCCCTTCAAGGCGTTGCGGAGGGTTTTGCGGCGTTGGCCGAAGGCGTGGCGGACGACTTTTTCCAGACGGGGCAGGCGTTCCAGCATGGTCTCGTCGAGCGTCTTTGGCACCATGCGAATGATCGCCGAATCGACTTTCGGGGGCGGGCGGAACGCGCCCGGCGGAACGGTGAACAGGCGCTCCATGCGGCAGTGGAAGGCGGCCATCACGGACAAGCGTCCGTACTGCTTCGATCCCGGCGATGCCACGAGGCGATCGACGACTTCCTTCTGCAGCATGAAATGCATGTCCACGATCGATTCGCGCCACGTGAACAGGTGGAACATGATCGGGGTGGAGATGTTGTACGGCAGATTGCCGACCACCCGCATAGGCTGACCGCCGACGGCGGCCAGGTCGACTTCCAGCACATCGGCCTGGATCACCTCGAGCCGCTCGGGAAATCCCAGGCGCTCGGGCAGGGCCGCGGCCAGGTCGCGATCGAGTTCGATGGCGGTCACCCGGGCGCCGGTCTCCAGCAAGGGGCCGGTCAGCACGCCTTCGCCGGGGCCGATTTCGATAATGTTGTCCTCACCCGCAGGCCGAATGGCTGAAACCAGCCGGGCGATAATGCCGGCGTCGTGAAGGAAATGCTGGCCGAAGCGCTTGCGCGGCCGATGAGGCTTCATGCGCTCGCGCGCGGCCGCTGCATGCCGCGCGCCAGGTTGATGGCGGCGTTGAGGCTGCCGGATTCGGCCTTGCCGGTTCCGGCCAGGTCGAGCGCCGTGCCGTGATCGACCGAGGTGCGGATGAACGGCAGGCCCAGTGTCACGTTGACCGCATGCCCGAAACCAACGTGCTTGAGTACCGGCAGGCCCTGGTCGTGATACATGGCCAGTACGGCGTCGAATTCGCGCAGGCGATCGGGCACGAAAGCGGTATCGGCAGGCAGTGGACCGGTCAGGGATATCCGCCCCCCGAGCCGTTTGATGACCGGCTCGATGATTTCGATCTCCTCGCGGCCGAGATGACCGCCCTCGCCGGCGTGGGGATTGAGCCCGAGAACGGCGATCTTCGGATTCTTCAGGCCGAACTGGCGCCGAAGCCCGGCATGCATTATCTCCAGCGTGCTTGTGAGACTGCTGGCATCGATTGCATCGGGCACCTCGCGCAGGGGCAGGTGCGTCGTCGCCAGGGCAACGCGCACCTGGCCGGCGACGAGCATCATCACCACCCGCTCGACACCCGCCTCGGCAGCCAGGAACTCGGTGTGCCCGCTGAACGGCACGCCCGCTTCGTTGATCACGCCCTTGTGCACGGGGCCGGTCACCAGGCCATGCACCCGGCCTGCCATACAGTGCCGCGCGGCCACACGCAGGCATTCGAGCACGTATTGGGCGTTGGCCGGATCGGTGCGGCCGGGCACGGCCGCCTGATTCAGTTCGACCGGCAGGCAGCGAATGCCGCCGGTGGCCCCGGCCTCCACGGTTTCGAGTTCGTGAACGCTCGTGTTCAGCCCCAACCGGTTGACCGTTTCGCGAAGCAGATCGGGATCGGCCACCAGCACCAGGGCCGGGTCGAGCGCAGCCGCCCGGCAGGCCAGTTCCGGACCGATGCCGGCCGGCTCACCCGGGGTGACGACAAGCTGCTCGAGCACCGCGGACTCCGCCCGTCAGAGCCGGATTTCGACGAAGGACTCGCTGCGCAGCTGGCGCATGAACCGATCCAGTTCTTCCTGGGACTTCTGGTCGGAGATCATCTCACGCGCTTCAGAGCGCCGGATTTCCTCGGTTCGATCGGACTCACGCACATCCAGCAGCTTGACCAGGTGCCAGCCCTGCGGACCGCGAAAGGGCTCGCTCAACTCGCCGGGCTCGAGTGAATTGATCGCTTCCTGGATATGCTGTCCGTAGCCACCGGCCGGAAACCAGTCGAGCAGCCCGCCGATGTTCGCCGTCCTCTGGTCGCTGGAATACTCGCGCGCCAGTTCGGCGAAATCCTCACCCTGCTCGATGCGGCGCCTGAGGTCCTGAATCTGCTCTCGGGCCTCTTCGGGCGTGACCAGTTCGGAGGGGCTGATCAGGATGTGTCGCGCCCGGTATTCCTCCACCATCATCTCACTGCGCTCACGAACATCACGCACCTTGAGGATGACGAAGCCGTTCTGGGTACGCAGCGGTTCGGTTACCTTGCCCGGTTCACTATCCTCGATGGCCTCGGCAAAGGAACGGGGCAGTGCGTTGGTGCTGCGCCAGCCCACGTCGCCGCCTTCAAGCGCGTCCGATCCTTGCGAATAACTGATCGCCGCGGCCGAGAATTCCATCCCGTCTTCGAGCCGCTGATAAATTTCCTCGACGCGGGACTGCGCTTCGCTAACCTGTTCGGGCGTGGCCGACGGCGGCACCTGGATCACGATCTGGGAGAGGAGGTATTCCTGCCCGCCGAACTGATTCGATGCCAGTGCGATATCGATCTCGGTTTCGGTAATCTCTTCCATGGAATTGACCACCCGCTGCTGCAGCCGCGAGGTGATGATCTCGTTGCGGATTTCGCGCCGGAATTCCTCGAACTCGACGCCGTCGGCTTCGAGCATTTGGCGCAATTGTGCCAGCGGCATGTTGTTCTGCTGGGCAACCCGGTTGAGGGCGTTGTCGACATCGGGGTCGGATACGCGAATGCCGCTTTGTTCGGCGCGCAGAATCTGCAGGCGCTGCATGATCAAGCGCTCCAATACCTGCTCTTCCATGACGCTGCGCGGCGGCAGACTCTCGCCGCGCGACTGAACCTGCTGCTCGATGGCCTTGATGGACTCATCGAGTTCACTCTGCAGAATCACGTCTTCCTCGACCAGCGCGACAATTCGATCGAAGGGCTCGCTCTGGCTCTCGCTCTCGGCTTCGCTCTGTGCCGAGACCAGAAGCGGCAGCGTCATCAGCGTCAGCGCTGCCAGAATTTGAATCGTTGCCTGTTTCATTGCAAATCAGTGTCCTTGAGGTTTCGTGCCTGTCATTGCCAGGTAGGGCCGGTAAACAGCCGGTAGGGGGAACGGCCGATGCTGCCGAGCCCCTTCAGTTCCAGTTCGACGAAAAACGCCGTGCGTTTGTCCGATTCACGGTCGCTGATCCACTCCCGGGCGGTAAAGCGAAGCGACCAGCAACAACTGTCGTACTCGATACCGCCGAGCACCTCCAGTGTCTCATTTTCCTCGAAAGAATACGTTACGCGGCCGACAAGATTGAGCTGTTGGTTGACCGGGTAGCGAAAACGCACGTCGGCCTGGTCGACCCGGTCGCGGCGGAATCGGTAACCCAAAGCCACCTGCCGGGCGTCCCGACCCTGCCAGTTGAGACCGAATCGCGCAACTTCGGTTTCATCGGCCTCGTCGTCCCATTGCAGGCCTGCGTTGAGCGCCAGCTGGCGGGCCGGCCGCCACGTCATTTCGGCCACAGTGGCCGATCGCTCGCGGGTATCGGGCTCGGCATCGTCGAGCTGCACGCGCAAATCGCGGAAATAGACAATCTGTCCGAGGCTGGCCTCGAGCCGGCTGAACCCGTCATCGGCTTCGAGCAGGCGCGAGGTCAATGCCAGCGTGAGCTGGTTGGCATCGCCCTGGCGGTCGGGACCGCTGAAACGATTGTAGTGGAAGAGCTGGCTGAAGCCGAAGGTCAGCTCGCGCGTGTCGAAGTCCGGGTAACCGCTCTGATCGCGATAGGGCACGTACAGGTAGTACAGTCGGGGCTCCAGGGTCTGGATGCGGCCGCTGTCGAGACGCCGCTCGAAGGCGAGCCCGGCATCGAGCGTGGCGATCGGCGTGGTGCGGTTCAGGCTCGAGTCCGATCCGCCATCGAGTTCGTACGCCGTCGATCGCACGCCCACGGCCGGCCGGATGTGCCAGCCCGGCGCGACCAGGTCGTAGTGCAGCCTCGGGAACAGGTCGACGCGCGCACCGGTCACCCCCAGGTCGCGGTCGAAGTAGACTGCCTCGCCGTCGAGCGAGAATCGGAATCGACCGGGCAGCGGCCGGTCGATATCGAGCAGCGTGCGCGGCAGACGGCGGTAGGGCTCCTGCGTCGGGCCGACGCTATCGTCGAGCACCTGGAACGTATCGGCCAGCATCTCCAGCGACCAGTAACGGCCCGACCCGCGCAGGCTGGCCGAAGAACGCAGGAACTGGATGGACGAGTCCCGCAGGTCGCTGCCGAGGTCGATGAAGTACTCGTCGTCGCTGGCCCGCTTGAGGTTGGCCGACGCTATCCAGCCCGGATGCGGCTGGAGCCGGTAATCGAATTCGCCATAGTACCGGCTGTCGTTGGTGCGGTGGTCCTCCGGCAGCCAGTCGATACGCAATTCGCCGGTCTGTCGTTGGGTGAGGAAACGATGCTCGAGGCCGAGCATCGGCCCGCGCTTCTCGATCCAGCGCGCGGTGATCGTTGCGTCCTGGTTGGGCGCGATGTTCCAGTACCAGGGGACGGAAATGTCGAAGCCGTCATCGGCGGAATAGCCGAATCCCGGGTAGAGAAAACCACTCTTGCGGCGATCGTCGAGCGGAAAACTCAGCCACGGTGAATACAACAGCGGAATGCCCTTGAACGTCAGGCGGGCATTGCGCGCCGTACCGACACCTTCTTCCAGGTCCATGTCGACGCTGGAAGCCTCGATCTGCCAGTCGTCCTGGTCCGGTGGGCAGGTGGTGAAATCAAAGGTCTCGAGCCGCGCGTGTTCGGGGTCGTAGAGATCGGCGGAGGCGGCCGAACCGCGGGCAGTCGTGCCCGGAATGGTGTAGCGCACCGAATCGAACCGGCCGCTTTTGCGGCGGGTATCGTAGCTGGCGCTCCCGGCATCGACGTTGAGCCTGGGACCGCTGTACTGCAGCCAGCCGGGAATGCGCACGCGACCGGTCTGCGGTTCGTAGATCAACTCGTCGGTCTCGAGTTGCTGCTGCCCCTGCTGCAGCCGAACGGTGTCGCGAAAGCGCACCTCGTCCTGTGGGCTTGCAGCGAAGTGTTCGGCGTCGATATTCATACGCCCGGACCCGGTTTCCGGCTGCGCCTCGGGAAAACGTAGCGGGGCCGGCGGCGGACAGGCCATCGGGGCCTGGGCGTCGGCCGGTGCGGCTGCGGCGGCCGTGGTCAGCGCCAGGGCAATCGCGGCGGGCAGCAGATAGTGCGGATACAAGTCGGATTCCGGCCTTGAACGAACCGGCTAAGTTTGCATATCCCCCGCAATTGTTCAATGGCCTGAGGCAAGAAACGTCGCCCTTTCACGTTGATCGGCTGCCGCCAGCCGCCGCGCGTGCTCGAACAAACAGTCCAGTTCCCTGCCGCATTCCTCGCGGTAGAGCGCTTCGAAGGCAGCCACCCCGGACTCGTAGGTCGCAATCAGCGCCAGGTGCGCGTTGTTGAGTTCGCGCGACAGCCAGGCGTCGATTCGCCAGCTGTCGTGCCGTTCGGCCAGCCCCCGCAACTCATCTTTCAGGCGCGCGAACTCGCGTTGCTTGGCCGCCGCCAGCTGATCCGGGCCGGAAGCCTCATCGAAGCGTTGCGCCAGACGCTCGCGTGCGTCCAGCAGCACCTGGGTCAATTGGCGGTCCAGCGCCTGGGTGTCCTGCCACCGCCGCAGCGTCTCCGCATCCCCCTGCCGGGACAACCAGTGCTCCGTCCCCAGGCGGCCGACGAATGTCGCAAACGCTTCACTGAAAGCCGTGTCGCCGCTGACGTAGAGCATCTCGTGGGTGAGCTCGTGAAAGATGAGTTCGGCCAGCGCGGCGTCGTCGAGATCGAGCATGCTGTCGAGCACCGGGTCCGCGAACCAGCCCAGCGTGGAATACGCGGTGGCCGGAAATACCGCTACATCGAATCCGTCCCCGGACATTTCGGCGGCCAGCTCCTGCGCGCGAGCGCGCTTGAAGAAGCCGCGGTAGGCGAGACAGCCCACCAGCGGGTAACACCAGGTCTCGGGTGTGACCGAGTAGGCCGGCGTGGCCACCACGTTCCAAAGCGGGGCATCGCGCCCCAGGTCGGCGTACAGGGTGTAGCTCCGGCTGTCGGGCAGGCCCATGGCCGACGCCGCGAAGTCGCGAATTTCGAGCACGGTGCCGAGCCGCTCACGCAATTCAGGGGCCGTGGCCGGATCGGCGATGACTTCTGCGATATCCTCGCGCTTGGCCAGGATTTCGATCTGGCCGCGGGCGGCCTGACCGTACCAGGCCACCGTCGCGCATCCGGCCAGACCCAGCAGCGCGGCAGACAGGAGGACAACCTTGAGCGACGACTGGTACCTGGACGACGATTTCTGGCGCAACTTCGGCTCGCTGATGTTCAACGCCGACACTTTCGCGCGCGGCTCGCAAGAAGTCCAGCAGCTGCTCGCCCTGCTGGACTCAAAACCGCAAACCGTGCTCGATCTCGGCTGCGGTCCCGGCCGGCACGCCCTGCCCCTGGCCGATGCCGGGCTCGAGGTGACCGCCGTCGACACCAGCCCATCCCTGCTTGAACAACTCGAAGCCGAGCGCGGCGAACGCACCATCGAGAGCGTCGAGGCCGACATGCGCGAGTTTGTCCGCCCGCAAGCCTTCGACCTGGTCATCGTCATGTGGACGAGTTTCGGCTACTTCACCGACGAAGCCGATCACCGGCGCGTGCTGGCCAATATTCGCCAAAGCCTCAAGCCCGGCGGAAGCCTCGTGCTCGATCTCGTCGGCCTGGAGTACTTGTGCCGACATCTCCAGCCCGTCCACCTGACCGAATACGACGACGGCCGGATCCTGGTCGAACGCCCGGACCTGACGGAGGACATGACCCGCCTGGAAAACGAATGGATGCTGATCGACGGCGACCGCGCCCACTACCACGAGTTTTCTCACCGCGTCTGGTCCGGCGGCGAAATTGCAGGCCTGCTGGCCGCCTCCGGGTTCAATGTCCACGCACTCCACGGTGGCTATACGGGACAGCCCTACGACCTGGAAGCCGAACGGCTGATTGTCGTGGCAGGCGACTAGAGCAGGCCTAGAATCGAATCCTGTAGAAGGCGATCGGCAGATCCTCTCGGCGGGAAATCGTCTCGCGCGCGCTCTTGGTGCATTCGAAGCGCAGGCCGAGTTTCTCGGCCACGGCCCGTGAAGCGGCATTTGGCGGATCGATCACGGCGACGAGGGTTTTCAGGCCCATGACGTCGCGGGCATGGGCGACGAAGGCGCCGCCGGCCTCGGTGGCGAAACCCTGTCCCCAGTAATCCCTCCAGATCCACCAGCCGAGCTCGAAGTCGCCGTCGTCCAGTTGCTGCAGGCCGACGAGGCCGATGACTTCTCCCGTGGTCGCCAACTCCGCCGCACCGAAGCACACCCCGTGCTGCGCCAGGTGGCGCTGCTGGCGTTCGAGCATCTCGTCGACCGACTCGTCAGACCAGGTCCTTCCCTGGGTGACGTAGCGCATCATGTCGGCATCACGCACCATGCGCTCGAGCGCCGGGCGATCATCCTGCCGCCAGGGCCGGATAATCAGACGCTGCGTTCGTAACGTGGTCACCAGCCGGCGCCCACTAACCCACCAGAATGCCGGCCCAGGCTGCGTTGAGCAGGGACACCAGCGTGCCGCCGAGAACGGCCTTGAGACCGAGCTGGGCCAGGTCGGCGCGGCGTGACGGGGAAATCCCGCCAATGCCGCCAATCTGGATGGCAATCGAGGCGAAATTGGCGAAGCCGCAAAGTGCGTAAGTCGAGATCAGGACCGCACGCTCGGACAGCTCCGACTGCATCTCGGTCAACGCGACATAGGCGACGAATTCGTTGGCCACGATCTTCTGGCCGATCAGGCCGCCCACCGCCACCGCCTCGTCGATCGGCACACCGGCCAGGATCGCCAGCGGAGCACAGACCCAGCCGAGGATCAGCGCCAGCTCGATCGGCTGGCCGACCAGCGCTTCCAGGCCGCTGATCTCGCCCAGCCAGCCGAGCGGCCCGTTGACCAGCGCGATCAGCGCCAGAAAGGCCAGCAGCATGGCACCCACGTTGAGCGCCAACTTCAGGCCCTCACCGGCCCCGCCTGCGGCCGCCTCGATCAGGTTGGTGTGCGGCCGGTCGATGGCAGTGCGCACAGTGCCGGCGGTTTCCGACTCCTGGGTTTCGGGCAGCAACAGCTTGGCCACGACCAGCGCGGCCGGCGCGGCCATGATCGATGCCGAGATCAGGTGCTTGGCGAAAAAGGCCTGCTCGGCGGGGTCGGAACCGCCAAGCAGCATGACGTAGGCGGCCAGCACGCCGCCGGCAATGGTCGACATGCCGCCGGTCATCAGTGCGAACAGTTCCGAACGGGTCATGCCGGCGATGAAGGGACGCACCACCAGCGGTGCCTCGGTCTGGCCGACGAAGACATTGGCGGCCGTGGCCAGGGACTCGCTGCCGGAGACCTTCATGAAACGGGTCATCACCCAGGCCATGACTTCGACCAGCTTCTGCATGATGCCGATGTGATACAGGCAGGCCATCAGCGAGGCGAAGAAGATGATCGTCGGCAGCACCTGGAAGGCGAAGATGAAACCGAATTCCTCGGCATCGGCCAGCGGCCCGAAGATGAACTCGGCGCCAGCGCTGGTGTACCCGATCAGGGTCACGAACAGCTGCCCGAGCTGATCGAACAACAGCTTGCCCAGCGGCACCCACAGCACGAGGATGGCCAGCAAGAGCTGCAGCACGAGCCCCACGGCAATGGTTTGCCACGCGACCTCCCGGCGAGCCGACGACAGGGCCCAGGCAATACCCAGCAGGACGGCGATGCCCGCCAGCCCGAGAACACTCTGAATCAATTCGTTCGACTCCCTGAATGATGCGCCGGTACTTTTAACATATTGTTTTGCACGCCGCTCTGGCGCATCAGCTCGCGGCGGGACTAGAATAAACTTGCTGCCCAGCCGAACACTGGCCGGATTGAAGCAGAAATTTCGTTAGTGGGGTACACCGTCATACGGCCCGCCGATCCTGTCGGGATCGCAGTGAAGCACGTAATTGGATGAATCCAGGAGGGATAGAACCATGAAATTGAGATTGATCGCCGGCATTTGCGCACTCGCCATGCTGACCGGCTGCCCGGCGGCCGGCACCACCACCCAGGTCCGCGACAGCGGTTCCGGACCGAGCATGGATGAAGCCCGCTCGGCCGCCTACGACGGCCCGCAGGCCCGTATCGCCGTGGCCCGCTTCGAAAACAAGGCGGGCAGCTCGGGCAACTGGTGGAACCCCTCAATCGGTGACGGCATGGCCGACATGCTGACCACAGCCCTGTTCAGCTCCGGCCGCTTCATCGTCCTCGAACGCGAAGCGATCGACGACATCATGTCCGAGCAGGATCTCGGTGCCAGCGGTCGCGTGCGCGAGGACACCGCCGCCGCCATCGGCGAAATCGAAGGGGCCGAGTTGCTGGTCGTCGCCGCCGTCACCGAGTTTTCGGAAAACGCCAGCGGCTCCCGCGGCTCGGTCGGTGGCGGCCGCATCGGCAAACTGATCGGCGGCATCGCCGGCGGCAGCAGCAGCGCGCATATGGCCATCGACCTGCGCATCATCGATACCAACACCAGCCGCGTGCTGGCAGCCACCAGCGTCGAGGGCGAGGCCAAGGACTTCGACATCGGCGGCGCGCTGGCCGGCTACACCGGCCGCCACGCCCTGGGCGGCTCGCTGTCGAGCTGGGAGAACACGCCGCGCGAAAAGGCCCTGCGCCAGGTCATCGGAAAGGCGGTCGAGGAAGTCGTCAGCCGCACGCCGCAACGCTACTACCGCCACGGCGGCGGCCAGGCGGCCGGCTACCAGGCTACCAGCTCAGGCGGCAATGGCGGCAGCAGCAGCGGTGGCGGCACCGGCGAGCGCGTGGTGATCACCGCCAACTCGCTCAACGTCCGCTCCGGCCCCAATGGCGACAGCTCCGTTCAGTTCAGCCTGAGTTCGGGCGCCATGGCCGACGTGATGGCCCGCGCCGGCGACTGGCTCCAGATCCGCGACGATCAAGGCCGCACCGGGTGGGTCGCGTCCGAGTACACGCTCGACGTGCAGTAAGTCAGTCAGCGCGACTCGCGTCGCTTGATCGTGAAAAGGCCTCGCTCGTTTTTAGCGGGGCCTTTTTTGTGCCAAGTTGGCTTGGCAAGCAATCACTTTTAAGAGTTGGAAGTTACCGGAGGCGGTGCGGGCTTCGACACTTCAAAGGCTGTTCCGCCCGCCTGCTCCGCAGGCTGATGGCGGGTGGTTCGTCAACACCGCTAGCACTGGACTGAGTGGCGCCACCGGACGCTGAGCGAGCCTCGACAAGTCAACTGCTGTTTCGCCCGGCCTGCTTCGCAGGCTCTTGCGGCGAGTCACTTTTTTCTCGCGCGAAAAAAGTGACCAAAAGCGCGCTTAAAAGATTGCGGATGCGCCGCAGGACCAAGCTGGTGTGCGGGCTTCAGTATTTTGCCGCCATCTTCGCTCCTGCTCGGTCGAATTGGGTGGCGACTTCAGTATGGATCGGGCGTAGCCCGCACCGAAAAGGTACGACTTCGATAAGGCCAACTTCCAATCGCTGTGGGGAAAGCTGGAGATGTGACACCGTGCTTTCAGTGTGGGCGCTTCAGCGCCGCTGTTGGTATTCATCGGGGTCGGGGCAGTCGGTCGGGCCACGCCAAGCCTCGAATCGAGGGCTCAATGAATCCGGCCGGGCCAGAGCAAAGCCCCAGTCGCAATACTGAAGCCGCTCCGCGAAAAGGTTCCTGAGAGGAACCCGTCCATCTTTTAAGCGCGTTTTTCGTGCCTTTTTTCGCGCATGAAAAAAGTACCCGCCATCAGCCTGCGAAGCAGGCGGGCGGAACAGCAGTTGACCTGTCGAGGACGCCACCCCGTGCGGTGGCAACAATCTGCCCAGAGGCAAAACAACCCGATGCCCCCGCAAAGAATCATCAATCAAATTGATCCCGAATTCCCGCCAACCAGGGCCTGACGGAATCAACCGCCCGCCGCGTGGCATTGAGCGACGTGAACTCGATCTGCTCGACCGGCGAGGACCCCATCTGGCGCATTTCGTGGAGGTCGTAGGTAACGGCCTCGAGCTGGGCGATATAGGCCGTTTCGACGCGGTTGTAGTACTGCAGTTCTCGCTCGCCGGCCGGCAGTGCCCGGGCTACCACCACGTAGCGTGCTCCTGCATCCAGCGCCGGCGCTTTCAGGCCGGCCAGGTCGAGTTCTTCGCCCTGAACATGATCGCGGTAGCCGCGAACGAAGTTCGGTTGCACGAGCGGGTGGGAACCGCCGCGCAGGGCCGATTCGATCTCGCGCACCATGGGGTCGGCAATCACCGGATCACCGACACCGACGACCAGGACGCCGCGCGGCGGTGGCGGCGGCTCGGATGCACGGCTGGTGGTTTCAGGTGCCGGCATTGTAGCTGCCTCGGCCGCCTCGGAATCGGCCATGGCCAGGCTGCGGTCATCGTTCGCCCCCGGTTCCGATTTCGGGGCGCCGGAGGCGCGATCAGCAGGGCCAGTTTCCTCAGGCGCCGACAAGTCATCGGACGGTTCACCGGCAACGGCAGGGGATTCCCCCGTCGCCGACTCATCGGCCGCCGACCGGGATTGGTCCGTCTCGCTGTTCGACTCGGCCATATCGGCATTGGAACCGGCTTCCGGACTACCGCCCTCTTCGCTTTGAGCCGTTTCGCCCGAGTCTTCATCGGCCAGCGCCAGGCCGGCCCTGGCCGACTCCCTGGCATCCGTTGCGGTTGAAGCCTGTTCGTCCTGGCCGGACGCAGCCGAATCATCCGTGCCGGTATCCGCCGTGGCCGTATCCGCCAACTCCGCATCGGATTCAGCGTCGGCCGATGCCGCGGCCGGTTGTTCTTCGCCGCCCGGCAGCCAGGCGGTCATCTTGTTCCAGGTCGAGGGCGCGACGTAGGCCAGGCCGAAGCCGGCGCCCGCCAGCGCCAGAAGGAGAACCAGCACGATCGCAACGGCCGCAAATCGCCCGCCTCCCGGTTTTGATTCCTTTTGTGCCGGAACGGGGTGCTGACCCTCGGTCTGGGTTGCAGTCGCACTCGCAGTTTGGGTCTTCACGACGGTGGCGGCTTGCGGCGCGGGTTCGGTCGGCTTCCGCTCTTCCACGCGCTTGGTCGCAAGCGCCGCGGTCATTTCGCGTTCGGCCGTCGACGGGCCGGAATCCGAGCGCTCGACCGGCCCCGTGCGGCCGGTCTTGAGCGGCTCCATATCCACCAGCAGGGCCCGCCAATCGGCATATCGATCTTTCGGCTTCACTGCCAGCATTCTGCGCACGATTTCGATAACGCGCTCGTCCACCTTGCCCTCGAGTGCGGACAGGTTCGGAAAATCGCCGGCGGCGAGCTGCTTGTACGCTCCCTTGAGATCG
Organism: Wenzhouxiangella psychrophila; assembly: GCF_042310375.1. Taxonomy (NCBI): domain Bacteria; kingdom Pseudomonadati; phylum Pseudomonadota; class Gammaproteobacteria; order Chromatiales; family Wenzhouxiangellaceae; genus Wenzhouxiangella; species Wenzhouxiangella psychrophila. Next base: position 242,852 of record NZ_JBHJMQ010000003.1, on the reverse strand, counting down.
CGCCAGGGCATCAGGCGCTGGCCGGTGAGCATCTCGTACCAGACCGCACCGAGCGCGAACATGTCGCTTCTCGAATCCACCGCTTCGCCGTTGAGCGCCTCCGGCGGCAAGTAGCCGGGTGTTCCCATGATCAACTGGCTGCCGCTCGATCCGGATTGCTCCGCCGTCACACAGGCAATGCCGAAGTCGGTCAGCACGGCTCGTCCGCGCCGGTCGATCATGATGTTGCCGGGCTTGACGTCGCGGTGAACGATGCCTTCCTCGGCCGCGGCCGCAAGCGCATTGGCCGCCTGCTCCGTGACCCGGCGGGCCATTTCGGGCGAACACTGTCCCTCGCGGTCGATGAATTCAGCCAGGGATTCGCCGTCGACATATTCCATGACGAAGTAGGGCTTGCCCTCGTGCTCGTCGGCTATGAAGATCTGGGCGATGTTGGGGTGATTGAGCGCGGCCACGTTGCGCGCCTCGCGCAGGAAGCGGGCGACGACGATCTCGTCGGCGCTGAGCTCCTCGCTCAGGCACTTGATGGCAATGAAGCGCTCCAGCTTGGGATCGAGCGCCTTGTAGACCACGCCCATGCCACCGCGGCCGAGCTCATTGATGATGTGATAGCGGCCCAGTACCTGTGCCATAAACTCGTCCTCCTTCCCCTTGTCCCTCCGCTGCCATGCCGACTGCTTGCCCGGCAATATAGCAGAGGGTTAGCTAAATCCTCGATGAACGGCTTTCAGGGCAGTTCCTCGCCATCCTTAAATAACGACAAATGCGCCGAAAAACGGTCAGCGCGCCATGTCGGGACCGGGAAGGGAGGGCTCAGTCAGTGTCGACGTAGACGCTGACCTCGCGCGTGGCGCGGAAGGTGATCTCGGGGTGGCGTTCCTCGGCCAGCTGCAGGTTCACTCGGGTGGGCGCCAGGTAGACCAGGCGGCCGCCGCCGTCCTCGGCCAGGTGCTGCTCGTTCTTGTTGCGGAATTTCTCCAGCTCCCGGTCGGACTCCGCATTCACCCAGCGGCAGGTGGCGACATTAACCGCCTCGAACACCGCCTCGACGTTGTATTCCTCTTTCAACCGGTAGGCCACCACGTCGAACTGCAGCATGCCGACGGCGCCGACGACCAGGTCGTTGCCGATCAAGGGCTTGAAGAACTGCGTCGCGCCTTCTTCCGACAGCTGGGCCAGGCCCTTGGTCAGCGCCTTGAGTCTTAGCGGATCCTTGAGCTGCACGCGGCGGAACAGCTCCGGGGCAAAACTCGGGATGCCGGCGAACTGCAGCTTCTCGCCCTCGGTGAAGGTATCGCCGATGCCGATCGTGCCGTGGTTGTGCAGGCCGACGATATCGCCGGGGTAGGCGTATTCGGCCGTGGCGCGCTCGTCGGCCATGAAGGTCAGCGCGCCGTGGGTGCGCTGTTCCTTGCCGATACGCACGTGATGCAGCTTCATGCCTTTTTCGAAACGCCCTGAGCACACGCGCATGAAGGCCATGCGGTCGCGATGGGCCGGGTCCATGTTGGCTTGCACCTTGAACACAAAGCCGGTGCATTTTTCTTCAGCCGGATCGACGCTGCGGCCCAGGGTCTCGCGCGGCTGCGGCTGCGGCGCGTGTTCCACGAACTCGTCCAGCAGCGGAATCACGCCGAAGTTGTTCAGGGCCGAGCCGAAGAACACCGGCGTCTGCTCGCCCTTGAGGTAACGCGCCAGGTCGAAGTCGTGGCTGGCGCCGGCGACCAGTTCGATCTCATCGCGCAGTTCGGCGGCCATGTCGCCCAGGGCCTCGTCGGCCTCGGGGGAGTCGATGCCGGCGATGACCTTCGGATCCTGGCGCATGTAGTTCTTGCCCGACTCGTAGATATGAATCTCGTCGCGGAGCAGGTGGTAGATACCCTTCAGGCGCCGCCCCATGCCGATCGGCCAGGTCACCGGCGCACACTCGATGCCGAGTACTTCCTCGACCTCATCGAGCAGCTCGATCGGCTCTCTGCCCTCGCGGTCGAGCTTGTTGATGAAGGTGAAGATCGGCGTGGCGCGCATGCGGCAAACGTCCATCAGCTTGATGGTGCGCTCCTCCACGCCCTTGGCGCAGTCGATGACCATCAGCGCCGAATCCACGGCGGTGAGCACGCGGTAAGTGTCCTCGGAGAAGTCGGCATGGCCCGGGGTGTCGAGCAGGTTGACGATGCGCTCGTGGTAGGGGAACTGCATCACCGAGGAGGTGATCGAGATACCGCGCTCTTTTTCCATCTCCATCCAGTCGGAAGTCGCGTGGCGATCGGCCTTGCGCGACTTGACCGAACCGGCAAGCTGGATCGCCCCGCCGAACAGCAGGAACTTCTCGGTCAGCGTGGTCTTGCCGGCGTCAGGGTGCGAGATGATCGCAAACGTTCGCCGACGCTCGATTTCGTCGGTCAGTCGGGGCATGGTGCAGCCGTTAAAGGGAAACCCGTCATTATACCGGCGCGACCCATTCCGACGCACGGGGCCAATACACTGGATTTGCGCAAGTCGGACCACTTTCGTACTATCGGATACGGGGATTGTGTTGGTACAGGCTAAGGTGGCCTCTAATGAAGAACTATCCAGGCATTATTCGAGCCACCGGCACGGCTTTAGCCACGGCATTGATCGCCTTCTCCACCACGGCGTTCGCCCTGTCTCCCCCGCCACCCCAAGCCGACGACGAACTCCTGCCCCTGCTCTACGAAACCCTGGGCGGCGAGAACTGGCACAACAACGAGGGCTGGCTGGATCCGGAGGTCCACTGGTGCGACTGGCACGGCGTCGTCTGCGGCGAGGAATTCTGGCCGGGGTATTTCGAGTTCTACGCGCTCGACCTGGCCGACAACAATCTCACCGGAGAAATCACGCCGAGACTGGCCGAGCTGCTTGCCAGCAGTGTCGCCCCGGAAATGCGCTTGGATCTGAGCGACAACGCCATCGAGGGCACACTTCACAAGCTTCCGCATTTCACCCGCAGAGTCCGCCTGGGCAACAACCGCTTCGACAACGAGTTGCCGACGATCGAAGCCGACGCCGTCACCCAAGGGCTGGAATTCCTGCGCTTGAACAACAATGCCTTCGAAGGCGAAGTGCCGTCGAGCTGGGAGGATCTGTCCCTCATCCAGCTGGATCTATCCAACAACGCGCTCGATGGTTCAGTCAGTGCGGCCGTCGAGGCGCTCGACCCGGCCGAGGCGAGCCTCCTGGATCTGTCCGACAACGCGTTTTCCGGCGAACTGCCGGCCTGGATCACCGAGCTGCCGCTGGACTCCCGCTTCGGAGTTGTCGGCAGCGTCAATATCTGCTGGACCGGACTGACCGTCGGCGACGAAGCCACCCGGGAGTGGCTGGCCGAGCGCCACGTCGGCGGCCCCGATTTCGACAGCTGCATGAACCGGGAACGCCGCACGGTCGGACCCGAAGTCAGCGGCAGCTGGTTCGATCCCACCCGCGATGGCGAGGGCTATTCACTGATGCTGCTCGAGGACGGCACGCCGCTGATTTACTGGTTCACGCATATCAGCGCCAGCCGCCAGATGTGGCTGGTCGGAGCGGGCCGACACGAAGACACGACGCTGTTCTTCGACGAGCTGCTGCGCACGGAAGGCCGTTTCGGGCAGGGATACGGGGACGTTTCGGATCCCATCGAACGCAAGGGCGAGCAGCGCATGGACGGCGTCGCCGACGGGCAGTTGCACCTGTCTGCACACATCAATTACTGGCTGGGCGAAGTGGCGCAGCCCGACGACGGCCCGATCATCCACGCGCCCAACCCGCTGGATTTCAGGGCCGACCTGGCCCGCCTGTCCGAACTGGCCGGCACCACCTGCGACAATCAGAGCGAGTTCCAGCAATATTCCGGCGCCTGGTACAACCCGGAGCGCGCGGGCGAAGGCTTTATCGTCGAAGTCCTGCCCGATGATGGAGCGGTGGTCTACTGGTTTACCCACCAGCCTGATGAAACCGGCGACCAGGCCTGGATGATCGGCCAGGGCAGCATCGCCGCCGGCACCGAAACTTGCCTCGCACCCGGCTGCGAGCCGCCAGATGCGGTCATCGAGATCGAACAAATGAACCTGCCGATCGATGCCGGCCAAAGCTTCCCGGCCAGCACAACCGGCGTGGAAAATCTTGATTGGGGAGAATTAACACTGATTTTTGGCAGCGAAGGCAACGGTAGCGTCTGGTTCGACAGCCGTCTCGAAGGCTGCGGCAGTAACCAATATCCCATCAAGCGCCTTGCCAAGCCCATGCTGGCCGAGTGCCCAGAGGGCGACAGCCAATGAATGCCAAGCATTTCAGTATCCCCTGCGCGACCGTATTGGCCCTGACCCTGGCCGCACCGGCCGGTGCCAGCGTGACCGAAGAAGAACGCGACATCCTCGAAGCCTTCTACCAGGCAGCCAACGGTGACGAATGGCACCGCAACTACCGCTGGCTGCAGCCGGGCAGCGATCCCTGTACCTGGTACGGCGTGAACTGCGCGTTTCGAGGCGACATCGGCCGCGATATCGTCTCGAGCGTGGAACTGCCCGGCAACAACCTCTCGGGCACGCTGGACACGCGCATCTTCGAGATCGTTCACAACCGGCTGGACCTCAGCGACAACCTGCTGGGCGGGACGCTCGACCACCTGCCGGGCTCCCCGGGCGAAGTGGATCTATCCAGAAACCGTTTCGTGGGCGAACTGCCTACCGGATCAAGCGCGGTAGCCGGCCAAGTCACCGGCGGCCCGCCGAGCGGCAACTGGTTCCTGGATCTTTCAAGCAACGACTTCGAGGGCGAAGTCCCTTCCGGCTGGTCCGGGCGAAGCTGGCTGAGCCTCGCCAACAATCGGCTGGAGGGGCTGCCCATGTCGCTGCTGGACGGATCAAAATTTTCCAACGGCCAGTTCCTCGACCTGTCGGACAACAATTTCTCGGGTGCGCTGCCGACAACGCTCATGGAAGGCAACTTCATGCCGCACAACGGACCCTCCCGCTGGGGTGGCGGACTGAACCTGTGCTGGAACGACTGGGCCGTCCCCGAGAGCGTGGAATTTCGGGACTGGCTGCGAAGCCGACATGTCGGCGGCGAATTCGAAAGCTGCCTTTCGGCCGAGCGCCAGCCCCTCGATCCTGCCATGGCCATCAGCGGCAGCTGGTTCGACCCCGACCGCAACGGAGAAGGCATCGTCGTGCAGGCGCTCGACAACGGCACCGTGCTCAACTACGTCTTCACCTTCGACGAGGACGGCCACCAGCAGTGGCTGGTCGGCGCCGAGTCTCCGAATGACAACAATATTTCCTGGCGCGAACTTCTGCGCACGCAAGGCCGTTTCGGCACCGGACTGCTGGAACAAGGAAATGCCATGCAGAACCGCGGCAGCTTCCGCCTCGACCGGCTGGACGCTGACCGGATCCTCACCGAACGCGTCTACATCGACGAGACTTCCAATGCCTGCATTCTCCCCTATCCACCTGTTCTGAACTGCTTCGGCGACAGCCTCTCCGACCGGCTCGAGTATCGCCAGCTATCGCAACTGGCCGGCACCACCTGCGAAAACCAGAGCCCGTTCCAGCAGTACGCCGGCGCCTGGTATAACCCCGAAAGCTCGGGCGAAGGTTTTCTCGTGGAAGTATTGCCCGACCATCGCATCGTCGCGTACTGGTTCACCTACCAGCCGGATGATTCCGGCCGGCAGGCCTGGATGGTCGGGGATGGCAGCTTTGTCGACAAGGGTGTCGTGCTCGCCCCGGCGTGGCCATGGCAGGAGCGGGCCGAACTGAAGCTGTATCAGCCCACCGGTGGGAGTTTTGGTCACAATTTCGATCCCGACGATGTGCAATTGGTCGAATGGGGCGATTTCATCATCGAGTTCAACGACGAGGACACCGGTCGAGTTGAGTGGAACAGCAACATCGACGGCTACGGCTCGGGCGAATATCCCATCGAACGCCTCGCCCAGCCCAAGCTGGCCGACTGCGACTGATCGCTAATCGGCCGTGAGCAGTTGCCCCGGCTCCGGGGCCAATGCCTTTCCGCTCTCGCCCTCGAACTCGAACGGCACCGATGTCAACTCCATGTCGCGATTGAGCTGGACGGCGAAGTGCAGGTGCGGGCCGGTGCTGTAGCCGGTATTGCCCGAGCGCGCGATGCGATCGCCGCGCTCGACGCGCTGGCCCTCGCGCACGAGCACGCCCTCGTAGTCGAGGTGGGCATAGAGCGCCATCGAGCCGTCATCGTGGACGATGCGCACGTAGTTGGCGCGCGGACCGTCGCGTTCGAGATCCTCACCGGCTTTATGAAAGTAGCGGGCAACGGCCATCACCACGCCCTCGCGCGCGGCGTGCACCGGCGTTCCCACCGGCATTTGGATATCGACGGCGTGAAAACCGGAAGGGCCCTTGTGGCTGTACTCGCCGCCGAAAGCCTGGCCGACGCGAAACCGACTGCCCGGCGCGATCGGCGGTCGATACGGGCGCTTTGGCGCATGCTCGGCCTCGATGCTTCCGGGCAGGCTGGCGGTCCTGAACTTGTAAGACCAGGAACGGCGTTCGTTCAGCGGTCCCAGCGTGACCAGCTCGCGCTCCTCGAGCGCATCAAGCACAAAACTGGCCGGCAGGGGAGGCTCGCTGACCACGTTGCTGGCCTCGGCCAGGGAAACGCGAACCGTCACCGGGCCGTGGATTCGATTACGGAAGCGCCAGACCGGGTCGTCCCCGGTGCCGGCCTTGACCACGTCGACCAGGCGCTGCGGCTCGGCCACGGCACGCTGAATGGTGACTTCACGATCGGTCTCCGGCTTGCGATCGGTGAAGTGCTTGATCCCGTCCTCGTCTTCCCAGATATAGATCGTCTGCGCCATCGCCCCCAACGACAGCACCAACCCAAGACCCAGGACACCGAGCCGCCAGACCAATCCACGCCCAGCCCACTTCACACTGAACACTTCACACTTAACACTCAATTACGTTCACCGCCAACCCACCCCGCGAAGTCTCCTTATACTTCGACTTCATGTCGGCCCCGGTATCGCGCATCGTCTTGATCACCTTGTCGAGGCTCACGCGATGCTTGCCGTCGCCGGCCATGGCCATGCGCATGGCGTTGACCGCCTTGACCGAACCCATGGCATTGCGCTCGATACAGGGAATCTGAACCAGCCCGCCGACCGGATCGCAGGTCAGGCCCAGGTTGTGCTCCATGCCGATCTCGGCCGCGTTCTCGACCTGGCCCATGCTGCCGCCTAGGGCGGCCGTGAGACCGCCGGCGGCCATCGAGCAGGCCACGCCAACCTCGCCCTGGCAACCGACCTCGGCGCCGGAAATGGAGGCGTTTTCCTTGTACAGGATGCCGATGGCGCCGGCGGTGAGCAGGAACTCGATGATGCCGTCCTCGTCGGCGCTCTCGATGAAGCGTCGGTAGTAGTGCAGCACCGAGGGAATGATGCCGGCCGCACCGTTGGTCGGCGCCGTCACGACCCGGCCGCCGGCGGCATTTTCCTCGTTTACGGCCAGGGCGTAGAGATTGATCCAGTCAAGCTGGTCGAGATTGTCTTCTTTCGCGCGCGCGACCAACTTTTTGTACAGCGCCGGCGCCCGGCGCGAAACTTTCAGCCCGCCGGGCAGGGTGCCTTCCATGCCGATGCCGCGATCGACGCATTCCTGCATCGCTTGCCAGATCGTCAGCAGGCCGTCGCAAATCTCGTCTTCGCTGCGCCAGGCGGTCTCGTTGGCCAGCATCACGTCGCTGATGCGCAGGTCGTGCTCAGCACAGATCGCGAGCAGTTCATCGCCGGTGTTGAAGGGATACTTCATGGGCGTTTCGTCGGCGACGATGCGGTCGGCCGCTGCCTCGTCGGCATTGACCACGAAACCGCCGCCGACCGAGTAGTACTCGCGCGACAGCAGCTCGTTATCGTCTGCATCGAAAGCGGTGAAACGCATGCCGTTGGGGTGGTGCGGCAGGGTCTTGCGCTTGTGGAAGACGAGGTCCTTGCGCAGATCGACCTCAATCTCGTGTTCACCGGCCAGGCGCATGCGGCCCGACTCGGCGATCTCGTCCATGCGGCGCGGAATATGATCGGGATCGACCCGATCGGGCATCTCACCCTCCAGCCCAAGGATCACGGCGCGATCGGAGCCGTGACCGCGACCGGTGTGCCCGAGCGAGCCGAACAGGTCCGTCTGCACGCGGGCCACCTCGCCTATCTGGCCGGATGAGGCCAGGCGATCGACGAAAGTCACCGCCGCCCGCATCGGGCCGACGGTGTGTGAACTCGACGGACCAATGCCGATCTTGAAAAGGTCGAAAATACTGACAGCCATAATCCAGAGTGTAGCGTCTTTGCCGCTTCGACAACATCGGAGCGTGGTGGATTCATTGACGATAAAATGCAACACTCTGCGACCGCGAACTGCGCCGAACACATCCATGAAACTCAAGTTCTACACCCGTCCGGATTGCGGCCTTTGCAACAAGGCTGAAACCCTGCTCGCCGAGGGCGGCTTCGGCAGCGCTTACGAAAAGGTCGACATCGAATCCGACCTGGAGCTGCTCGAGCGCTACGGCGACAAGGTCCCGGTGCTGCACAACACCGAAACCGGCGAAAAGCTGTCCTGGCCGTTCACCGCCTCGCAGGTGCGCGAACTGGTCGCCGACTGACGTGAAGCAGGCCATTTCCCACGTCGATGCCCGTCGGCTGGAGCAGGCTCTGCTGGCCGGTATCGCCAACGTGTTTCGCCAGCGCGACCACATCAACGCGATCAACGTATTCCCGGTCGCCGACAGCGACACCGGCACCAACCTCGTCTTTACCCTGGCGAGCGTCCGGCGCGCCATCGAGGGGCAGCCCGCGCGCAACCTGCCCGAGCTGCTGCGGGGCGTGGCCGATGCCGCCCTCGACGGCGCGCGCGGCAATTCCGGCGCGATCATGGCGCAGTATTTCCAGGGCTTGAGCGAATCCTCGCGCGATTTCCAGGTACTCGACGGCCAGCGCCTTGCAACGGTCTCGGCCGCGGGAGCACGCTCGGCCTGGTCGGCCATGTCCGAGCCGGTACCCGGCACGCTGCCCACGGTGCTGGAGGACTTCGCCGACGAGCTCATGCGTGTCGCCCGCGACGGGGTCGACGACATCCGCGAGATGTTCCGGCGCGGCCTCGAGCGGGCCCGCAAATCGCTGGCGGGCACGCCAGACCAGCTGGCCGCCCTGCGCGACGCCGGCGTGGTCGATGCCGGCGCCCAGGGCTTCGTCGACCTGCTCGAGGGCATGTGGGGCTACATGCAAAGCGGCAAGATCCCGCGCTTCGCCGACAAGGCCGAGGTGCCGCCGACCGCCAGCACCGGCGGACACGCCGCGCCGGACAGGCACCGCTTCTGCACCGAATGCCTGATCGAGGGCACTGAGCTGGACGTGGCGGGACTGCGGGAACGCCTGGACCAACTCGACGCCAGTTCCCTGGTGGTCGCCGGCGGTGAGCGTCGCGCCCGCGTGCACATTCATACCGACAGCCCCGGCGAGATCTTCAGCCTGTGCGGCGAATTCGGCGAGCTGACACAGCAGAAAGCCGACGACATGACCCGCCAGCACGGGTTGATGAACCACCAGGGCCAGGTCGCCATCCTGACCGACTCGGCCGCCGACCTGCCGGCCGAGGAGATCGAGCGCCTGGGCATCCACGTCGTGGCCGTGCGGCTGAACTTCGGCGACGAGGAATTCCTCGACAAGCTCACCATGACGCCGTCGCAGTTCTACGCGCGCCTGGCCGACTCCCCGGTCCACCCGCAGACCTCGCAGCCGCCGCCGGCCGATTTCCGACGACAATACGAGCTGCTGACTTCGCACGGCCTTGAAGTGCTGGGCGTACAGCTTTCCGGACGCCTCAGCGGCACCCTGCAGGCCGCGCGCCAGACCGCTGAACGGGTCGACCCCGAGCGCATCGAGGTGATGGACACGCGCAACGCCGCCTGCGGCCAGGGCCTGATGGTGCTGTGGGCCGCCGAGGCCGCGGCAAAGGGCTGGGAGCGCGTGGCCATCCGCTCGAAACTGACGGAAATGCGCGAGTCGTTCAAGACGTTCGCCCTGGCGCGCGATCTGAGCTGGGGCGTGCGCGGCGGCCGCATCAAGCCCTGGATGGAGAAGCTGGCGCGTAGTCTGCGTCTCAATCCGATTCTGACCGCCTCACCCGAGGGGGATCTCGTCGCACGGGGCGTGATCCCCGGTCGCAAGCGAACCGTGGAGAAATTCGCCCGCTACCTGCTGCGCCGGATGAATGATGACGCCACCTACCGCGTCATCATCAGCCACACCGACGCCGAGGCCGACGCAAAGGATTTACGCAAACGGATCCTCGCCGGCCATCCACGGGTCGACGCCTGCTGGGTGGTCGAAGCCAGCCCGGCCGTGGGCGCCCACGCCGGTCCCGGCACCCTGATCGCCGGCATGCACGTCTGGAAGCCGCCGGAGGCACGCCATGATTGAAGTCATCATCGCGCTCGTCGGCGGCTACCTGCTGGGCTCGATTTCCGGCGCCCTGCTGCTCGGGCGCCTGCGCGGTATCGATATCCGCGGCATGGGCTCGGGCAATGCCGGCGGCACCAATGCCCTGCGCACGGTGGGCTGGCAGTTCGCGCTGGGCGTGGTCATCATCGACGTCGGCAAGGGCGCGCTCGCCGCCGGCGTGTTGCCGCTGGCCGCCCCGCTGGTTGCGGCCGAGCCGGTCGAATTCATCACCCTGGCCGCCATCGGTGCTTTCATGGCCGTCGTCGGGCATGTCTGGCCCGTATTCTTCCGTTTTCGCGGCGGCAAGGGCGCGGGTACGGCCGTCGGCGCCATTGCCGTGGTCGCGCCCTGGTGCCTCGCGCCGCTGCTGCTGGTCTGGGTGGTGACCCTCGTCGGTACCGGCTACGTCGGCCTGGCGACCATTCTGGCGGGGCTGAGCCTGGTGCCCTCGATGTGGACCCTGGGCCCCGATCCCCTGCCCCCGGCCCTGGCCGCGCTGGCCATCGGCCTGGCTGTGCTGCTGATCTTCACGCACCGGGCCAACCTGGCGCGCATGCGCGCCGGCGACGAAAATCGTTTCGAGAAAGCGCGCCTGCTCAAGCGACGTTGAAACAAGCTGATTGAATGAAACCCGGAATCCACGAGCTTTACGCCCGCCTGGCCGACGGCCAGCTCCACAACGGCGCAACACTGGCCGAAGAACTCGGCATCACGCGTGCGGCCGTGTGGAAGCGCATGCAATCCCTGCGCGGGATGGGCCTGGAGATCCCGGGCACGGCCGGGGACGGCTACCGCCTCCCGCACGCTATCGAATTACTGAACCAGGAGGCTATCTGCGCGCAGCTCGAGTCGCCCGGAATTCACGTTGAAACGGCCGGAGCGGTCGACTCCACCAACGCCCGTCTTTCGGCGGCCGGAAGTCGGCACGCTCACGCCCTGGTGGCCGAAGCCCAGACGGCCGGGCGCGGGCGGCGCGGGCGCGGCTGGCAGTCTCCGCCGGGCAGCGGCCTTTATCTGTCGCTGGCCTGGCATTTCGAGTCGGGCCTGGCCGGGCTGGCGCCGCTGAGCCTGGTCGTGGGACTGGCCGCGGCCGAGACCCTTCGCAGCGCCAGCGGCGCGCCGGTCGAGGTCAAGTGGCCCAACGACCTGTTCGTCGCCGACGCCAAGCTCGGCGGCTGCCTGGTCGAACTCGGCGGCGCTGCCGAAGGCCCCTGCCGCGCGGTCGTCGGCATCGGCATCAACCTGTTCCGGACAGCGGCCATGGACGGCATCGACCAGGAATTTACTGCACTGGAAGACCACGGCCGGACGGTCGGTCGCAACGCGCTGGCCGCCGCCTTGATCGACGCGCTGGCCGACGCGCTGGCAGACTTCGATCGCGACGGCTTCGAGGATTTCCGGGCCCGCTGGCCGGGTTTCGATGCCCTCCGGGACCGGCCGGTCAGGGTCATTCGCGGCGACGGGACGGAAACGACGGGGCAGGCCCGCGGCATCGATCGCCAGGGCAGGTTGAAACTCGAAACCGGCGGAGAAACGATGGCCGTGGCCAGCGGCGAGGTGAGCGTTCGTGTCCGCTGATCTGGTCATCGATATCGGTCATGCGCGAATCAAGTGGGGCCGTGCTCGCGAGGGCCTGCTCGAGCCGGACAGCATCGGACACGGCGAGACCGAATCGCCGAATGGGCTTGTCGCCGCAGTGGACAAACTGGACTGCAGGCGCGCCCTGCTTTCCGGCCAATCGCGACCCGGGTCGGTCGCACGAATTGCCGATCTTCTGCGACAAACCGGCCTGCAAGTCGATATCATGACCACCGGCGATCGCCCGCTGCCGGTGGCACCGGCCTACGAGTCACTGGGTTGCGACCGCTGGCTGGCACTGCAGAAGCCCCGGCTGGAAGGATCGGGGCCTTTCGTGGTGATCGACAGCGGGACGGCCATCACGGTTGACCTCGTCGACGGCAAGGGCCACCACCGGGGCGGCTGGATCATGGCCGGCATCCAGGCAGCGCGCGACGGCTTGTTCGCCCGCGCGCCCCGACTGGATCGCCACCTGCCGGAGCCTGACGACGCCGACGCGCCGGCCCTCGATACCGGCTCGGCGCTGTCACGAGGCGGCCTGATGCTGGCCGCAGGCGGAATCGATCGCGCGGTCGGCGCGGCCGAGTGCGCCGCCGAGGAACACGTCAGCCTGTGGCTGACCGGGGGAAACGCCGCCGAGCTGGCTCCGCTTCTCGCGCGACCGGCCCGGCATGAGCAGCACCTGGTGCTTCACGGACTGGCCATTGCAACGCAATCGAAATGAATGACCTCAACTGGCGCTGGATCGCCGTCGCCCTCATCGTCGTCAACGCCGTGATCTTCGTGATTGGACGCCTCGGCGCAGCGCCACCGCCGGAACGCGACGGTGAGCTGCCTGAGCTCGATCCCAATCTGCCCAGGGCGGAACTGGTCGACGCCATGGGCGGCGATGAAGACGGGTCCGGCCCGACCTGCTACACCCTCGGCCCGCTGCCGACCCTGCTGGCCCAGCAACGCGCCAGTGACCGCCTGGCGCCCTTTACCAGCCGGCTGCAGACCCGCCAGACCGAAGCCGACCGAGATCGCGGCTGGTGGGTCCACCTGCCCGCCGCCGACCGCAGCGAGGCCCTCGGACTCACGCGCGCGCTGGCCGAACGCGGCGTCGAAGACTACTACGTCGTGGCCGGCGGAAGCCTGGAAAACGCGGTGTCGGTCGGTCTCTACGAAAACATCGAAAACGCCCGCGATCGGCAGCGGCGCATCCGGGCCATGGGCTTCAACGCCCAGCTCGAAGTGCGGCGGGAGAAGGTTCCACGATTCTGGGTGGACTACCGGGTTGAACCCGGCGAATCACCGCCGTGGCGTTTCATCGTGCGCGCCTCACCCAACGCCCAGCGCGTGCGGGTACCCTGCACCGATTATCGACTCACCGACGGCAACGGAGACTGACCATGGAGTTCCGATTGCGTGCCCGGATCTTTTCCAGCCCGGCCGGGCCCTGGCTGCGGCTGATGCGATTCGACCGCCCCATCGGCATCGCCCTTCTGCTCTGGCCCACCTGGTGGGGCCTGTGGTTTGCCGCCGGCGGCGTGCCGAGCATCAAGAACCTGGTGATCTTCACGCTCGGCGTCATCATCATGCGCGCGGCCGGCTGCGTCATCAACGACTACGCCGACCGCGACCTCGACCCGCACGTGGCCCGCACGGTCGACCGTCCCATCGCCGCCGGCGAGATCGCCGCACGGCAGGCGCTGATGCTGTTTTTCGGCCTGTTGCTCATGGCCTTCGTACTGGTGCTGCTGACCAACCGCCTGACCATCCTAATGGCCTTCTTCGGCGCGCTGCTGGCCGCGACCTACCCCCTCTTCAAGCGCTTCACGCATTTCCCGCAGCTGGTGCTGGGGGCCTCGTTCAGCTGGGCCATTCCCATGGCCTTCGCCGCCGAGGCCGGCCAGGTGCCGGCCCTGGCCTGGTGGCTGTTCGCCACCAACTTTGTCTGGACGGTGATTTTCGATACCGAGTACGCCATGGCCGACCGCGACGACGATCTCAAGGTCGGCGTCAAATCGACCGCCATCGCCTTCGGCCGCGCCGACGTGCCCATCCTGGGCGCGCTGATGGGCGTGATGACGGCGCTGCTTTTGACAATCGGACTGCAGTACCTGCCCCACCCAGCCTGGTTCACGGCCGTGGCGCTGGTGTTCCTCCACTTCCAGCTCCAGCTCTGGCGCATCCGCGAACGCGAACCCGCCGCCTGCTTCCGCACCTTCCTGAGCAACCACTGGGTCGGGCTGTTCATCTTCGTCGGCGCCGCCGTGTCCCTTGCCATGCGCGGTAGCTGATCCTAGGCTCTCGCAACGACCCAGACATCAACCCGCTCAACACCGGATTTCTTCAACGCCCGCGCACAGGCATCCAGCGTCGTGCCGGTCGTCATCACGTCGTCGACCAGGGCGACATGCCGCGGGCGACAACCGGGCAGGCGCGCCCGAAAGGCGTTGCGGACATTGGCCCCGCGGCTGGCCGCCGGCAGGCCAGATTGCGCCGGCGTCGCGCGAGAACGCGAAAGAAGCGGTGACACGGGAATACCGCCGAGAAAACCCGACAGATCCTCGGCCAGCATTCGCGACTGATTGAAACCCCGCCACAGGTAACGCCGCCAGTGAAGCGGCACCGGCACCAGGGCCTGCGGCCGGTCTGTGCCAAGCGCCGCGAGACGACGGGCGCAAAGACCTGCCAGGACACGCCCGGCGGCCAGATCATGGTGAAACTTGAAACGATGAACCAGGCGCTCGACCGGGCCGGCGTAGGCGAATCCCGGCCAGGTGCGATCGAACGCCGGCGGGCGGCGGGTACAACGGCCGCATGCCCGGGTCGGCACCGGCATGGACAAACCGCAGCGACAGCACTGACTGTCGATGACCACCAGATCGGCCTCGCAACCACTGCAGCAATCGAGCCCTTCCCGGGCGCGCTGGCCGCAGATCAGGCATACTGGCGGTAGCAGCCAGCGACCGATTCCTGAAGAAACACTTTCCACGCGCATGACCGCCCGCCCCCGGATGGTTCCACACCACCTGAAAGGCTATCACCGATGACGACCGGATCCGACGCCCGCGAAGTCCGGCGCCGCTTCGATGTCGCCGCCGAGCGCTACGACGAGCACGCCGCCCTGTTCGACGAAGTCGGCCGCCGCCTGCTTGAACGACTCGACGGTTTGCGATTCGACCCCGAATGCATCGTCGATCTCGGCTGCGGTACCGCAAGACACGCGTTGGAGCTCCGGGAACGCTACCCCCAGGCCCGGTTACTGGCGATCGACGGCGCGCAATCGATGCTGGGCCAAGCCCGAAAACGGCGCGGCCGCTGGCGCCCCCGATTCGAATTGGCCTGCGCGGATGTGTCCCGACTACCGCTGGCCGAGGCGAGCGTCGACCTCGTCTACGCCAACCTGTCGCTGCAGTGGAGCGGCGACCTGGCCGCCACCCTGGCGGGCCTGCGCCGCATCATGCGCCCCCGCGGCCTGCTGCTGATGACCCTGCCCGGACCCGACACGCTGGTCGAATTGCAGCGCGTCGGCGCCGTGGTCGACGGCGGCACGCGCACCCACGCGCAGGAGCTGGGCGATTTGCTCACCCGCGCCGGATTCCAGGAACCGGTGCTCGACACAGACTGGCTCACGACCACCCACGGCGACCTCTCGAGCCTTCTCGCCGATCTCGAGCACCTGGGGCTGCGCTACACCCTGCCGGGCGGCACCGAATGGCTCGGCCTGAAAAGCGGGGATGGCGAAATCGCCATGACCTGGGAAATGCTCTACGCCACCGCCTGGTCGCCGGACGAGGGGCAGCCCATCCGAACCGAGCGCGGCGACGAAGCCAGCATTTCCGCCGCCAGCCTGGGCATCCGCAAGCGCCGCAACTGACGGCCAAGCCGTCATCGATCATGATATTCTTGCGCCTCTGCCGGCAGCGCCGCCTGCCGGGCACCAATTCACAAGATTTTCGAGCCAATCATGTCCGAACAACAGAACCAGATCGACGCCCATAACCAGGCCACCAACGAATTCATCGAGCTGGCCAACAAGATGGTCAACGATCGCGGATTCAACCAGAACGTGGTGTCCGCGGCACTGATGGCCGCCTCCGGCATTTACGCCACCTTCGTGGCCGCAGGAAACCAGGGCTTTCTCGCCGAAAACGGCGTGGAGAAGGTCGCCAGCATGTACAAGAACAACCTCAACTACATCCAGAAGCGCAAGAAGGAAGAGCTGGAAGCACAGGGCCTCCAGCCCAAGCCCATGGCCGAAGCCCAGGGCGACGCGCAGAACCCCGCCAGCACCAGCGCCGACACCAAGACCGATGACGACTGAAAATATCGGGCCCTTAGCTCAGCTGGTTAGAGCAGCCGACTCATAATCGGTAGGTCGCTGGTTCAAGTCCAGCAGGGCCCACCATTTCATTGAATCCTATGAGTTTACGGGAGGGTGACTCATAGACTTGCGGTCGGGTGGTCGGGTCGAGGCGTAGTGTGACTGCCCTCGGCTACTCCGACCCCAAGGCCGCGATGGGCTACAGCCACCTGACCAAGGTCACTGGGGGAGGCACGTTAAAAGCTGAATGTCCCCCGATCCATAAACACTTCGGACCCTCACGATGAGACCCACTCGAAGGTCTGATCTTGGGAGTCCAATGTATCCAGCACACTAAGAAACTCCAATCTGAATCCCAGATATCCAGAAAATCGGAGGCGGTCCCAAGCCGACCCGGGCGAAACCGGCTGCAATCGGGCACGCGCACTGATCAACCACGCACCGGCTTCGCCGGATTGCCATGGGGCGGGCTTTAAACTCCCTGAAGGGTTCATCCCAAACCCTTGTAACAGGACGATCATTTTCAAAAAAGATCCGCTACGAGGCACTTATCAATGCCTCCCTTCTCTGCATAGACACCCAAAGTTCATTCGGGAATACGTCGTGCCCGCGGATGGCAACGAATGTCAGCTATTTTGCCTAAACTGCGTATAGTGGTGGGTATACAGGCAATAAATGGCAGAGGGAAGCAAATATGATTCGTAGCATTACTTTGGCTTTTTCCCTGGGTCTTGCGCTCACGCTCCAGGCCGCACCGATTACCTACCAGGGCCAACTTGAAGATCCTGAAGGGCCCTATGACGGAAGCGTGACAATGCGCTTTTTGCTTTTCGATGCGCCGGATGGCGGCGAGCCCGTGGCCGTGCATGATGCCGGGACGGTCAGCGTGGTCGACGGGCTGTTCCAGGTTGAGCTGGAGTACGGCGATGTCTTCGACGGCCGCCCGCTGTGGCTGGAGATTGAAGTGGCCGGCAGCGTTCTAGCCGATAGGCAACGGGTGGGCGCCACCCCGCAGGCACGCTTTGCCCAACGCGATAGTTCGTTCTGCGATGCCGGCGGGCCACTGCTGGGTATGCGCGATGACGGCCTGCCGCTATGCGGCCTGGCCGGCGTGGTCGACATCGCTGCCGGGACCGATCATGCCTGCGCGGCACTCGACGACGGCAGTGCCTGGTGCTGGGGTGTAAGATCATCGGGTTCGCTGGGCGACGGGATCTTAGGCTCTTCAGACCGTGTATACGGTGCGGTTCAGGTCGAG
The DNA here is from genome assembly GCF_042310375.1 of Wenzhouxiangella psychrophila. Lineage (NCBI taxonomy): Bacteria > Pseudomonadati > Pseudomonadota > Gammaproteobacteria > Chromatiales > Wenzhouxiangellaceae > Wenzhouxiangella > Wenzhouxiangella psychrophila. Next base: position 225,227 of record NZ_JBHJMQ010000003.1, on the reverse strand, counting down.
GTCGACGATGGCGGAAACAATGGTGGCCCCCTGACCGGCGCCATCGGCGTTGCCGCCAGCGATGATTTCGGCTGCGCATTGGATTCAGACGGGCAAGTCTGGTGTTGGGGTGCCAACTCCGATGGCCAGCTTGGAAACGGTAGCAACGCCGACACGACTCGGGCAGTCGCGGTTATCAAGGGCACCGGCTCCCCTTTGGACAGTGCGGAGCAGGTGAGCACTGGGGAAAATCATGCCTGCGCAGTTGACGCTGACGGTAGCGTCTGGTGTTGGGGCTGGAATGGCCGTGGCCAGCTGGGCATTGGCAACACGATCAGCCAGAGCCGGGCGCAACAGGTCGTGGGAGAGAGCGCCGGAATTCTCAGCGGGATTGTTCAGGTTACAACAGGACGGGAACATACCTGCGCCGCCACCAAAGATGGTGACGCCTGGTGCTGGGGACAAGGCAATGCTGGCCAGCTGGGCAACGGCGAATCGGGATTTGACGCTAGTAGCAGTATTCCGGTCCGAATCCGCCGCAATGAAGCCAATTCGCTCACCAACGTTTTCAACGTCTCAGCGTTCGATAGCAGCACCTGTGCGGTTGTCTCCGATGGCGGGCAGAATCAGGGTTATTGCTGGGGATCCGCCTCCTCTGGACGATTGGGCAATGGCGAGTTCAGTGGAAATTTCGTCTTTCCACAGCAAATCAGAATCGCTGACGGTACGGCCGATGGCGGCCCGCTCGATCAATTGCACAGCATCGGCCAAGCCGGCGGCGGAGGCACGGGCTCTGGGGATCACGCGTGTGCAGCCCGAAAAGACGGCAGCGCCTGGTGCTGGGGATCTGGCGATGTAGGACAGCTCGGAAACGGGGTTGCTCAGCCCATGAGCATATCGCGTGCGGTTCGAGTCTACCAGGATCGCCTCGACCGTTTCGGAGCCGATGGCGGCGTGCTGACCCGCGTAGCGCAGGTCAGCACCTCCATGGACGAATTCAGCTGTGCTGTGGACAGCGGGGGTCGGGCCTGGTGCTGGGGATACAACCCAAGCGGCCAACTGGGATCGGAGCGTGGTTCCTTCCAGGACGATAACGTCTATGGCGGTACGCACACTGTGGCCCGCGCCATTCCGGTGCTGCGCCTGGTCGAGCAATAGGTCATGCGCTGGCATTTGAACCGATCTACTCTGCTGCGAACCATTGCCCTGGGGTTGGGCTTGGCCGTCGCGCCCGGCCTGCTTCTGGCCGAACAGCTGAAGCTAACCCGCAGCGTTTTTGCAACGGCCGGCACGCTCAAGACATGGACTGCCGACAATCAGTGGCGTGTTTCCGGCACGTTGGGCCAATGGGAAGCGACCCCTCCCCGCGCCGTGAGCAATAATAACTGGACTGTCACCGGAGGTTTCTGGACCCCGACGGCGACCGAATCCGAGCCTGAGCCGCCACCTACGGAAGATTTTATCTTCAGCGACCGCTTCCAAACGTCCATGGATTGAAAGCCCACGGCGCGCTTGGGGGATATTCAAACGGGACGGTGACCGCGGGGTGTTGTGGAGACCTGACTGGACGAGCGCTACGAGATCCTGGCACGAGCGGCCAGTCAGCGACTACTGGCGACCGTCTCCTTGACTTGCAGTGGGCAGTTGCTCCCCCCTGGAGACCTTCCAGTTCTTGGGAACAACGCCTTTAGGATCTCTTGCGGCTCCCCCTGTGGCGGGGACCAAGCGACCTCGCTAACCTCATCGTCGGGTCGCCCGGCCACTCGCCTACTCGCCTGGCAGAACTTCCCCACCGGCTGGGCGGCCCATTTCTCTCGAGTGAGGCATTCGGCGGCAACGGAGCGATCGGGCACCGACTCGGTGCAACCGGGCACTAGCCGGTCTAGATTGCCCTGATGAAGGGCACGGCGGCACTCACAAGGGAAAACCGAATCCCTTGCAACCATCTCCACCTATATCTAACCATCATGGCGCCACTTCGGACAGCTGACCGTGATCGACCAGCAGTGCTTCAAGAGCAGCCAGTCGATCTTCCAGCTCAGCGTTGCGTTCGGCCAGGCGGCGCAACTCGGTGTTCTCGTTTTCCAGCGCAGTCTGGCGCATGTCCAGTTTTTCAATCTGCTGCTGTTTGTGCTCCAGCTGCCCATACAGAGCCTGAATGGCGGCTAACGCCACGCCATCGGAATCGACCGTGGAAATGGTCTTGTCTCCACGGCCGAGTTGGAAGGCCGCAGCGAAATCCTGTGCCGTCGGTCCCAGGTGACGCACACCCTGATCGCTCTTGTACTCCCAATTGGTGATCGGCATCTGCACAACACCCGCTAGAATTTCATCGGGACTCACCGGCTGAAAGTCGGTTTTGGCATCCGCATCCGAACTGTTCGTCCAAGTTCCGCCGGCTGTCACGTGAGCCCCACTGTCCATATGCAGCGGATGCGAAATGTTGCCGTCGGTTCGGCCGATGCCCACATGACCATCGTCGGAGCGAATCTGTAAATGGGTGGAAGCCAGTGAAGTGCCGTCGTCGGTCATGCGGCCGATGCTCATGTGACCCGTTGTCGCATTCATCAACAGCGCGGCGACGCGCCGGTCAACCGGGGCATCCTCGGATTCCAACAGGATCGTGGGAGTCAGACTCACACCCCCCTTCATGTGCAGCATCCCAGTTGGCGCGTTGGTGTTGATACCCACTCCGCCCCTGGCACGGATGAGAAACTGGTCTTCACCGGTCGAGGCGAAGGTCGAGGAATCATCGGTCCAATCGGCCCAAACGAAGGTGCCATCGTGTTCGGCCTTTGCGTTATAGCCGGCGGCTAAGCTGTGGCTGCCCGAGGCTTCATTGTCGGCGCCGCCCGGAACCGTTGCCCGGATGCCGCTGGCGGTGTTGTTCGCACCGCCCCCAATGAATGCAATATCGCCACTGGCCTCGTTGGTCAAACCGCCCCCAATCGTTGCCCGGGCGCCGCTGGCGGTATTGACGGACCACCCCCGATCGTTGTAGTGAAGCTGCTGGCGGTGTTCTCCATCCCGCCCCCGATGGTTCCAAACGCTCCGCTCACGACGTTTGGAGAATCCCGGCGCCCGCCACCGGCAATGGTCGCACCAACCGTACCGGCCTCGACCTCATTGCTCGAACTACCACCGATCCAGTTGGGCGAAAATAGATTTGCAGAGATTGCAGGCTCCAGCCGCAACACACGCTGACCATCCACCCGAATTTCCAGCGGCTGGTCATCCGTGGTGCCGATAAAGTCGACGGCCGGGTCGGTGCCGGCATTACCGCCACGGTTCCAGTACAGGTCCTCGGGCATATTAAGCACGCTCAACGCCGTCGGAGCCGGCGCAATCCGCTGGCGCGGCTCGAGCACGGAGCCGGCGACCTCAATCTCGAGATAGCGTGGTCTCTGCGAAAAAGCCTCGCTGCCAAAATCAAGCTCGACCTCGAACAGGCCATCCTGAACCGATACGGCGGCAATGCTCACCTCACTGCCGATCTGGCCGTCTCCGGTTTCGCTGTCGAACAGCCTGAACGCCATTTTATGCGTGTCGGTCACGGGGCCGGCGGCATCTTGCAGCTGGCCCTGGTAGGTGATCGCGGATTGGGATGCCAATACCGGCAGTATCAGGCCCAGAAAGGCCAGAGCAATTACGAGATGTCTCATGAAATCTTCCTGATGTACGAACGGTTGTCGTGGCATGCGCCGTAGACCGGCACGCCGAAAAACCGGTGGCGTCAAATACAGGGTACGCGAAATTGGACTTCCCACGGTCTCGTGCGCACTTCCTGTTGGCAACCGGCTCCATCGAAGGGTCTGTTCTGAGACTCTCGGACAAGTTATTCGACAAACAGCGGACTGTTTTGGTTTAGGACCCACTGAAAATCCACGAATGCAGTGCGAATGTCGGCGACGGTACCCAACTCCCGAACAGCATCGTTGACGCTGTGATACTTCAGGTCGATGAGGTGGGGGAGTTTTTCCGGATCGAGTTCGGTGACACCGCGCTCGACGTAGTGGTCGAGTACGAATTCCAGAAACTCCTTCTGGGCGTAGTCGATGCCCTCGAAGATCATTGGCCGATGTGACTCTACGCGTTCGGCGCGGCTGATCGGCGGGCGCGCCCAGGCGATGTAGGCAAGCACGTCGAACAGGTCGCTGTTTCGGTATCGATCAGACGGCCGATCTCGCGGAGCTGCTCGGTGCCGTAGCCCTTTTCCTCCAGGCCTTCGAGCAGGGCCTTGCGTGTTTCAGGTTTGCTCCAAAGCTCGCGCAGTTCGTCTTCGTTTCGGAACAGCTCGGGCAGTTCGCCGAAGAGCTGTTCGACGAGCTGCGCTCCCGACATTGGTTTTCCGTCGGGGCTCCAATAGCTGGTCGCGCTCATGTGCTGGATTTTGCGCTCCTTGCCATCCGCCAGCTTGATCTTGAGCTTCCGCGGTTGAGGGCCTTCCCCCGGCTCCTGGGGTTCATCGGCGGGGTCAGCCGGCTCCGGATCACCTGGCTTCGGTCGCTCCGGCCTCGGCTCGACCGGCTCCGGCTCGATCGGCTCGCCGTCCCACTCTGGATCGTTGAAGTATTCGTAGGCTTTCACGAAGTCGTAGATAGTGAAATAGTCCTTGCCGTCGTACAGACGCATGCCGCGGCCGATGATCTGCTTGAACTCGATCATGGAGTTGACTGGCCGCATCAGCACAATGTTGCGTACGTTGCGGGCATCTACGCCGGTCGAGAGCTTCTGCGAGGTCGCCAGAAGCCGCCCGCCCAGGCGCGTATCCCGCTGTACCGATCGACGTCTACTTGATGTATCTGCCCGATAAGCATAAACTATTTATGCCTTCACAACATTATCATCAAGTCATGGAGCCTGGAACGTTCCTAAAGCGGCACAGGATATTTCGCGTCGAAGAGTTCGAGGCGGGGACCGGGCTGCGTGGAGCGGGCCGCAAGACCTCCCTCGACTACCACCGCAAGCGTGGCCATATCCTTCCGATTCGCCGAGGACTGTACTGGGTGGTTCCGCCGGGTATGACGCCGGCAAACTGTCCTGTCGACCCGTTCCTGGTCGGCGGACATATCAGCCCCGACGCTATCCTCGCCTACCACAGCGCCCTGGAGCTGCAAGGCCGCGCCTATAGCAGCTTCAACGAGGTCCAGTTTCTCACCGACCGTAAGGTACGCCCTTTCGACTTTCGGGGCACGCATTACCGCGCGCTGAACACACTGCCGGCACTTGTCCGCACGGGCCAGCAGGATCTCGGAATGGAGACACTGGATCGCGCCGGCATATCCATCCGGGTAACCGGACTCGAACGCTGCCTGGTGGATGCGCTGGACCGTCCCGAACTGTGCGGCGGCTGGGAAGAAGTCTGGCGCTCGCTCGACATGATCGAGTACCTTGACCTCACACTCGTATGTCGCTACGTCGCCGCCCTGGGCAACGCCACGACCGCCGCCAAGGTCGGCTGGTATCTGGAAGTCAACCGCAACCCGCTGATGGTCGATGATCAAGCGCTCGAAAAGCTATGCCGGTTGTCTCCGTCCAGCCCGCATTACCTGAGTCGCGGCAGCAGCGAACCCACCCGGTTTCTGTCCCGGTGGAATCTGGTGGTTCCGTTGTCTGTAGCCGAGCGGAGCTGGGAGGAGCCCACATGACGCTGTCGGCGGAATCCCTGAACCGGCTCGCCGGCGAAACCGGCTTCCGCATCGAGTTCCTGGAGAAGGTCGACCGGTTGGTGGAACTCTTGCAGGCGCTGTTTGACGATCCATTCCTCGCAAGCCGGCTCACCCTGAAAGGCGGAACCGCACTCAATCTGTTTCACTTCGGCCTGCCCCGTCTGTCGGTCGATATCGACCTCAATTACATCGGGGCTCTCGATCGGGAAAAGATGCTTGGCGAACGACCACAGATCGAGCAGAGAATCCAGGCCATTGCCGGGCGCCATAATCTCTCGCTCATTCGCGCACCCAGCAGCCACGCCGGCTGCAAGTGGAGCTTTCGCTACAGCGATGCGTTCGGTGGGGGTGGAACTCTCGAAGTCGATCTCAACTACCTCTACCGGCAACCACTGTGGCCGCTGCAGCGACTCGACTCGCAGCCGCTTGGCACTATCGTTGCGCGTGGGATTCCGGTTCTGGATATTCACGAACTGGCCGGTGGAAAACTGGCGGCACTGTTTTCCCGCACGGCCGCCCGCGATCTGTTCGATGCCCATCATCTTCTGACCGTTTCACGAACCGATCCATCGCGTCTGCGTGCTGCATTCATCCTTTACGGCGCCATGAACCGCCGCGACTGGCGCACCATCACGCTGGACGACGTCGACGTCGGCTACCGGGATGCACGACGCAACCTGTTCCCCCTGCTTGTTCAGCACCAACTGACACGCCGGAAGGAGCAGGAGGAAATGCTCGAACGACTGATCGGCGAAACGCGTCAGGCCCTGGCATCGCTGCTACCTCTCGACGAAATCGAGCACGAGTTTCTCCACCAGTTGATCGAGAAAGGAAGTATCCGCCCTGACCTGCTGGAGCTGGAGCCCGAGCTGGCAGCCCATCTCGACAACTACCCGGCGTTGCAGTGGCGGGCACAGCAGGCCCAACGATGAAGCACGAACGCGGACCCAGACAAACCGTCACCATTTTTTGATTTGGGGTGACGGCTTGTCTGAATATCGCCCGCAGGTCGGCGCCGCTTAGGCCGTGGCCGACTCGATCTCGCGCTCGGCGCGGTCGGCGGTCAGTTCGCCGGAGAAGGCTTTCTGGAGGAGGGATTGCTTGAGCTCTACTAACCTTGCCTTCTTTGTCGTGTAGATTAAAATCAAGCGCTGTGTATGCTCCTGCAATGCGTCGAGTCGAGCAATTACTTCTCTCTGTTGGGCAGAATTCTGATTGGGAATTTGGAGCGATCTCAGCAGCCGTAGCGAAACGGTCTTCTGAGCTGTCCCAGTGGCTCCGGATTCCGCCTGATCTCTAACGAACCTCGAAAGCAACATGTGCTCCAGCCATTGGCTCCGCACATCCGTTTGGGGTCGAATCAGTGCAAAGCCGGCTCCCGCGAGGGAGCCGGCCGGGGAAGGTTACTTGCCGTGACAGGCACGAACAAGGACCGATAACGGGCCCGCGAAAGTCTATACGGGCAACGGCGAGCAACGATCAATCGTCGCCGTCGCCGTCGTCATCGTCATCGTCATCGTCATCGTCATCGTCGTCGTCGTCGTCACCATCGTCGTCGTTGCCGACAACAGGGAAGTCGACGTGGAAAATTGACACGCCATCCTCGAAGATCTCCACCAGCTTGCCCCTGGGGTCGAAATCGAGCAGCAACGTATCGGTCTCCTGCGGAAAGCGGAATTCAAGTTCACCCTCCGTGCCTTCGTCGTCGGCCGTGACCAGGATTTCTCCACGTTCGATTCCATCGACCAGGACGGCGTAACTGCCAACCGGGATGTTTTCGACCTCGATTTCGAATTCCACCTCGTCGGAGCCCTGTTCAAACTCGGCTTCGGCCTCGCCATCCGGATACACACCGTCGTTGTTGAAGTCGACTTCGATCTCGCTGTCGCCGAAGGGAGGTGCATCCTCTTGGCCCGGCGTTACGCCGTTTTCCGGTGCCATGTTGGTCAGGACGATCACGCCGTCGTCGAGCACGTCGATGATCTGGCCGCGTGGATCGAAATCCAGCAGAAGGGTATCGTCCGTTTCAGGCGAGCGGAATTCGATTTCGCCTTCAGTATCCCCCTCGTCGTCTTCGATCACCGTAATCGTGCCGCGTGTAATCTCGCCGACCTGAAGCTCGTAGTCGCCTGCCGGAAGGTCTTCGATTTCGACTTCGAACTCGGCCTTGCCCGGGCGGATCTCGAATTCCGCCTCACCCTCGGCGCCGACGTGAACCCCGGTGGAGACGAGGTCGACATCGAACTCCTCCAGCCCGGTACCAGGCTCTTGATCATCGCCAATGCCGCCGCTGCAAACCGCACCGGGCTGGTCGGTCAGCCGCTCGATTCTGAACTCGCCGCTGCCGACCGTACTGGTCTCGAAGGCCACCTGTCCGGTCAGGCAGTTCTCGAACGAGACCTCCATCGTGCCGACCTGCTCGCCGAAGTTACTGCCTTCCTCGGCTGGCTGCATAAAGGTGACGCCTTCCACCTCGAAGACCGCCGCATCGATGCTGTCGTCGTCCAGGTCGCCCTGGGCAATCAGCCAGGCGGGATTGCCCTCGTCATCAAAATGGGCCCAGTAGATCACGCCGGTGCGCTCGCCGCTGGGCAGGCGCGAAATCGCGATGATCAGGCCGTGGTTCTGCTGATCGGGCTGGGCCCACCAGCCCGTGAAGCCGCCGGTAACCATCTGTGCCGAGGCGGACGAGGCCATGAGTGCCACGGCGGCAAAGACTAATGCTGCCAAGCGGTATCGAATGGGATTTTGCGTGTTGTCGGGGTGCATCTGGATTCGCTCCTGGACTCTGCTGTCATGTGGATGAATCCCCCTTGCTTGGCGGCGTTCCGCTTTCGAATAGAACCGCTATCAAAAGTGTAACGCCGCATTATCAATTTCAGGTATTGGTTTTTTACAAACTGCCATGAACTCGATCACATCACGCCTTCTTGGCGTGATCTGACCAAGCCCGCAGCACTCTAACGGAACCAGCCGGGACGAACAGTGTGGCGCCGCACATAAGCTTGGGTTCAGTCGGGAAATAGGCGCAGCTTCGAGCGCTGCGCCACCGGCCGAAGCCATGGCTGATCTGGCGCCGTGCGTTCGGACTCGCACGCCGCTATGCGACCGGCGCGACGATCAGTTCGAATTCCTTCAAGGCTGTTGACAGCTCGTCCCGAAACTGAGTAAATAGGGTTATGAGTTTCGAACCCGCCAAACATTTCAACTGCGCAATGTGCATGTGCATGTGTCTGCAAGCCTCTGCTGCGGATGCGTGTACGGCTGTGTTCTGATCCACTAGACCAAACCGAATCACGTAAAAACCCGCAGCGGCCTGGCCGGTGCGGGTTTTTCTTTGTCCAACCCCCTCATCTGTCTTCCGCTGCGGCAACCGCGATCCACCGCAAACTTGAGGAGACAGACCGTGAGCAACGACAGAACGAGACGATTCGAAACCCTGCAGGTCCATGCCGGCCAGGAGCCGGCGCCGGGCACCAACGCCCGGGCCGTGCCGATCTACCAGACCACTTCCTACACCTTCGACGATGCCGATCACGGCGCACGCCTGTTCGCCCTGGAAGAGTTCGGCAACATCTACTCGCGCATCATGAACCCGACCACCGACGTGTTCGAGCAGCGCATCGCCGCGCTCGAGGGCGGGGTCGCCGCCGTGGCCACGGGTTCGGGCCAGGCCGCGCAGCTGATCGCCATCACGACGCTGGCCCAGGCCGGCGACAACATCGTGGCCGCCTCGTCGCTCTACGGCGGCACCTGGAACCAGTTCAAGGTGACCCTGCCGCGACTGGGCATCGAGGTGCGCCTGGTGGACGACGACGACCCGGCCGCCTTTGCCGCACAGATCGACGACAAGACCCGCGCGATCTACGCCGAGACCATCGGCAACCCCGGCTTCCGGATCCCCGATTTCGAAGGGCTCTCGGCCCTGGCCAAGCGCGAGGGCCTGCCGCTGATCATCGACAACACCTTCGGCGCCGGCGGCTACCTAGCCCGGCCGATCGAGCACGGCGCCGATATCGTGGTCGAGTCGGCGACCAAGTGGATCGGCGGGCACGGCACCTCCATCGGCGGCGTGATTGTCGACGCGGGCAGCTTCGACTGGGGCAACGGCCGCTTCCCGCTATTCACCGAACCGGCGCCCGGCTATCACGGCCTGAACTTCTGGGAGACCTTCGGTCCCGACAGCCCCTTCGGCAACATTGCCTTTGCCATTCGCGCCCGCGTCGAGGGGCTGCGCGATCTCGGCCCGGCCCTGAGCCCCTTCAACAGCTTCCTGTTCCTGCAGGGCCTCGAGACCCTGTCGCTGCGCGTTCAGCGCCACGTCGACAACACGCAGGCGCTGGCCGAGTGGCTGGAAAAGCACTCGGCCGTGGAGTGGGTCAACTATCCGGGTCTGCCCGGCCATCCCTCGCATGAACGTGCCAAGCGTTATCTGAACCATGGCTTTGGCGCGGTGCTGACTTTCGGCATTCGCGGCGGCGAGGTGGCCGGCCGGCAGTTCATCAACAGCGTCGAGCTGGCCAGCCACGTGGCCAACGTCGGCGATGCCAAGACCCTGGTGATCCACCCGGCCAGCACGACACACCAGCAGTTGAGCGAGGACGAGCGCCGCGCCGCGGGTGTCAGCAGCGAGCTGATCCGGGTCGCGGTGGGCATCGAGCACATCGACGACATCATCGACGACTTCGCCGGTGCCTTCGAGCGTGCCGGACTGGCGGCCGCGGCATGAACGGCGAGGATCGCGTCATTACCATCGAGAACCCGCCGCCGCTTGCCGGCGGCGGGCGACTGGATCGGCTCGAGATCGCGTTTCGCACCTGGGGCCGGCTCGACGCCGGCGCCGGCAACGCCGTGCTGGTCTGCCCGGCGCTGACCGGCGACCGGCACCTCGAGCACTGGTGGCCGGGGCTGCTCGGTGCCGGACGCAGCCTGGACCCCAACACCGACTTCATCGTTGCCGCGGATGTGCTCGGCGGCAGCGGGGGAACCACCGGCCCGCGCCACCGGCGCGGCCTGCGTGCCTGGGGCGAGCGTTTCCCGGCCGTGTCGGTGCGCGACATGGTGACGGTGCAGCGCCTGCTGCTCGATGCGCTGGGCATCCGGCGCCTGAAGCTGGTCATCGGCGGCTCCCTGGGCGGCATGCAGGTGCTGGAATGGGCGGTCGGCCAGGCCGACCGGGTCGAGTCGGCAGTCGTTATTGCCGCGCCCGCGAGGCAGTCCGCCTGGGCCAGCGCGCTCAACCACGCCCAGCGCCGGGCGCTGATCGAGCACGGCGACCTAGAACTGGCGCGCATGATCGCCATGCTCAGCTACCGGCACTGGGACAACCTCGACGACCGCTTTGGGCCGGACAACGGCAGCGAACGCACCGCGCCGGGCTGGCTGGATCACCACGGGCAAGACCTGCGCGAACGCTTCGATCCGGTCAGCTATCGGCGCCTGATGGACGCCATGGACGGCCACGACATCGGACTCGGCCGCTGGGGCTGGCACAAAGCGCTCAAGGCCGTCGAGGCCCGCACGCTGATCGTCGGCATCACATCCGACCTGCTCTATCCGCCGCGCGACCAGAAGGCTTTGGCGGAGGCCCTGCCGCAATCCTCGATCGCCTGGCTGGAAACGCCCCAGGGACACGATGCCTTCCTGATCGAGCAGGAGCGCCTCGACCGCATCGTCTGCGGTTTCCGGCGCCAGGGCGCCACCAACGAAAACATTCTGGAGGCTCACGCATGAATACCACCACGCGCACGCTTTCCGCCCGTGAGCCGGCGCTTGCCGGAATCCGGGACAATCTCGGCTCCCCCCGTCCCGCGGCAGCGACACAAACCGTTGATGTCGTTGTCATCGGGCACACCGGGCAGGTGGGCTCGGCGCTGGTCTCGCGCCTGGGGCAGGTCGGCCATTCGACGGACTTGCCGGGCCTCGCGCTCCGCGAAGCCATCAATCGCAGCACCCACCTGGTCGTCGCCGAGCGCCAACAGCAAGACCGCAGGCGCGATCCGGAAACACTCGACCGCCTGGCTACAAGGATCGCCGCCGACGGCCGGCCGACGGTCATCGTCGACTGCACGGCCGATCCGGTGCTGCCGCGCTACTACCCCGAGTGGCTGCAGGCCGGCATCGGCGTGGTCACGCCCAACAAACACGGCTTCTCCGGTGAGCTGGCGCTCTACCGCTCGATTCGGCAGGCGGCACGTATCGGCGGCGCACCGCTGGGCTACTCGGCCACTGTCGGCGCCGGGCTGCCGATCCTGTCCACGCTCAGGCGCCTGCGACGTGCCGGTGCAACGCCGACCGGTCTCACCGCGGTCGTCTCGGGCACCCTGGTGCACGTTTTCTCGCAGATGGCCGCCGGCAGGCCGCTTTCCGCCGCCGTCGACGACGCCCGCGCTCGCGGTTTCACCGAACCCGACCCGCTCGAAGACCTTTCCGGCCGCGATGTCGCCCGCAAGCTGACGATCATGTTGCGCGAGGCGGGCCTGGAAGAGATATCGGTCGAGCGCGAGCCGGTCGTCGCCGACCAGTGGGCCGAATCGGTGCTTCCCGGCAGCGACGTGATCCGGGCGCTCCAAAACCAGGACCGGGTCTGGTCACGGCGCTTGCAGGCTGCTCATGCAAACGGCGAAACCTGGGCCTACCTGGCGCAGTTCGAGCCCGCGGGTGCACGAGTCGCTCCGGTCCGGGTGAAATGCAACTCGCCGCTGGCCCGGCTCAGCGGCAGCGGCAACCTGGCCAGAATCCAGCTGGCCGACGACCCGGAAACGCCCCTGGAAGTTCATGGACCCGGCGCCGGGGTGGCGGTCACCGCCAGCGCGGTGATGGCCGACCTGGCCGATGCGGCGTCCGAGCTTTCCCGGCGCCGTTCCTGACAAGGAGATCGGAGTTCGCCGACGCTTGCCGTTGCCCGCGGAGCCTGCTACTTTCCAGCAAGGAAAGCGGCGTGGAGTCCGTTCGATGTCATCGAGAACACCATGAGCGAAAGTGCGGCCCACGGCAGACTAGCGCGATTGCCCGGCAAGAACGATATCCGGAGCCTGGCGGAAGCCGCACTGGAGGCGAGCTACGACTCGATCGTGATAACCAACAGCAATCTCGATCATCCCGAAATCATCTACGTCAATCCCGCCTTTTGCGAGATGACCGGGTGGAGCCGGGAGGAGGTCATCGGCCGCACCCCCGCCATCCTCCAGGGCAAGGAAACCGATCGGAACGTTGTGCGCCGGCTGCGACTTGCGCTGGAAGCCGGCCGCGATTTCGAGGGCCGCACCATCAACTATCGCAAGGACGGGCGCCCCTTCCACATCGAATGGCGCACCTCACCGGTCAAGAACGAGCAGGGCGAGGTGACGCATTACCTGGCCATCCAGCGCGACGTGACCGGCCAGGTTCGTCTGATGCGCCGCCTTCGCGAGCGAGCCGAGTCCGACGGCCTGACCGAACTGCTCAACCACGTATCCGGCAAGAGCGAGCTCAATGCCGCGATTGCCAGTGCCAGACGGGAAGAGCAACCGCTGAGCGTGGCGCTACTCGATATCGATCACTTCAAGGCCGTCAACGATCATCACGGCCACGCCATGGGCGATCTCGTGATCGAACGAATCGGCCACCTGATCACCCAGCACCTCAACCGGCAGGATATTGGCGTGCGCTGGGGTGGTGAGGAGTTCCTGCTGGTCTTCTTCGAAACCGACCTGGAAGGCGCCCGCCTGGCCGCAGAAGCTTTCCGGAAGCTGATCTCCGGTACTCGTTTCCACGATGAAATCAGCGTCACGGCCAGTTTTGGCGTGGCGCAGAGTCGGCCCGATGAAGACGCCGGGTCATTGTTCCAGCGCGCCGACGAGGCCCTCTACCAGGCCAAGGAAGGCGGGCGCAACAGGGTGTGTGTGTCCGACTTGTAGGGAAAACAGATCGCCTGAAACATGGCCCGGATCGCACTGCGATTCGGGCCTTTTTAATGACAATCCCGCAGGCGACCTCTCCGGGGAACTGTGAGTTGTATCACGCTCCATATTCTCGTAATATCGGCGGCTGAGGGAGAACGCCTGCCATCCGGGGCTGCGCTCCCGCGCCTGAACAACAACCAGCCTGAAAAAGGGGAACCATGACGACTCGCAATTTCCGAGATATCCATCTCGCACGCCGTACGCTGGCTGTCGGCATCGGCATGGCGCTTGCCTCCGGTGCGGCGCATGCCGATACCTTCCAGGTGGGAAACACCAATGACAGCGGGGCAGGATCGTTTCGGCAAGCCATCAATGACGCCAACGCGATTTCCGGCCCCCACACGATCGATTTTTCGCAGGTCTCCGGCGAAACCATCGCGCTCGAGGACGACCTGCCGCAGCTCAGCGAGGACCTGACCCTGCAGGGCAGCGAAGTGACGCTCGACGGAGCGACCGAGCACCGCTGCCTGGCCACCCGGAGCGCCAGCCTCTCGGTCAACGACATGACCATCACCCGGTGTGTTGGCCGTTATTTTGGTTCGAATTCCGACACCGTCGATCTGGAAGGCGGAGGCATCTTCGTTGGTGGCGGCGATCTTACGGTCAACAACAGCCGGATCACCAACAACGCCGCGCCGGAAGATACGCCCGATACGCAATACCAACTGGCTGGGGGCGGCATTGCGGTCAAGGGCGATGGACAGGTCATGATCAGCGGCTCCGAAATCTCGGGTAACACCGCCTACGAGTACGGTGGCGGATTGCATGTCGATGTCTATAACTCGATCGAGATCAGCGACACCACCATTTCCGGCAATCGCTCCCGCACGGGGATCGGCGGCGCAGAGCTGGAGGGATACACCATCCAGCTGTCCAACGTGACCATTAGTGACAATACGCCCTGGGAAGCCGACGGCGTTGAAACCAACGGCGGTGGCGGTGCAGGGATCACCGGCTATGAGATCAATATCGAGCAAAGCGAAATACGCGACAACCGGGGCAGCTACGGCTTCGGCGGCCTGGCCGTTTACTCCTACTACGGCACCGAGATCGTCGACTCGACGATCTCGGGCAATTCCACGGAATCCGGGGTCGGCGGCGTTGCCGCTTACGGCAGCCTGTCCGTAACCGATACGCAGATTGTCGACAACAGCGTCACCGGAGACCAGTACTTCAGCGCGGGCGGCCTGTTCAGCCTGAATGCGCGTTTCCTAATCGAACAGACACCGGAATCCGCCGAACGCGGTGAGGAACTCATCGAGGCCGGCTTGGTTTCCATCACGCGCTCGGTCATCAGCGGCAACAGCACCAGCGGTCCCGGTGGCGGTGCCACGTTCATCAACGAGTACGGCTCGATCAGCATCGAGGATACGGAGATTTCCGACAACAGCGCCGCAGTCGGCGCCGGCATGTTCGTTATCTCCGATGCCCTGGATTTCACGCTTTCGGGCAGCACCATCAGCGGCAACAAGGCCGTGAGCGAAGATGAGTTCGGCAGCATCGGCGGCGGCATGTACATGGTTAACAAATACCCGGGCACGGTCGCCATGCAGCAGTCGACCATCAGCAACAACTCCGCGGCCTACGCGGCCGGTGCATACTTGTACTTTCCCGATCCCAGACGGGCAATCGGACAGAACGATGGCGAGTCCCGAATTGACCCGCGGCCGGTACGGCTGGAAGGCATGACCCTGACCGGCAACACCGCAACAGTCGGTCGCGGCGGCGGGCTGTCGGTCGCATTCAGCCAGTACCGCACCGCCGAGATTGCGGGCAGCATCATCGCCGGCAACAGCTCGGCACAGGGTTCGGCCGATCTGGGTACCGTAGTAGAGCCAGAGCCCCCCCAGACCGCACGGATGGCTGGCTATTGGGATCGTCTGGCCCAGGCCTTCCCGCAGCTCGAACTGCCCGACTGGGAGGCGCGCGGAAACACCGAGCCCGTTCCGGGGAACACGACTTTCGAAGTCAGCGCCAGCCTGATCGGCGAAGGGCCGGACGACGGCAGTACATTCAATACCGACACCACCAGCACCGATCTGCTGGGCGAAGCCCCGCAGCTCGGCGAACTGGCCGACAACGGTGGTCCGACCCGCACGCACCTGCCGGCGACAAACAGCCCGGCGCTGAACGTCGTCACCGACACCGACGGTTGCGGTACCGACTTCAACGTCGACCAGCGCGGCAAGAGCCGGCCGGACCCGATTACCGGCCAGTGCGACGCCGGCAGTGTCGAGCGCGCCATTCCGGTGGTCGACGCCAACCCGGACATCGATTTCGGCTCCGTCTCGGTCGAGGTCGAGGCCACAGAGCCGGTGACGCTTCTCAATGACGGCAACGGCACCCTCGAGGTCACCGGTTTCCAGGGGCCCAGTGCGCCGTTCAGCCTGGACTTCTCCGACTGCGCGGCCGGCCTGCCCTTCGAACTGGCCGCCGGCGAAAGTTGCACCCTGCTGACCGGCTTCTTGCCCGCGGCGGGAGAAACCTCCACGCAGACCGTCACCGTGGTCACCAACAGCGTGGGCGGCGACAACAGTTTCGAACTTACCGGCACGGGACTCGTTCCCGGCCTGGGCTTCGAGCCACTGGACTTCGGTGATCAGCTGGTCGGCCAGCCGACCCAGGGCGAAATCGACCTCACCAACATCGGACAGGGCGAGCTGGTCATCGACAACATTGCCCTTGGCGCAGCTCGCGGAAGCGTCTTCAGCCTGATCGGCGACGACTGCGACACGCCGATTGCTGCCGGGGACTTCTGCACGGTTACAGTCGGTTTCACGCCGCCGGCCGAGGGCGCGTTCGACAGCGTCCTGAGCGTATCCAGCAACGCCGGTAGCGAACCAGCCGAGGTGCCGCTTTCCGGCCAGGGCGTGATCGGACAACTGACCGTCAGCCCGGGCGGCGATATCGACTTCGGCGAGGTCAATCCCGGCGAGTCGAGTGAAGTCGAGCTAACCCTGACCAACGGAGGCTCGGCACCGGTTACGGTGGAAGACTGGACCAACCTGCCCGAGCCATTCAGCATCTCGGGCGACTGCCCCGAGCCGCCGTTTACGCTCGAGCCGGACGAGTCGTGCACGCTGATCGTCACCTTCTCGCCGGAAAGCGCCGGTGATTACGGGGAAAGCCTGGTGTTCGGCTTCGACGACGGCACCGGAACCGGCAGCACGGCGCTTGCCGTCTCCGGTCGGGGTGCTGCACCAACCGCACCGGCAACCCCGATTCCTACACTGGACCGCCTCGGCCTGATCGTCGGCTCCGGCCTGCTCGCCCTGATGGGGCTGCTGGGCCTGAGACGTCGGCGCGATTCGGGTCGCCTGGCCGACTGATCGTCAGGCGCGGCTTCGGCCAGCAATGAAAAAGCCCGGGCCACCTCGCGTGGCCCGGGCTTTTTTCTGTACCAATTCCGCGCTCAGCGCCGGTAGAGATATTCCTGCATGCCGTTGCCCAGCAGCATGGTTTTCTCGGAAGTAAAGCCCGGCAGGCGCTTCTCCAGTTCCTTGGGGGTATAGCGAGGGGCCGGAATCGCGGCCGGATCGCCTTCGGGCGGATCATCCAGCAATTCGAGCCCGACCGGCGCAAACGAAACGGGAGCGGCCGGCATGCGGGTGGCTCGGTACTCGATGAGTGCGTGCAGCCGGGCCTGCGGCGAGGCCCGCTCGGCCAGGCGCCTGCCGAGCGCCTCGATGACGCTCGCCGGCAGGTAGTTAAGCAGGTTCCAGCACAGCACCAGGTCGACGGTTTCCCCCTGAGACGGCGGGAGCAGGCCGTCGAGCCAGCGCTCGACGGCCTCGGACCCGCCTTCTTCGTCGACGTTCGGCAGAGCGCCCAGGTGAGCCGGCAGATCAACAATGTCGAGCCGGCAGCGGTAGGCGCTGAACAACGCCACAGTGCCTTCACGCGCCCGGCCTAGGTCGAGTACGACGTGACGGCGGTCGTCCTCGAAAGCCTCGACCGCCTTCGAGAACAACGGTGCACGTATCGGCTCCGGTCCGCTGTCTTCCAGCGGACCCGCGGCGTTACTGCTCACGATCGCTACCCCTTATCGAGCGTCAGAGACTGGCCTGCTTCCCGGCTTCGGATCCGGATTTGCCCGAGCCGCTATCCGAACGCGAGGATTCGGTCTTTGCGGCGCCGCTCGATTCCTGCGAGGACTTCTGGCCGGAGAAAGCCTTGCCGAGGGTTTCGCCCTTGGCATCCATGTCGATCGAGCCATTGAACTGCGCGCCGTCTTCCAGGCTGACGCGCGGGGCTGCGATGCTGCCCTTCACGCGGGCGCTCTTTCGGATAACCACCTGCTCGGAAGCCACGAGATTGCCGTCCATCTGGCCGTCGACAAAGATCGAATGGGCATACACATCGGCCTGTACATTCCCCTGGTTGCCGATCGTCACGCTGTTCTTCTTGAGTTCGACGGTCCCCTTGACCTTGCCTTCGATGACCAGGTCCTCGTCACCAAGTAGCTTGCCGTCGACGTTGATCGACGGGCCGATCATGGCCGTACCGCCGACATTGCGCGGCGCTGCCGATCGCGATGACGGGGCGGGCTTGTCTGCCGTGTGATTTTCGCTGGTGGAGCCTTCGGATTCTTGTTCGCGCTTGTTGAACATGCCTGTTTACCTGATTTGCCGGATTGGGGGCTGTTCAAACTACTCCCGGGCAGGGAGACGGTCAAGTGCCGCGGCGGGAATCGAGGCCAGCCGGGCAGCGTGGCCCGGCGGGGTCGTGACGGGCGTCACGTCACTCGAGGTCGAGGAAGCTCCGGAGCTGTTCCGAACGCGTCGGATGGCGCAGCTTTCGCAGCGCCTTGGCCTCTATTTGACGGATGCGCTCGCGGGTGACGTCGAACTGCTTGCCGACTTCCTCGAGGGTGTGGTCGGTGTTCATGTCGATGCCGAACCGCATTCTCAGCACCTTGGCCTCGCGCGGCGTCAGCCCCGAGAGCACCTTCTGCACCGTATCGGTCAGGCCGGTGGTTGTGGCCGTGTCGATCGGCGAGAGGATGTTGGCGTCCTCGATGAAATCGCCCAGGTGCGAATCCTCGTCGTCGCCGATGGGCGTTTCCATCGAGATCGGCTCCTTGGCGATCTTGAGCACTTTGCGGACCTTGTCCTCGGGCATTTCCATGCGCACGGCCAGTTCCTCGGGCGTGGGTTCGCGGCCCATTTCCTGCAGCATCTGGCGAGAGATCCGGTTGAGCTTGTTGATCGTCTCGATCATGTGCACCGGGATGCGGATGGTGCGCGCCTGGTCGGCGATCGAGCGGGTAATCGCCTGGCGGATCCACCAGGTCGCGTAGGTCGAGAACTTGTACCCGCGGCGGTATTCGAACTTGTCGACGGCCTTCATCAGGCCGATGTTGCCTTCCTGGATCAGGTCCAGGAACTGCAGGCCGCGGTTGGTGTACTTCTTGGCAATCGAGATGACCAGTCGGAGGTTGGCCTCGACCATCTCCTTCTTGGCACGACGCGCCTTGGCCTCGCCGATGGACATGGAGCGATTGAGTTCGAGCAGGTCGCCGATGGGGATGCGCTGATCTCGCTCGAAGCGGCCCAGGCGATCCTGCAGGCCCTCCAGCTCGTCGGCGTAGTCCTTGAGGGCCTTGGCCCAGGTGCTGCGGCGACGGAGAAGGCCCTTGCGCCATTCGGGGTCAGCGGCATTTTCGCGGAAGCTGGTGATGAATTCCTTGCGCGGCATGCCGCAGCGCTCCACGCAGATCTTCATGATCGTGCGCTCGACATCCCGCGTACGCGCCACCTGGAAGCGCATGCGGTCGATCAGGTAGTCGAACAGGCGCGGCGGCAGCTTCAGGCGCATGAACTGTTCGGCGATCAGGTCACGCAGCTCCGAGGCCTTGGGACTGTTGGGACCATAGCGGTCATGCAGCGTCGTGAAGCGCTCGTGCAGCTTGCGCATCTCGTCGAAGAACTGGGTCACCTGCTCGGGATCCGGCAGGGTATTGACCGTCGGCGCGGGCTTGTCCTCGTCTTCCTCTTCGTCTTCGTCGATGTACTCGGCCTCTTCCTCGACGGCCGCTTCCATCGCATCCTGGGAGATCAGCTCCATCTCCGCCAGCAAGGTCGGATTGATGAAGCCGCTGACCAGTTCGTTGAGCCGGAGGTTGCCCTCCTTCCACGACTCGACTTCCTCGAGCAGGGTCTCGATCGTGCCGGGGAAGCGCGCCATTGCCTGGTTGACCTGGTTGAGGCCGTCTTCGATGCGCTTGGCGATGTCGATTTCGTCCTCGCGCGTGAGCAGCGAGACCGAGCCCATCTCGCGCATGTACATGCGCACCGGGTCGGTCGTCCGCCCGAGGTCGCTCTCCACCGCGGCCAGTGCGGCCTCGGCGTCCGCCTGCGCGGCTTCATCGTCGTTGTCCGTACTGGCCGAATCGTTGAGAATCAGCGCATCGGCATCCTCGGGTTCTTCCTCGAAGACCTTGATGCCCATGTCGTTGATCATGTTGACGATGTCCTCGATCTGTTCGGGATCGACGATATCGCCGGGCAGGTGGTCATTGACCTGGGCGTAGGTCAACCACTGCCCCTGTTCACGGCCTTTCTGGATCAGCTGCTTGAGCTGAGAGGGTCGCGGTGCGTTTTCCATAGCTGCGTTTTCGGCTTTCATGTTTATCCGTCTTGGTTGCGCTGACTCAACAGCCGGCGCAACTCGCTGGTGCGGTCCTCATCGAGCCCCCCTTCGTTGAGCTGGGCTTGCTGAAGTTCGCGAATTCTGGTCTGTACCATTTGACGACGAATTCTGGCCAGAGTTTGCGCCAGCGCCGTTGGCATTTCATCCCGATCGGCCAGTACGTCCCGGGCCGCCAGTCGGGCCAGCCAGGGCGCTTCCCGACGTTCCCGCCAGGCCTCAAGAAGCTTAGCCGTAGAAAACTGGGGCTTGTGACGGCAAAAGTCAATCAATTCCCGCAGGAAATCGACCCCTCGGACCGTCGCCGGCCCCTCGAGAGCTCCCTCTTCGACGCCGTCGGCCAGCGTCGGACGCTGCACGATCAAGGCGACAGCATACTGCACCGGCGTCAGTGGGCGCTCGTCATTTCCGCCCGGCGGGGGCGATGCAGCCTTCGATTCGCCCGCCGGCTGGATGCGTCCGCCATGGCCGGCGCGCCGCACCAGCTCGTCGCGCATCATGTCGGCGAAGGCGCCTTCCGGCAGCTTCTCGAGGTAGGGCTCGGCCAGCGCCACCAGGCGTGCGCGCCCGTCGAGCGTGGCCATGTCCAGAGACTCGGCCAGGTGATCGAAGAAAAAGGCCGACAGCGGCTTCGCCTCGTCGAGCATGCGGGTCAAGGTTTCCGCGCCCTGGCCGCGCACCAGTGAATCGGGATCCTCGCCTTCGGGCAGGAACAGGAAACGGACTTCGCGGTTGGATTTCAGCTCCGGCAGCGCCGCTTCCAGGCCGCGCCACGCCGCCTGCAGACCGGCGCGGTCGCCGTCGAAGCAGAACACCACAACCGGCGAGGCGCGAAACAGCAGGCTCATGTGGTCGGGCGTGACCGATGTGCCGAGCGTGGCCACGGCATTGTCGAAACCGAACTGGAACAGCGCGGCGGCGTCCATGTAGCCCTCCACCACCAGGATGCGCGGAGGCAGTCCGCCGCGACGCACCTGAAACAAACGGTAGAGCTCGCGACCCTTGTGGAAAACGGGGGTCTCGGGCGAGTTCATGTACTTGGGCCCGCGCTCACCCAGGCTCCGGCCGCCGAAGGCGATGACCCGGCCGCGCCGGTCGTGAATGGGGAACATCACCCGGTCGCGGAACTTGTCGGTCACCCGGCCGTCGCGACGCGTGACCAGGCCGGCTTCCTCGAGCTCCTGCGGCCGGAAGCCCTCGTTGATCATGAAGTCGGCCAGGGCCTGCCAGGCGTCGGGCGCATAGCCGATGCCGAATTCATCCACCGTCGCCTTGTCGAAACCGCGCGACTTGAGATAATCGCGGGCGGCTTCACTGGCACCGAGCTGTCGCCGAAACCAGGTCTGGGCCTGGCTCAACGCCTGGTAGAGGCGATCATTCTTCTTGATCGGCGCCTGGCCGGCCTCGCGCGGCACTTCGAGGCCGGCCATATGCGCCAGCTCCTCGATCGCGGCGGGAAACTCCAGCCCGTCGTACTGCATCACGAAACCGATGGCGGTGCCGTGCGCACCGCAACCGAAACAGTGATAGAACTGCTTGTCACCGCTGACCGTGAAGGACGGGGTTTTCTCGTCATGGAAGGGGCAAAGGGCCTTGTGCTCGCCGCGCCCGGCGGGCTTGAGATCGACACGCGCACCGACGATCTCGACGATATCGGTACGCTCCAGCAGGGATTCGATAAAGTCTTCGGGGATGCGGCCGGCCACAGAACCAGTTTAGCGGCCTGACGCTCAGCCGGCCAGCTTCGAACGGACCAGCCCGGAAACCTTGCTCATGTCCGCGCGACCCTGGAGACGGGGCTTGAGCAGTCCCATTACCTGCCCCATCGAGCTCATGTCCTTGGCCCCGGCTTCTTCGATGGCTTCGTCGACGGCCTTTGCCAACTCTTCGTCGGAGAGCTGCTCCGGCAGATAGGGCTCGAGCAGTGCGATTTCGGCTTCTTCGGCTTCGGCCAGCTCGGGGCGGTCGCCGGCCCGGTATTGCTCGGCCGACTCGCGGCGCTGCTTGATCATCTTCTCGACCACGGCCAGCACCTGCGTGTCGTCGAGCTCGGTGCGCTCGTCGATTTCACGCTGCTTGACCGCGGCGGTGATCATGCGCAGGGTTTTCAGCAGTTCCTTTTCACCGGAACGCATCGCCTGCTTGACGTCATCGTTGATCTGCGTCTTCAGCGACATGATCGACCCGCCTCGCCGAGAAGTTGCGTAGAATACGTGTTCAGTATTTAGTACAGCCGCTTGCGATTCACGCGTTCGCGCGAGATCTTGCGCAGGTGGCGCTTGACGGCCGCGGCCTTCTTGCGCTTGCGTTCCTGGGTCGGCTTCTCGTAGAACTCGCGGCGACGCGCTTCGGCGACCACACCGGCCTTCTCGCAGGAGCGCTTGAAGCGGCGCAGGGCGTACTCAAACGGCTCGTTTTCCTTGACCTTTACACTCGGCATTAAAATCCCGTTCCGGTAATTTGTGGAAAGCTGACCATTATAAACCCGTAAATCCCCGACGTGCAAAACATTCTTGGCATCGAAACTTCCTGCGACGAGACCGGCGTGGCCCTCTACAACGCCGAACGGGGGCTTGTCGCAGACCTGGTCTACACCCAGGCGGATCACGCCGCCTACGGCGGGGTGGTCCCGGAACTGGCTTCGCGCGACCACGTGCGCAAGCTGCCGGGCATGGTGCGCGAACTGCTCGAATCGACCAGCATGCCGACGAGCGAACTCGACGCAATCGCCTACACCGCCGGGCCCGGCCTGGCCGGCGCACTGCTGGTGGGCGCGGCCACGGGCGTGGCGCTGGCCGCCGCGCTCGATCGCCCCGCCATCGCGGTCCACCACATGGAAGGCCACCTGCTCTCGCCCCTGCTCGAGACCCCGTCACCGGATTTTCCCTTCGTGGCCCTGCTCGTGTCGGGCGGCCACACCATGCTGGTGGCGGTGGAAGGGTTCGGCCGCTACAAGCTGCTGGGCGAGACCCTCGACGATGCCGCCGGCGAGGCCTTCGACAAGACGGCGCGCCTGCTCGGCCTGGGCTATCCCGGCGGACCGGAAGTCGCCCGCCTGGCCGAGGCCGGCGATCCCGAGCGCTTCGAATTCCCCCGGCCGATGACCAACCGGCCCGGCCTGGACTTCAGCTTTTCCGGACTGAAGACCCATACACGCGAACTGATCGCGCGCGTCAACGAGGCCGACCACGCCGACGTCGCCGCCGGCTTCGAACAGGCCGTGGCCGAGACCCTGGCCATCAAGTGCAAGCGCGCCCTCAAGGAAACCCGCATGCAGCGCCTGGTCATCGCCGGCGGGGTCAGCGCCAACACCCGCCTGCGCGCCGAACTCGAGCACCGCGTCCCCGGCCGCGTGTACTATCCCTCGCTCAAGCTGTGCACCGACAACGGCGCCATGATCGCCCATGCGGGGTGGTATCGGCGGGGGGAGGCGACGAGGGATGGGTTGATCGGCGTGAGGCCGAGGTGGGCAATCGACTCGTTGGCTGGTTAGCTGGTTGGCTTGTTGGCTGGTTTATGGATATTTGGCCATCGTGCATTGGGCTTCAGCCGCGATGGCGCTGTCGGATCAGGCGTGAATTGAATTAACATTCTCGGAATTTTGAACCAGCGAACTAGCCAACAAGCGAACCAGCCAACCCTATGGACATAGTCTTCATCAAGGACCTCGACGTCGAGACCGTTATCGGCATCTACGACTGGGAACGCAAGATTCGCCAGACCGTCCGGCTGAATCTCGAAATGAGCAGCGACATTCGCAAGGGTGCTGCCAGCGACCGCATCGAGGACGCACTCGACTACAAGGCCGTGGCCAAGCGGCTGATCGGTTTTGTCGAATCAAGCAGTTTCCAGCTGGTCGAAACACTGGGCGAGCGATGTGCGGAAATCGTGCTCGAGGAGTTCCCGGTCGACTGGCTTCGGCTCGAGCTCGACAAGCCCGGGGCCGTCAGAGGCGCCAAGTCGGTCGGCATTCGTATCGAGCGGGGCCGAGCGCCATGAGCACCGTCTACCTGGGACTGGGGTCGAACCGGAATGCCGAAGCCAATATCCGTGCCGGCATCCGCGCGCTGTACCGCAAGTTCGCCAATACCGCGATTTCGCCGGTGTATCGATCCGCCGCCGTGGGCTTCTCCGGCAACGACTTTCTCAACTGCGCGGCTCGCATCGATACCGATCTGTCTCCGGCCGAACTCAAGGACTGGCTGACCGCGCTGGAAGACGAGTACGGACGCAATCGCAACCAGCCCAAGTTCTCCGACCGCACGCTCGATATCGACATCCTGCTGCACGACGACAAGGTGGGCGACTTCGACGGACTGACCCTGCCGCGCGACGAGATCCTGAAGTACGCTCACGTCCTCAAGCCCATGGCCGACCTGGCGCCGCAGCTTCAGCACCCGGAAACGGGGAAGACGTTTGCAGAGCATTGGGAGGAGTTTGACGGGGATCGGTCCCTGGAGCCGGCCGACCTGGGCAATGAACGACCGAACACGCCCAACTGGTGGGGCAGTGGCTGAAGAAGGGTTCAGGTTTCAGTGTTCAGGGTTCAGGAGCGGGCTGCTGAGAGCGGTGCGGGGCGACTTCGCCGCGAGGCGACGGCGTGCTACGCGGCCTTCGATCCGATATCGCGGCGTAGCCGCCCAACATGACCCGGACGATGCCGCCTGAACCCTGAAACCTGAACCCTGAAACCCGGACCTCCGCAAGCCATCAAACTCCAAGCGACATGTCACGATCCACTGCAGGCAAGACCCATGAGCCATATCCCCGACCACCCAACCCCGCAGAATGCCCTCCTCCTCTTGGTCGATGTTCAAGGCAAATTGGCCCGGATCATGCACGAGTCCGAGGCGATGATTCACCAGCAGAAGGTACTCATAGAGGCTTGTCGCCTGCTCGACGTCCCGGTGGCCTGGGCCGAGCAATTGCCCGACAAGCTGGGGCCCACCGTGCCCGAGCTGGCCGAGGAACTCGAAGGCTACTCGCCCTGCGCCAAGGACAGCTTCGGCTGCTGGGGCGACGAAAGTCTCAGGAAGGCCATCCGTGATTCGGGACGAGACCACATCCTGCTGGCGGGCATCGAGACCCACGTCTGCGTATGGCAGACAGCAGCCGCACTCAGGACGGAGAACTACGAGGTCCACCTGGTGGCCGACGCGGTGTCGTCCCGCTCGGCCTTCAACCGCGACATCGCCTTCCGCCGCATGGAAGCCGCCGGCGTGCACCTGAGCAACGTCGAGATGGTGCTGTTCGAACTCATGCACGACGCCAGCCACCCACGCTTCCGCGACGTCACCAAGTTATTGAAGTAGGAACCCCAAGGTCAAAAAAGCTTTAAAACGCAAAGACGCGAGGACGCCAAGAACTGATAGAACCAGAAACCACAGAAGAGATCAAAATCCATTCTGAAATGGTTCTGAGTCAGCGTTTTCAATTTGTTTTCTTTGCGTCTTCGCGTCTTTGCGTTTAACAGGTTTTCCCTTCACATATTCAGCAGCCGCCCGCCGTCTACGGCGAGGATCTGGCCGGTGATGTAGGGCGCGTCCAGGGCGAGAAAGGCGACTGCGCCCGCGATGTCTTCGGGCCGGCCCTGTCGCGCCAGCGGGACGTGCCGGAGGATTTCCTCGCCGGCCTCGGGCGACTCCCCGCCCTCCGGCCACAGGATGGCCCCGGGTGCGACGCCGTTGACACGCACCTCCGGCGCCAGCTCCTTCGCCAGCGAGCGCGTCTGGGCGATCAGGCCGGCCTTGGCCTGGCTATAGACGGGGTGGCTGGGTAACGGCACCAGTCCGTGAATGTCGACCATGTTGACGATCGCGCCCTGACGCCCACCCAGCTCGGACGCACAGGCCTGGGACAGGAAGAACGGCGCACGCAGGTTGCTGTCGAACAATTCGTCCCACTGCGCCTTCGTGACAGACCCCAGCGGCGTGGGATAGAAGGCCGACGCGTTGTTGACCAGCACGTCGATGCGGCCGAAGGCGGCCAGGGCGGCGTCGCGAATCCGCTCGGGAGCGGCGTGATCGGCCAGGTCGGCCTGGACCAGGGCGACCGAACCAGGCCGCAGTGCGAGCAATTCATCGCGCAAAACTCCTGCCTCGTCGGCCGATCCACGGTAGTGAATCACGACATCCAGCCCCCGGCCATGAAGTTCCCGGACGACGGCCGCACCGATACGCCGGGCCGCGCCGGTTACAATCGCCACACGTCCACGCCGGGCTTCCACGCTTGTCATCATCCGTTTCTCCATCCCTGACACTGCCCGAGCCGCCGGCCGAACTGGCGAGCCTGAGCGAACGATTGTGCCGAAAAATCGTGGCCGAAATCCAACGCGACGGCCCCGTGCCCTTCGACCGGTACATGAACATGGCATTGTACGAGCCGGGGCTGGGCTACTACGTCAACGGCCTGCACAAGTTCGGCGCGGCCGGCGATTTCGTCACCGCGCCGGAACAGGGCGGCCTGTTCGCCGCCGCGCTGGCGCGCCAGTGCGACGAAGCGGCCGAGCAACTGGGCGGGGACTGGACACTGGTGGAGCTGGGCGCCGGCTCGGGCGTACTTGCACGCGACCTGCTCGAGAACATGAGCGCCTTGCCACGCGAATACCTGATTCTCGAGCCCAGCGCGCCCCTGCGGGAAGTTCAGCAAGAAATGCTGTCGCAATTGCCCGCCGGGCTTCTCGAGCGCGTTCGCTGGATCGACCAGCCGCCAGGCGAGCCCTTTGACGGCATCATCATCGCCAACGAAGTCATCGATGCATTGCCGGTCGCCCGCTTCGAGATCGGCGAGAATGATGAGCTGCTGGAACAATGCGTGGATTTCAGCGAAAACCGCTTCAGCTGGGTCCATCGCCAGCCGCGAACACGACTGAAAGAAGCCGCCGGAAGGCTCCGGCAACGGCTTTCACGGCCGCTTCCGGAAGGCTACGTCAGCGAAATCTGCGTCGACCTGCCCGACTGGATCGAAACCGTCACCGAAACGCTCTCACGCGGGCTGGCGCTGTTCATCGACTACGGTTATCCGCGCGAGGAGTTCTACCACCCCGACCGCAGCGACGGCACCCTGGTCTGCCACTACCGCCACCGCGCCCATTTCGACCCCTTCGTGTGGCCGGGGCTGACCGATCTATCCGCTTTTGTCGATTTCACCGCCGTGGCCGAAGCCGGCATCGAGGCCGGACTCGAAGTGGCCGGTTTCACCAGCCAGGCGGGTTTCCTGCTCGGCCTCGGCGCGCACGAAGCCGTCGACGCGGCGAGCGAAGAGCAGCAGCGCCTGAAACTGGCCGGGGAACTCAAGCGCCTGGCCCTGCCCGGCGAGATGGGGGAGAAGTTCAAGGTCATCGGCATGACACGCGACTTCAATACGCGCCTGAGTGGGTTCGAGATGATGAGTCAATTGCATAGGCTCTAGAACCCTTGTTCTAAATCGCGCGTCTATCATCGAACGTGAGATAAACTCGGCAGCAGTAACATGCCCAAGACCTATGACTACATCATCGTTGGCGCCGGATCGGCCGGATGCGTGCTGGCCAACCGCTTGAGCGCCGATCCCGGCGTGCGCGTCCTGCTGCTCGAGGCCGGTCCGCGCGACTGGAACCCCTTCATCCACATGCCGGCCGGTCTGTCCAAGCTGGTCAACTTCAAGTCGCTCAACTGGAATTACGAGACCGAGCCGGAGCCGGCGCTCAACAACCGGCGGCTCTACTGGCCGCGCGGCAAGGTGCTGGGCGGCTCGAGCTCGATCAACGCCATGTGCTACTCGCGCGGGCACCGCAGCGACTACGACGACTGGGCGGGCGCGGGCAATCCCAGGTGGAGCTGGCAGGACGTACTGCCCTACTTTCGCAAATCAGAGGACCAGGCGCGCGGCGAGTCCGAGCTGCACGGCACGGACGGCCCGCTGAGCGTCTCCGACCTGAGCTACACCAATCCACTCAGCGACGTCTTCATCCAGGCCGCCGAGCAAGCCGGCTTCGCCCGCAACCCCGATTTCAACGGCCCCGCGCAGCGTGGCGTGGGCTTCTACCAGGTCACGCAGCGCCAGGGGCGCCGCTGCAGCGCGGCCGCCGGCTACCTCAACCCGGTCCGGTCGCGCCCCAACCTGACGGTGCTCACCGGCGCCTTCACCCTGGGCCTGACCTTCGCCGGAAGTGACCGGATCAACGGCGTCCGGTACCGCCGCCACGGCAGCACGCAAACAGCTGTCGCCGAACGCGAAGTACTGCTGACCGCCGGTGCGATCAATTCGCCGCAACTTTTGATGGTTTCGGGCATCGGCCCGGCCGGAATGCTCGAATCGGCCGGGGTCAGCTGCCGGCACGAATTGCTCGAGGTGGGCCGGAATCTCCAGGATCATCTCGATATCTGCACGCTCACGCGATGCTCCCAGCCGGTCACCTACGACCAGCTCAGCGAGCTTCGCGTGGGCCTGCGTTACTTCCTGCATCGCGAGGGCGAAGGCACCTCGAACATCGCCGAGGCAGGCGCCTTCCTCGTCAGCGGCCGCGATCGCGACGACCGGCCCGACATCCAGATGCATTTCGTGCCGGCGCTGCTAGACGACCACGGCCGCAACCGCCTGCCCGGCGACGGCTACACCCTGCATGCCTGCCCGCTCAGGCCGAAAAGCCGCGGTCATCTGGCCATCCGTTCGGGCGACGCCCGGGAGCCGATCGCCATTCACGCCAACTACTTGAGCGAGGCCGAGGACCTGGAGATGATGCTCGAATGCGTCAAGCTCTCACGGCGTATTCTTGAGCAGCCGGCCTTCCGGCCCTTCCGGGCTCACGAGATCTACCCCGGTAATGACGTGCACGATCGAGACGGCCTGATCGAGTTCATCCGCACCAAGGCCGAAACGATCTATCACCCGGTCGGCACCTGCCGCATGGGCAGCGATCCCCATGCCGTGGTCAGTCCGCAGCTGAAGGTTCGCGGCCTCGAGGGTCTGCGGGTGGTCGACGCCTCGGTGATGCCCACGCTGGTGGGCGGCAATACCAATGCGCCGACCATCATGATCGCCGAAAAAGCCGCCGACATGATCCGTGCTGAGGCCGCAGACCAGGCACCGCAGGCCGGCGAAGCCGCCTGAGCGCCCGTTTGAGCATTTCCTGAGGATTTCTTCAGGTTTTTCGCAAGTCACCGCCCGTTCTCCTGCCGAAACTGCGGGACAAGCGTCGCCATCCCGACGGCGCCGGTTCCAAAGCACGTACAGGAGACCGTCATGACTCGATACAACAAGTTCATCACCACCCTTCCGGCCTCAGTGTTCCTGCTGGCCCTTGCCGCCGCCGCTCCGTCCGCCCTGGCGCAATCCGGCCCGCCCGGGGACGCGGGCCCGGGCATGCGCTATTGCGTGCTCCTGGGCATGCTCGGCGGCAACCTGCCTCCGGAATGCCTGGATGAGGACGAACAGCACGACTACAGCGCCGAGCTCGACCAGCTTCGCCTGGCCACGGTGGCCTTCCACAGCCACGATGTCGCCGCGGCGGCCGGCTGGAACGCGCCCATCAGCGAATGCGTCGAGGCACCGCCCGGCGGAATGGGCTATCACGTCGCCAACCTGGACTACCTGGCCGACGGCGGAAAGCTGAGCCTGCTCCAGCCCGAGGTTTTGCTGTACGCGCCCACCGAGGACGGCTCGATGGCGTTTCTGGGTGTGGAGTACATCATTCCGGCCGAAGACTGGCCCCACGAGGAGGCGCCGCAGTTCTTCGGCCGCGAGTTGCACTTCAATCCCAACCTGGACATCTGGGCCCTGCACGTCTGGTCGGCTCGCGAAAACCCGGCCGGGCTGTTCGAGGACTTCAACCCGGAAGTCGACTGCGCTTTCGCCGAAGATTGAGTCGTGTGCCAAGGGGTCTGGACCGGCCGGAGCTGCGCCTCCGGCTGGTTCATGCGTCCTCTGCCTGCGCCGTGGCATAGGGTGGCAGGAGGATACGGTCTGCATCGTCGCCTCGGCTTGGAGCCCGTATCGTGGGCCGCTGGTCCCGCCGCTCAGACAGGCTGGCGCGGATCCGATCGACTTTCCCCCCAAAGCCTTGAGCGCGCGCCTGTCGCGCCAGCGTCTTCAATCTCGGCTCTCGCTCTTCAATGCGCCCACTCCATGCCGTGAGCCACTCGAGTTCGAGTGACAGGGCGGCATCCTCAAACTCGCCGGCAACAGACTTTGCATGGGAAAGAATTGCTCGGGCATCCTCTCGTTCGCCGAGGCTGAGCAAAGCTTCGGTCGCTATCAACCAGCCGCGAACGGCATCGCGCAGCTGTCCCGAATCTTCGAAGTGCTCGGCCAGCGCTTCGGCCTCGACCCTGACTGTCCAGGGATCCAATCCCTCCAGGAGATCAAGGCCGAGCAGCTCCAGCTGCGAGGCGCGCACCCAGTCCTCATGGCCGGCCTGCTCGCGAAGGGAGAGGGCTCGTTCGAAAGCGGCCCGCGCGGCGTCTGGATTGCCCTCGATAAGCGCCAGCCGGCCCCTGGCCGCATGAACAGCAGCCTGACGCAGGAACGATCCATCTTCGAGCGATGCATCCAGGTCTCTGAGCAGGCGTCTTGCCTCGTCGACGGCCCCGGCCAGCACGCGCTGCTCGACGCGATATGCGCCGACGTGCAACATCAACTCGGGATCGCCCTGATCCCGATACGCGGCCTGCGCTTCAGCCAGCATGGTTTCGGCGTCTTCCAGGCGACCGCTTCGGCTGGCCAACAGCGCCAGGTTGAAAGCGGTGCGGGCTCGATCACCGTCCAGACCGAGCGTACGAAAATGTTCCAATGCCCGTTCATTGAGCTCACGCGCCCGCTCATTCAATCCGCGGCTGGAAGCTGAAGCCGCCAGGTTGCCCAGACAGGTGGCCACGCCACGCCGATCACCGATCTGCTCGAAAACCTCGATTGCTCGTCTCCACAGCGCGTCGGCTTCCTGCCATCGTGACTGGCGCGCCAGCAGCGTGCCGGCATTGACCTGAACGCCCGCTGCACGAAGTGCGTTGCCACTGCTGCGCGCGAGCGACATGGCCCGTTGGAAATATCCGGAAGCCTCGCTCAGCAGACCCTGCTCGATACCGGCCATACCCAGCGCGTTGTACAAGGCGATTTCGAGATCCGTCGCTATTGATGACCCCTCGGTACTGTCGAGCAGTACCTGGAGCTTCTGCCACGCTCTTCCCGAACGGCCATTACGCACATCGAGCAGGGCTCGCTCGACCTGGAGACGCTGGCGCGTGGCGAGCTCGGGCTCCAGCCCGCTGGTGCGAGAAAGCAGCCTTTCACTCAGGCCAAGCTGTCCCTCCTCACGTGCCAGGGCAGCCGCCTCGATCAGCAGATGGGTTCGCTCCGATCTCGAAAGCACACCATTTGCCTCATCCGCCAGCCCAACCAGCAACTCGCGACCTGAACGAATATCGCCGCGACGCTTGCTGATCCCGGCGCGCAGCAATGCAGCCTCGACCATTAAAGGACCTTTCCCGGCAGCCTCGGCCGCGACAAAGACCGACTCAGCCCGGTCCAGGGCACGCTCAAGGTCATTGTCGATGACTGCGATCTCGGCATCGAGCAGGTCAACGCTCGGATCGTCTTGTGCCTGCGGCAAGAGCTGAAGGCGCCCCAGCGACCGGCGAGCTTGCTCTCCCTGCAGATCGTCGAGTTCAGCGCGAACCAGCGCCTTGAGTACCTCGGCATCCTGAGAACGCAAAGCGGCGAGCGCTCTCCAGTGCGCCACGGCAGTGGCTACATCATGGCGCGACTCGGCCTGACGGGCCTGACGACGCAAGCGTCCGGCCGGCCCGGACTCGGTAACCGGATCGACTATTTGGGCTGCTGAACCAGCCGTGTTGTGTGCGGTGTCATCGGCCAACAGCCAGATGACCACTCCTGCTGTCACAATAGATATGCCAACCAGGGCGGACTGCAGATAACGCCGGGCGTTAGCCTCTCGAAAACTCGGGGATCGGGGGGCAACCGAAACGGTATCTACCGAGCACGCCAGGCGATAACCGCGCCCCCTGAGTGTTTCAATGTAGCGCGGGTCGCTTGCCCTATCACCCAACGCACGACGCAACTCACTGATTGTCTGCGGCAGAACATTGGGCGAAAGGGCATGCCGCCCCCACACCCGGTCTAGCAACTCATCGTGGCTAATCAGGGCTGGTGCCCGCTCAAGCAGTTCAAGCAACAGTCGCCAAGCCTGTCGTCGCAGGACCAGGGCGCCGCGAGGCCCATTCAGCCGACCTGTATCGGTATCGAGGGTGAATTCGCCGAAATGGTAGCGCATGCGGTGAAGTTTACACCGCGGTCGAGTTGGCGAGCCATCACCGGGATGATGGCTCGCCGTGGAGGGATACCAGCAAGGTTTCAAAGCTCGCTGGAGACCTCCATGCGATCGTGAAAGATGCGGTCGCCGAGCACCTCGACTGTCGGACTGGTCTCCGAAACATTATTGTCTGTTTCAGCCTGCAGCACATACTCTCCGGGAGGATTCAGGACGAGGTCGTCGAAGACAGCCACGCCTTCGGAGGTTGCCCGAACAGTTGTGCCGCTGAGCGAGGCGCCCGAGGCGGGGCCGGAGAAAATGCCTAGCGTCACGGGCGTCCCGTCTACCACCGGATCTCCCGAAGCATCTTCGACCGCGACTTCGATCGCCGGAGCAACGACCCTGTCTGCCACGACCGACGCCGGGATCTCGCTGAACCTGAGTGTGGAAGGCGAGGGCTCGAGCACATCGAATGAAACGCTGCTTACCGCAGTGACATTTTCCCATGCATCCAGACTGGCCTCGAGCTGATAGCCGCTTCCGATTTCATCCAGTTCCAGTGATTCGAAGCGTGCCACGCCTGTTTCGACGTCACTCTGGGCAGATGCGCCGGACAACCCGGTTTCGGCGCTGCCCCCGAGCAGCTCGAGGGTGACATCGGCGGCCGTTGTGGCCGGCTGATCGAAGGCATTGAGCACCTGCACACCAACTGTTGGCTGGAACGACTGACCAAGCTCGATGTCGCCGGGTTGCGGGTCAAAGGCCAGTGCCACGGGGATCGAGGGTGCCGCAGTCGCGGTGACTGTAAGATCATCCAGATCGAATTGTGCGCCAACGGCCGCCGAGCCGGTGAAGCCGGTCGCGAAGCCGCCGATGGCCGGGTCCGTGATGGTCGACGGAAATGTCACTTCCTCCGCGATCATTGTGTCATCGAACTTGACACTGCAGTGTTCCAGATCGATATCACAATCAATCTCGACCGAATACTGCTGATCGATGACGTAGCTTGCCGGCGAGGATGAACCACTGGCGGGAAAACTGACGTCAACCTGCCCCGAATCGTCGAAGCCCAACTGGATATAGATCGGTCCGCTGAAGGTCGAGTTGCGGACAGTGAATGCAAAAAAGTCGATGGTCCGCGGCGTGATATCGAAGGTGATGGAGAGCTTCCCCGAGTCGAAGTCGAGCGCCTCGAGAAACCGCCAGTTGGCCAGCCGCGCCAGACTCGAGTCTTCCGTTTTTGTCAGCCGCAGTGCCTGGTTGTCGGGCCCGGCAGCCATGACTTCGGCCGAAAACTGACCAAATCGATAGGCGGGCTCTCCGGCCTCCGCGCCGCCATTGCCAAGTTCACCGATCGCCCGGTCCTCAAAATCGGCCGAAAGAACGGGGTCGATCTCCTCAACTTCAGCCCTTGGCCAGGTATCGGCCGCCAGTTCAGCGGCCGATACAAGACTCACAAGCGCCAGTCCCAACCGAACCGCCCTCGTCGAAAATACAAATGAACTCATGTTTGTCTACTCCCTCGGATCGAACTCTCTTTGGTGGGAGCAACATGTTCAGCGGAACGGCCCGGTCGGGCTTGCCATGAAGTTCAGATCAACATCAAATCGAGGTCAAATCAGGCCTATTTCGGGCCCATCAGCGGCAGGGGTACGTGCAAAAGCGCGCACACCACCCTCAGCAGGTCGAGTTCATCGTCGACGACCTGTTCGTCATCGGCGGCGCAGCGCAGGAGCGCCACCACCAGCGAATGCTTCGAGGCCGGTCGCAGATCGTCGAGCCGGGATAGCAGGTCGTCCAGGCGGCCGGCCCAACCGGACACCTCGGGCATGGCAGGCACCTGACCCTCGAGTTCGGACATGCCGGCAGCAAAGGCCGAATCGGCACCCGCCGGGTCGTCCGGATGACCGTATCGGGCCAGGATGACCATCAGCTCGGTCGCCTCCGGCTTGCGCGCGGCGAGTTTGCGCCGGCCCGAGGATGCGGACTGCGCCGGCCTTAACGCGTCACGCACCAGCACATTGACCAGGCGGGTCAGCGCAAACTCGTGCAGGTCCAGTTCGCCGTCGGCCCCGGCGAGGCCGTCGAGCAATCGCATGAACTCCAACAGCTCCGACTCGGGCCGGCGCCGGATCTGCGGAAAAGCCATCTCGACCAGCGGAAGTCGGATGCCGCGCGGCTGGCCGGCCGCCGCCTCGTAGAGCTGACGCACTTTCTCTTCGCTGTCACCGCCGAGCGTGCGCGCGATCTGCAGCAGCTGCCGTTCGCGCACATCGCTGTCGGGGCTGATCAACAGACAGCAGACCAGCTCCTGGGCCCACTCGTCCGAGTGAGCGGCGCGCTCGAGCGGCGCGGGAATGCCCGCGGCCATCACCGCCGCGGTCAGAGCCTGTTCAAGACCCGGCTGGCCGATCTGTTCGGCCAGGCCGCCCAGGTCGGTAAGCAGGCGGGCCGGATCGATGCCCTCTGCCGCTTCGGTGGCCTGCTGTCGACGCTCGGCCTCCTCCGCCTCGGCCTTGCGGGCCTGGGCGTGCCGATCCATCTCGCGCTTGATGTCTTCCAGCTCCTCGACCCTGAACGACGGATCGATGGCCTGGATGCGCTTCTCCAGCGGCGGGTGCGTGGCGAACATCTGATAGCCCATGCCGGTGGAAAACAGCATGTGCCCGACCTCTTCGCTGTCGGCCGTCATGTAGGAACCGGCGGAGAGCGCACCGATCTTCTTGAGCGCCGTGCCGATGCCGTCGGGATTGCGCGTGAATTGAACCGCCGAAGCATCGGCCAGGAATTCGCGCTGTCGCGAGACGGCCGCCTTGATCCAGCGCCCGAAGAACAGGCCGATGTAGCCCAGCACGACGACGCCCAGGCCGGCGAGGACCGCCGGGGCCGCGTTGCGGCTGTCGCGCGCGAAACGGGCGGAATACAACAGCTTGCGGCCGACGATGGCGATCACCAGGATGCCGAACAGGAATCCGATCAGGCGGATGTTGAGCCGCATGTCGCCGTTGAGAATGTGACTGAACTCATGGGCGATCACGCCCTGCAGTTCATCGCGGTCGAGCTGCTCGAGCGTGCCGCGCGTGACCGCGACCGCCGCATCGGCCGGCGAGAAGCCGGCGGCGAAGGCGTTAATGCCCTGCTCCTGCTCGAGCACATAGATCTCCGGCACCGGCACGCCCGAGGCAATGGCGATTTCCTCGACCACGTTTCGCAGGCGCTGACGCAGGGGATCGGAGGGAGCGGCGTCGATGCGTGTGCCGCCCATGGCGTGTGCGACCTCGCCCCCGCCGCCGCGCAACTGCAGCGTGCGCATCGCGCTGGCGCCGAGAATGATACCGCCGGTGATCACCGTCGCCCAGAACAGCGTCCAGGGATCGGGCCCGATGGTGAAGTAGACCAATACATCGACCGCGGCGATGATCGCGACCACCGCCAGGGCGAACATGACGACCAGAAATCGACTCTGGCGGCGGGCTTTGTCCTGGTGCTCGAAAAAATTCAATTAACCAAAATCCACTTGCACCGCTTCCCGCTTCTCCGGGTCGTCGATCTCGAGCAGTTCGGCCGGCTTGAAGGTGAACATGCCGGCGATGATGTTGGCCGGGAAGCTCTCGCGCAGCGTGTTGTAGTGCATGACCATGTCATTGAAGGCCTGGCGCGCGAAGGCGACCTTGTTTTCCGTGCTGGTCAATTCCTCCGACAGCTGCATCATGTTCTGGTTGGCCTTTAGATCGGGATAGTTCTCCGACAGGGCGAACAGTCGCCCCAGGGCACCGGAAAGGCCCTGCTCGGCTTCGGAGAGCTTGCGCATGGCGTCCGGATCGGACGGATCGGCGGCCGTGGACTTGAGCTGCTGGTGAGCCCCGTTGCGAGCCTGGATGACGGCCTCGAGGGTTTCGCGCTCGTGGCTCATGTACTTCTTGGCCACCTCGACCAGGTTTGGAATCAGGTCGTGGCGCCGGTTGAGCTGCACGTCGATCTGCGCGAATGCGTTCTTGTAGCGGTTGCGCGCGGCCACCAGCCGGTTGTAGAGCGTGATGGCGAAGAACGCCGCCGCCACGACAATGGTCAAGAGCACCCATTCCATGGGCCTATCCTCCTTGTGGAATCCGGATTCAGTCTACTCGCTTACATCATGGCCGTCAGCGGTACCGATGCGCAGGTCGAACAGCAGGCCTATGAACCGGCTCTCGACCAGCGGCCAGCGCAGGAAATGCGCACCGTCGGGCAACAGCGGCGCCGGGCCCGAGCGCGAGCTGAACGGTGACTGCAGCCAGACCAGGGTCTCGGCCCGGCGACGCCATTGGTCCAGGCGATCCGCGTCCGTCTCATCCAGCGTCTGCGGGTCCACCAGCAGCACGCTGCAGGGCTGCGGATCCGCGCTGGCATCGACCACGTGAATGCCCCATCGTCGTCCCAGCCCCCGGAGAACCCGCAGGGTTGGCGCCGAGACCCTGGCCGCGACGCTTTGCCCGGACAGAAGGTTCGAAAACCGGTCGGCGGATACTTCGCCCGGTGTCTCGAGTACGGGAAGCCGAACCCGGAATCGGCTGCCGCCATGGCAGGCGTCGATCAGGTCCAGGCTGCCGTCCATGGCGTCGACGAGCCGGCGGCAGATCGCCAACCCGAGGCCCGAGCCGCTATAGGAGCGGGTAATCGAGGCATCCAGCTGGGTGAACGGCTCGAACAACCGCTCACGATCGTGGTCGCTGATGCCCGGCCCCGAATCCGACACCACGAGCACGAGCTGGCCGTCATCGCCAACGGCAGCGCTCAATTCGATGCCGCCCGACTCGGTGAACTTGACCGCGTTATTGAGCAGGTTGCCGAGCACCTGGCTGATGCGATCGCTGTCTCCGTTGGCGGCCAGGGGCAGGTCGGCCACCATTCTCAAGCGCAGGTCCAGGCTTTTCCGGGCCGCGTTCGGGGCGTGAAGATCGACAACCTGCTCCAGCATCGCGGCCAGGTCGAAGGGCTGAGGATTGAGACTCATCCGCCCGGCTTCGATGCGTGAGATGTCGAGTACGTCGTCGATGATGCGCTGCAACTGCAGCCCCGACTGTCGCAATGTATTGAGGATGTCCTGCTGGCCCGGCTCGGTCTCGGTTTCATGCAGCAACTCGACCATGCCCAGCACGCCGTGGAGCGGTGTTCGAATTTCGTGGCTCATGGTGGCCAGAAACTCGGATTTGGCCTTGCTGGCCTGCTCGGCGCGTTCGGCCAGCATGCGAACGCGCTGGAGCAACAAGGCATTGTGAAGGGCCTGGCCGGCCATTTCCTCGAGCAGGCGCAGGCGCTCGCTACCTTCACCCGAAAAATCGGGCTCGGCGCCCTCGACCAGGACGCGGGCCACTTCACGTTCGGCCACCCGAAGGTTGAGCGCAAGATCCGTCACGCCATTCGCCTGCTGGAGGCGCTGGCGCCATTGCTCGCGGGTCAGCGGCTCGGCGTCCGGGTCGCTACAGGTCAGTTCCCGGGGCAGATGTTCGTCGACATAACCCAGCCAGGCCCGCCGGCCGCCGGTAACCAGGGCGATCTCGCGCGCAATGGTTTCGGCAAGCGGCAACGGCTCGAGGCTGCGATTGAGCCGGGTAATGATCTGGCGCTGCTCCTCGGCCAGGGCGCGCTTCTGACGGGCCTCCTGGACTTCCCGCCTGCGCTGGTTGGCGCGCCGGTAACCCCGAAACCCGGCACCGGTAGCGGTGACGGCCAGCAGGAAGTAGGCGGCCATCGCCCAGCCGCTCAACCAGGGCGGCTGCCGGATGATGACCGGCAGTTCGTCGCCCGTCTCGTTCCAGGGCCCGTCCGGCGCCGCCGCCTGAACCCGGAATCGGTAGCCTCCGGGCGGCAGGCTCGAATAGTTGTGCCGCGTCTGGCCGGATAGTTCGATCCAGTCGCTGTCCCAGCCTTCCAGCCTGACGCGGTAGCGGGTGCGCTCCGGCGCCAGGTAAGTCGTGGCCAGAAAGTCGATGAACAGATCGTTCTGGTGGTGCTCGAGCTCGATTGCATCCCTGTCGCCCGGCGAAAGCTCGACGGTCCGGTCGCCCGCCTGGAGGCCGGTGACGTGTACGTTCGGCGCGACCGTCACGCGGCTCATGCGCTCGGGGTCGACCGTGACGATACCGCCACGCCCGCCGAACGCGAGCTTTCCATCGGGCAAGCGTATGGCTGCGCGTTCTCCAAACTCGACGGGCGCCAGTCCGTCCTTTCGGCCCAGGTGTCGCAGGCTGCCTTCGGCGGGACGGTACACGGTCAGCCCGCTGGTCCTGAGCAACCAGAAATGTCCTTGGTGATCGGGAATGACATTGGACATGCGACCCGGCGGCATGCGACGTGCCAGGGAAGCCTCGTGCGTTTTTTCGAAGCCCGTTTCGTCATGGCGCCACGCCTGGATCGAGTCGTTCGTGGCAAGCCACAATTCGTCGCCGCGCCAGGCAGCCGAAGCAAGCGGTGGTTTGAAGGAGATTGGCTGCCCCTCGAAGCCGCGCGCCTCGTCCCAACGGTATACGCCCTCTGTCTCAATCAACCACCAACCGCCCTGCGGCCCCTGGATCAGGTCCTTGACGTCGCTTTCAGGCAGCCGGTTTCGTCCCCGCCCCTCTGGATGAAAATGCACGCGTTTGCCGGTTCGCTCGTCGAGCTCGAAAAGGCCAACATCCCGGGTGCCGATCCAAAGATGATCGTCGTCCTTGCGCCGGGTCAGCCAGAAATTACCGGATTCAAGTTCTTCACGGCGCATCAGGACATCGAAGGCGCCGTCCTCGGCAAGGTCGACGCGTATCACCCCCGTCTGCATCGTGACGTACATCGTCTGGTCCTCGCGCAGGACATCCAGCACCGCAGACCGCGGGATTGCCTGCAGGGCTTTATCCGGTGGTTTCGGGGCGCTGCCCTCGGGGGTGTCAACCGGCAGGAACTCCAGTTCACCACGAAGGCCCCCGATCCAGTAGCCGCCGGCTTCTTCATCCCAGTAAAGGCTGACGACGAGTTCGACATTCATGGCCGCCTGGTCGTCGAGGCCGAGAAGCGGCTGGTAGCGTCCAAAGGCCGCCGACCCCGGGGGCAGATAGGCCGCACCGCTGCGCGTCGTCGTCAACCACAGGGCGCCTTCGCGGTCGAACATCACGCCGTCGATGGAATTCGAAGGCAGGCCGTCGGCCATGCCCGGCACGTTGCGAACGACGCGAAGCGGGCCGTCGACACCCGGTGATTTTCTGTGCAGCCCGATGGTGGTGCCCACGATGATTTCGTCGCTGTGCGGATCGTCGGCGATATCGGTGATCATGGCCTGTATGGCGGCAATGCGGACCGGCTCGGCGTTCGGCGCGTTCTCGACCGGCCCGAGGTCGTAGAGCGCACCGCCTTCGTTAAAGTAAATGCGGCCGCCGACCTCGGCCAGCTTCATGGCGAATCGCCCTTCGCCGGGCTTTCGAATCGGGATGAACCTTTTCTTGGCCGGCTCGTAGTAGGAAACCTGGCTGGTCTGCACCAGCCAGATCCGGCAGCTGCTGTCGACTTCGAAATGCACCTGGAACCCTTCCGGGTTCAGGCCGGCTTCGCCAGACTGGGGGAGGGTCTGGACTGCCTCGGTTGCCGGGTCGTAGACCGCGACGCCGCCTCGCATGAAGGCCATCCAGACGCGGCCGTCGCAGTCCTCGGCCATCGACCAGATCTGTGCGGCAGGCAGGGGACCGCCCCGCTCCTGCGTTTCGAGATGGCTCTGCAGGCCAAGGTCGGGGCCGATCTGGACCGCGCCGCGATCCTCCACCGCGGCCCACACCGTTCCATCGCTGTGCGCCATGAGCGACATGATGTTGCTGCCCGGGAGCGGATCGGGTTGCTCCGGGTCGCTTGGAATGAGGCGCATGCGATCACCTTCATGCCGAACGAGGCCGCCGCGGGTTCCGATCCAGATGTAGCCGTGCGTGTCCTGGACGATGTCTTCGACCCGTCGGTCGGGCAGCCCCTCGGAGATGCTCAGGGTTCGAAATACCGGGCCGAGTTCGTTGGCGGACAACGGAGCGGTCAGGAACAGAAACGACAGCAGGAACGCTACAAGTCGCAGCGCGCGCACCGGTGCATCGCTATTCGGAATGTCTCTGGCCCTCATGCGGTCTCCCTCCCGCCTTTGGCTCCAAGGATAGCGACGTGAGAGCGGGTTTCAAGCCTTTCGGCAAGGGACCGAGGCAAACGGCCGCGATGTCGTTAGAATGGAGCCGGATCAACGAGCGGTAAAACAAGGCATGCAGAACCCGAACCAGCCCGGCCCCGCGAGCGGAAGCGGCACGCAGTCACGTCCCGAATTCCAGATCATCCCGGCCTTCTCGATTCCGATGGTCGACGCCCATATGCCCGACTGCGACGGGCTCAACCGGGAGCTTCGCGACCTGTTCGTCCAGCGCGCGGCCGAGGGCGAACGCTACAGTAATGACGAACCCCGGGTTCGACGCAACAAACCGCTGTTCGAAAGCCGCTTCGACCTGTTCGAGTGGCCGGATAGCTGCGTGCAGCGGTTGAACGAGTTCTGCATGAAAAATCTCTACCGGGCGATCCAGGAACTCAACGGCTACACGGTGGAGACCCTGCAGAATATGCACATGGCGGTTGAGTCATGGTTTCACCTTACCCACCAGGGCGGCTACTTCGGCGCGCACAACCATCCGCTGCATTCCTGGTCGGGTGTTTACTGCGTCAAGCACGACGGCGACGATCCGGCCAGTGACAGCGGGAAGCTGACATTCATCAATCCCAATATCGCCGGAACGATGTATATCGATACCGCGTCGGCGCGCTTCAAGCGGCCTTACTCGATGGCACCGATCATGCTGCGGCTGGTCCCGGGCCAGCTCGTCCTGTTTCCGTCCTGGTTGCTGCACGAAGTCATGCCCTACGAGGGTGACAGCGAACGCATCACCGTCGCCTTCAACGCCAAGTTCAAGTACGCTGGTCGGGAACGAGTAGTCTGAGGCGTCAGGCGCCCTGTCTGGCTCGTTCCCAGATAAAGCACTGCCCCATGGGGTGACGCTGCCGGTAGACGAGTTCGCGCGTATCCAGAAGCCTGAAGCCGACATCAGCCAGCGGCTGGTGCCATTGAGGATCGGCTTCAATGCAGCGGTTGACCCGCAGCATGTCCTCGAGTCGATCCCGGCCTGCCTCCATTCTCCCCAAGAAGCCAGCCACGGCCTCGCGGTTGCCGCGTAGCTCGGCGGTGGTCATGGACAGCAAACTGTCTATCGACTGGCCGACCTGCCCGAGGAGTGCCGAACCGGACTGACGGAACGCTTCGTGAAGCTGGTCCCGAATCCCCGCCAGGCGACGCTGAAAATCCGGTTCGGCGAGTTGGCCTTTCACCCAGGACCGCAGCACGCGGAAAAATCGCACAGACTCCAGTACGCGATAATCCCGCTGCTCGTCGGCCATTGTGGCGATCATGTCGCTGCTGGCTTCGTGGGCAATCACGGCCAGCCGGCCACCGGGCCGTACAACCCGCGCCAGCTCCCGGGCCGCGAGTTCCAGCCGGCAGTACTCCAGCCCGTACTGGCTGGTCGCCAGGTCGAAGGAATCATCCTCGAAGGGCAAGGACTCCACGGGCGTTTCGCCCAGAAAGTGAATTCGCTCGAGCAGCGGTGCAACTTCGGGCCGGCGCCGAGCGATGTCCCCAGGTCGGATCGCTGCCGCGTCGACGGCCGTGATCGCTACCGAGCGGTTGCGTTCCAGTGCCCAGGCGGCCGCAAGCAGGGGAATCGGACCGTTGCCGGTGCAGATATCCAGCATTCGACCATTGTCGGGGAGGGTTTCGAACTGCTCCTGCCAGAAGGCCTGAACCTCGCCATCGTAGTTGAAGGCGAAATCCTGCGGCAGGGAGGTCAGTGCGCCACTCGCCCAATAGTCGGACCAGTGCGCTGAGGATCTGTCGGGGGTATCGGAAGGGTCGGCAGCCATGGCGACGGATTATCGCAAGAGCTCGACCGGATTAATAGTAGCGTTTCCCAAAAAAAGCACGGCCCGGGAGTCCCGGGCCGTGCTGGTCTTGCTTGAACAACTTTTCCTGTTAGCTAAGCGCTAAACGGGATCAGAAGCTCTGGGTGTAGCGCACGTACGGAATGCGACCGTAGGCGTTGTACAGGTTGAAGTTGAATCCGCGGGATTCACCTTCATCAAGCACCGGGTCCTTGTCGCCCAGGTTGGTGGCGCCAACCGTCAGACGGCCGTTCCACGGGGTGAACCAGTTGACCTGCACATCGTGCGTCGTCCATGAGGGCAGACTGCCGTCTTCGCCGCTCGCCAGGTTCGTGCTCTGTCCATCAATGTAGTTGATGTTCCAGGAGAACGCGAAGTCACCGAAGCGGTACACGTTGGCCAGGACCGCACGCAGGTCGGGCAGACCCGCCTCGCCAGCAACATCGTCGCCACCGTCGGTCTCATACGACATCGTATGCGTGGCCTGCAATTCGTTGCTCAGGCGACCGGCATTGCCGAAGTCGAAGTTGGTGCGCAGGTTCACGTCCACACCGTCGGTCTCGATGGTACCGAGACTGGCGAAACCCTGCTGCAGGAACACGATCTGACCCTGGCCGCCGAACTCGGCGCCGAGACCCAGATTGGCGTTCGGCTGCGAGGAACCGGTCGGGAACTCGGTCAGTCCCGGCGGGCAGTTCTGGGAAGTGCCTTCCAGGCAGTTGATGATCTGCTGGGCACCGATGCTGGCGACACGATCCTCGATCTCGATGTTGAAGTAGTCGATCGAGCCGTTGAACCAGTCAAGCGGTTCGAAAGCCGCACCGAAACCGAACTGCTCGGACTGCTCGGCACCGAGATCCGGGTTGGCAATCGAGAAGGCCGTGATCTGAATCGACTCGGTCGGGTCTTCGTTGCCGAAGAAGTTGGCGGTCGGTTCGTGGACCACAGGCTCGGCACTGAAGGCCGGCTGCGCCGAAAGAATGTCCAGCGGCGGCGCACGGAAGCCCTGACCCCAGGAAGCACGCAGCGTCAGCTCTTCAGTCGGCTGGAAGCGGAAGGCCACCTTCGGGGAGGTTTCGCTGCCGAAGTCGGAGTAGTCATCGTGACGAACGGCGACGGTGGCTTCCAGGTTGTCCAGGATCGGGAACAGCGCCTCGCCGAACACGGCCCACTGGTCGCGGCTACCGAAAGCGGAGTTGCCGGCCGAACCGGTGATGTTGCCGTTGGCCTGAAGGTCATCGAAGATGTCCTTGTAGTTCTCGTCGCGGTACTCGGCACCAAAGGCGATGCCGACCGGGCCGGCGGCCATGTCGAACAGGTCAGTGCTGGCCATGGCGTAGGCTTCACGGGAGACGAAGCGGGCATCGCGGTTGATGGTCGACGTGAACGACGACAGCACTTCTTCCGAGTTGCCGAACGGATCGTAGATGTTGTACGCACCGCTGTCGAACTGCGGCTGAGCCAGGGCAGAAACGATGTAGTTGCGGCCCAGCTCGTTGTACTGCGACTCGACGCGGCGAATACCGGCATCGACGTCGAAGTTGCCGACACGACCCTGGACACCGATGTCCAGATCGTAGACCTGGGCGTCGGTCTGCGTGTCACGCGGGCCGTTGGCGGCAAAGCGATGGGTCAGCAGCAGGGTGTCGTCGGCGCGGTCCTGATAGGATTCCCAATTCGGGTTCAGGCCGCCTTCGGACGGCGGAGTTCCCGGATGGTTGGGCAGGCCCGGGCCAAGCACGATGGCGCCGAAGCCGCCGACCAGCCAGGGCGAGGACGGAACCGGCGCATAGCGGCCGAAGCTACGAACCCGGTTGATCTGGGCATTACCGTACAGCGTCCAGTCGTTGTTGATGTTGTAGTTCGAGCGCACGAAGATCGACTGGTTCTCGACCTCGGCCTCGTCGGCGGCCTGCAGCGTGAAGTCGTAGAAGCAGCGACCACCCGAAGTACCGATGTTGGACGTAATGAAGCCTTCACCCTGGCAGCCCGGAACGTTGGCCGAACCGAATTCGTCGTTTTCCAGGAAGGTGAAGTTGGGGTTCAGGAAGTTGTTCGAGAAAATCGAAGCACCACCCTGCG
Organism: Wenzhouxiangella psychrophila; assembly: GCF_042310375.1. Taxonomy (NCBI): domain Bacteria; kingdom Pseudomonadati; phylum Pseudomonadota; class Gammaproteobacteria; order Chromatiales; family Wenzhouxiangellaceae; genus Wenzhouxiangella; species Wenzhouxiangella psychrophila. The sequence continues at coordinate 180,702 of NZ_JBHJMQ010000003.1, read as the reverse complement.
ACCACGGACGATCCTTCTGGAAGACGATGTCGCGCTTGTTGTTGGACACGCCGGCCATGATGTTGCCCTGCTGGCCTGCGATACCGAACACGGCGTGACCTTCACGGCGTTCGCCGCCTTCACGCTCGGGCTCGGAAGTGCCCAGCATGATTTCGGCGCCGCTGAAGTCCTTGCGGGTGATGATGTTGACCACACCGCCGATGGCGTCGGAACCGTAAACGGCGGAGGCGCCGTCGGACAGGATTTCGATGCGCTCGACCGCGCCCAGCGGAATGCTGTTGAGGTCCTGCGCGCTACCAATGTTGGGGGCGACCGGGGCACGGCGGCCGTCGATCAGGATCAGGGTACGGCCGGAGCCGAGCGCGCGCAGCGAAAGGCCGGCAAAGGCCTGACCGGTGCTGCCCGACTGCGGACGGAAGGAACCGGCGCTGTTGATCGGCTGATTGCGCAGCAGATCGGCGACCGAGCTCTTGCCCGAGAATTCGATGGTTTCGCGGTCGATGACCTGGACCGGGAGGGCCCCTTCGACATCGGCGCGCTTGATGCGCGAACCGGTGACCTGGAAGCGATCGAGGTCAGCGGACTCTTCTTCGTCATCCTGGGCCGAGACCGGGGCAGCGGTCATCGCCAGGCTGGCGATCATACCCGCCCCGAGGGCGTAGTTGATTGCCTTGGCAAGTGGGTTACGGTTGTGCTTCATCAGACTCTCCATATTGTCTTTTGATTTCTGGGTAAAGCATTCGATACTAGTATCGACAGCAATGTGTCGGAGCGGACAACCCGCCACGTCAGGCGCACTGACGCACGGCCCGAGGTGACCCGGCATCCGACTCAGCGCCGATACTAGCACCATCGCTGGGTAATGAAAAGGGTTATGTTAAGCCCGTGTAAACCCCGGAAATATCGAGCCAAACCCTTCGGGCAGCGGGGCTCCGGGCGACCAGGGCGGCTTTTGGAGCGTCAGCCGGACCCGATCGGCCGGTATCAGCCTAACGCTTCTCTAATCCGCCCGAGGGCTTCATGCAGGGTCGACGGCACCCGCGAGCCGAAGGATTCAAGGTGTTTGCCGATGGCCTCGATCTCGGTGCGCCACTCGGCCGGATCGACCTTCAGCAACTCTTCCATGTCGGGGCGATCCTCGAGCCCCTCGAGGTTGATCGAGCCGGCGTCGGGCAGCCCGCCCACCGGCGTGTCGACGACATCCACCTCGTCGCGGCAGCGCGCCATGATCCACTCGAGCACGCGCATGTTGTCGCCGAAGCCCGGCCAGATGAAGCCGCCGTCGGCGTCGCGCCGGAACCAGTTGACCTGGAAGATCTTCGGCGGGCGCGTGATTTTTTCGCCCACGTCCAGCCAGTGCGCCCAGTAGTCGGCGAAGTGGTAGCCGCAGAAAGGCTTCATGGCCATGGGGTCGCGCCGCACGATGCCGACCTGGCCGGTGGCGGCGGCAGTCGTCTCGGATGCCATGCCGGCGCCCACGAGCACGCCGTGGGTCCAGTCGCGGGCCTCGAGCACCAGCGGCGCCAGGCTGGCGCGCCGGCCGCCGAAGATGATGGCGTCGATCGGCACGCCGTCGGGGTTGTCGGCCTGGTCGGAATAGCTGGGGCAGCGATCGATCGAAACGGTGAAGCGCGAATTGGGATGCGCCGCCGGACCGTGCTTGGGGTCGAATGGCCGGCCGCGCCAGTCCTTTGCCGGCTTGCCCTCGCCCAGGCCTTCCCACCAGGGCTGGCTGTCCTCGGTCACCGCGACATTGGTGAAGATCGTCTCGCGATCGAGCATGGCCAGGGCGTTGGGGTTGGTCTTGGCGCTCGTGCCCGGCGCGACGCCGAAGAACCCGGCCTCGGGATTGATCGCCCACAGCCGGCCGTCTTCGCCGGGATGCAGCCAGCAGATATCGTCGCCCACCGTCCAGACTTTCCAGCCGGCCTCGCGATAGGCTTCCGGCGGAATCAGCATGGCCAGGTTGGTCTTGCCGCAGGCCGAGGGGAAGGCGCCGGCGATGTAGCGAACCTCGCCTTCGGGGTTCTCGATACCGACGATCAGCATGTGCTCGGCCAGCCAGCCCTCGGTGCGCGCCTGGTAACTGGCGATGCGCAGGGCATGACACTTCTTGCCCAGCAACGCGTTGCCGCCGTAGCCGGAACCGAAGCTCTGGATGCTCAGTTCTTCGGGGAAGTGCATGATGTAGCGCCGATCGGGGTCGAGATCGCCGGTCGAGTGCAAGCCCTTGACGAAGGTGCCGTCGCGCTCGATACGCGCCAGGGCGTCGCTGCCCATGCGCGTCATCAGCCGCATGTTGGCCACCACGTAGGGGCTGTCGGTAATCTCCACGCCGCAGCGCGACAGCGGCGAGTCGACCGGGCCCATGCAGTAGGGCACGACGTAGAGGGTGCGTCCTTCCATGCAGCCGGCGAACAGGCCGTTCATCAGCGCGTGCGCCTCGGCCGGCGCCATCCAGTTGTTGTTGGGCCCGGCGTCGTCCTCGCGCTCGCTGCATACATAGGTCAGGTGCTCGACCCGGGCGACATCGGCCGGGTCGGAGCGATGCAGGTAGCAGTCCGGGTGGGTTTCGGGGTTGAGGCGTTCGAGATCGCCCGAGTCGAGCATCCCGGCGATGAGCTTTGCGTTTTCGGCCTCCGAGCCGTCACACCAGTGAACCCGGGCCGCCCGGGTATGGGCCGCTACTTGTTCGACCCAGTCGTTGAGCGCTTGCAGTTTTGAAGACATCGTCACGCCGCTGTTCGCGATAAACCAAGGCTGGGCAGGTTAGCGGCTTGCCGTGCGGGAATCAATCGCCCGGGATCGGATTTTCCAATACTGCTCGAGCCGACCGAAAAAGTGGCCAATAATCAAACCTCGAAAGGCCCCAGTTTTCGATCGACGTAGACGAACTCCGGGCGCACGTACTCCGGCAGGCCGTCCTTGCCGTAAGGCGGGTAGGCCTCGCCCCGGATCAGCGGCTCCAGATAGGCCCGGCAGGTCGGCGTGATGCCGAAGCCGTCGGCCGAGATGAACTTCTTCGGCATCTTCTTTTCGTGGTTGGCGATACGCGACAGCGGGGCCGACTCGATTTTCCAGCGATAGGGTTTGTCGCTGCTGCGCTTGATGACGGGCATGACGCCCGACTCGCCAGCCAGCGCGAGCTCGACCGCGCCCTTGCCGACGGCCCGGGCGTGCTCGAGGTCGGTGGCCGAGGCAATATGGCGCGCCGAGCGCTGCAGGTAATCGCTGACCGCCCAGTGACACTTGTAGCCGAGATCCTGCTTGACGATCCCGGCCACCACCGGCGCCACCCCGCCGAGCTGCTTGTGGCCGAAGGCGTCGGTGGTGCCGGCATCGGCCAGGAATGTCCCGTCGGCCGTGCGTGCCCCCTCGGAAACGACGACCGAACAATAGCCGTTGGCCTCCACCGAGCGGCGCACCTTGTCGAGAAACTTCTCGCGGTCGAAGGGCACTTCCGGAAACAGGATGACCTGCGGCGGATCCCCCTTCTCGCGGCCGGCCAGTCCGCCGGCGGCGGCAATCCAGCCGGCATGGCGGCCCATCACTTCCATGATGAACACCTTGGTCGAGCTCGAGGCCATCGCCATCACGTCCAGGCTGGCCTCCAGAATGGACACGGCCACGTACTTGGCGACCGAGCCGAAACCCGGGCAGTTGTCGGTCACCGCCAGGTCGTTGTCGATGGTCTTGGGGATGCCGATGCACTGAACGTGGAAACCCAGCTTGTCGCCGATCTGCGAGACCTTCCAGGCGGTGTCGGCCGAATCGTTACCGCCGTTGTAGAAGAAGTAGCCGATGTCGTGCGCCTTGAAGACCTCGATCAGGCGCTCGTACTCGCGCTGGTTCTCCTCGATCGACTTGAGCTTGTACCGACACGAGCCGAACGCGCCGCCGGGCGTGTGGTTGAGCGCGGCGACCTCCGACTTCTTCAGCTTACTGGTGTCGATCAGGCGCTCTTCGAGCGCCCCCATGATGCCGTCGCGGGCGGCCAGCACCTTGCCGATGCGGTCCCGGTTGGCCCGGGCTTCCTCGATCACCGCTGCCGCGGTGGCGTTGATCACCGGCGTGACACCGCCGGACTGCGCGTAAAGGATGTTCTTCTTCTTTGGCATGGTGCGGCTTCCTCGGTCGGCAATACTGAGAGAGGATATCGAATCATCGGCCTGTTCGCTCGTTGGCTGGTTGGCTGGTTGGCTGGTTGGCTGGTTGGCTGGTTCGGCAACTGCCGGTATTGCGGGGCGCCCCAGCCGCGATGGCCCAATGCCACCTGCAAGCGAGTGCCCATCTAGGGTTCACCCGCTTTCGCGGCGAAGCCGCCCACCAAGCCTTTCCGGCGCCGAACCAGCGAACAAGCCAACCAGCAAACCAGCGAACAATTCCTATTGTCGACTCTCTGGAAGCGGGCACTCCCCAGCGATTCCTTCCCCGGCGTTTGACAGCCCCCACCCTTCCGGTTAGCTTTGTCGGCTTGATTCCACTACCACGCGCGCAAGCGCGAGCGTCAACATCATGCGTATCGTACTGCTCGGCCCTCCCGGATCCGGCAAGGGCACCCAGGCCGCTCTGCTCAAGGACAGACTCGGCGTTGTGCATATCTCCACCGGCGAGCTGCTTCGCTCGGCCGTGGCTGAAGGCACCGAACTCGGCAAGAAGGCCAAGGCGGCGATGGATGCCGGCGAGCTGGTCTCCGACGAACTGATGCTGGGCCTGATCGAGGAAAAGCTGGGCCAGCCGGAAGTCGAACCGGGCTTCATTCTCGACGGCTATCCGCGCAACCAGGCCCAGGCCGAGGCGCTGGACCAGTTGCTCGAGCGCCTGGGACAGCCGCTCGACCGGGCGCTGGAGCTGGTTGTCGACGAAGAACAGATCGTCGAACGCCTGGCCAAGCGGGCCGAGGAAGAAGGTCGCTCGGACGACACCGAAGCGGTGGTGCGCAATCGCCTGGCCGTCTATCGCGAACAGACCGCGCCGATTTCGGAACACTATGCGACCAGGGGCCTCCTGGTCCGGGTCGACGGCATCGGCGAAATCGAGACCGTCAACCAGCGCCTGGCGGCTGCGCTGGCCTGACGCGGATTCGCGCGCGCAGCACTCCGTCGCGCGTATCCGCCCGAACCAGCTCATGACCGGTCCTCTGGCAAAAGACCGTGAGATCGAGCTCGGCCATCGGATCGGTGGCCAGCACGTCCAGCTCGGTGCCGGGCGGGAGACCTTCAATCGCCCGGCGCGTGCGCCACACCGGCTCCGGGCACGCCATGCCGCGGCAGTCGACGACCCGAACGTTGGAATCCCGCTCGCTCATGTCTGAATTCATCTCGCGCCTTGTCGGCATACTGATGCTCAAGAACGGCCCGCAGGACATGCCGGCCGGTGTCGTGGCCCCGACGCTGGCGACCGGCTTCTACCTGGTCGCTACCGCGCTGTCACTGTCGGTCGGAGAAGGCCCGGAAAATCCCGTCGGCGTTCTCGTGCTGGCGGTTGTCCTGCCCCTGGCCCTGGTCCGCATTGTACTCGGCCTTCGCGGCCATACCTCGCGCTGGGGACAGACCCTGACCGCACTGTTCGGCACGAGCGGCCTGCTGTCGCTGCTGTCCCTGCCCCTCGCGATCGCCGCCGGCGGCGGCACCGAACCGAACCCCGTGGTGACCGTCGCCAGCCTCGTGCTGTTCTTCTGGTCCTTCGCCGTGGACGGTCATATCTGGCGCCACGCCCTGGACGCCTCTTTTGCCGTCGGACTGGCGGTGGCAGTGGTACTGTTCGCGGTATCGATGTACGTCATTACCTCTATTGCAGGCCCGTTGTGAAAATCCACATTCTCGGCATATGCGGCACCTTCATGGGCGGGCTTGCAGCCCTGGCCCGATCCGACGGTCACCAGGTCAGCGGCTCGGACGAAAACGTCTACCCGCCGATGAGCACCCAGCTCGAAGCGCTCGGCATCGAATTGCGCGAAGGTTACGACCCGGAGCACATCCCCGACGACGTCGACCTGGTCATCATCGGCAACGCGCTGAGCCGCGGCAATCCGTCGGTCGAGTTCGTGCTCGACAACGGCATCCCCTTTGCCTCGGGCCCCCGCTGGCTCGGCGAGACTTACCTGCGCCGCCGCACTGTGCTGGCCGTTGCCGGCACTCACGGCAAGACCACCACGGCGAGCATGCTCGCCTGGATCCTCGAGCACGCCGGCAAGAACCCCGGCTTCCTGATCGGCGGCGTTCCAGTGAACTTTGATTTGTCGGCCCGCACCGGCGAGGATCTGTTCGTGGTCGAGGCGGATGAATATGACACCGCCTTTTTCGACAAGCGCGCCAAGTTCGTGCACTACCGGCCGCGCATCGCCGTCCTCAACAACCTGGAGTTCGACCACGCCGATATCTATCCGGACCTGTCCGCGATCCAGACCCAGTTCCATCACCTGGTGCGCACCATTCCCGGCAATGGCCGGCTGGTCGTCAATGCCGCCGATGCCAACCTCAAGGCCGTACTCGAGCGCGGTTGCTGGACGCCGGTGTCCGGGTTCGGCCTGAGCGAGGCCGGAGTCGGCGACTGGCAGGTCACGCTGGAAGAGCCGGCCGGCCGAAAGCTCGCGATCCACTACGCCGGCCAGCCGGTGGGCACGCTCGAATGGACCATGACGGGCAAACACAGCGCGCTCAACGCGCTGGCCGCCATTGCCGCCGCCGAAGCCGCCGGCATCGAGCCGTCGAAGTCCATCGAGGCCCTGTCCGAGTTTCGCGGCGTCAAGCGCCGGATGGAGCTGCTCGGCGAGCGCCGCGGGATCCACGTCTACGACGATTTCGCCCATCACCCCACCGCCATCCGCCTGACGCTGGAAGGCCTGCGTCGCGCCGTCGGCAACGCCCGCATCCTGGTCGCGCTCGAGCCGGCGAGCAACACCATGCGCGCCGGCTTCCACGTCGGCGACCTGCCTTCCGCGCTGACGGCCGCCGACTTCGTCTGGTTGCGCAGCTCCGACGGCATGGACTGGGATCCCCTCGAGGTCATCGAGAAGTCCGGCGGGCAGGGGCGTCCGCGCAGCCGGGTCGAGAATCTGCTCGAGGACCTGCTCGCCGAAGCCCGGCCGGGCGACCACGTGATTTTCATGAGCAACCGCGGCTTCGAGAATGCGCCGCGACGATTTTTCGAGGCCCTGGCGTGAGTCACGAGATGCTGCCGCTTTTCCCGTTGAAGACCGTGCTCTTTCCCGGTGCGCCACTGAGCCTGCGCATTTTCGAACAGCGCTACCTCGACATGGTTCGCGACTGCGCTCGCACCGGCACCGGTTTCGGCGTCGTCTGCGCCTGGCCGGCCGAACAGGAAGGTCAGGCCAAGCATGCCCGCATCGGCACCGAGGCGATGATGGTCGATTTCGATCAACTCGAAGACGGGCTGCTGGGCGTGACCTGCCGCGGGCAGCGGCGTTTCCTGATTCGCGGCACCCGCGCCCGCGACGACGGACTGCTCATCGGTGAAGTCGACTGGCTGCCGCCCGAACCGGCCGTGCCGGTCCCGCCGAGCTGCGCCGCCCTGCAGACGCTGATGCAGGAACTGATGCGCCACCGTGACCTGGCGGACCACTTCGAAGTCGACGTCGAGGACGCCAGCAGCCTCGGACGAACTCTGGCGGCGAGCCTGGCCCTGCCCGAGGAGCATGCCCAGGCCCTGCTGGAGATGACCGATCCGGTTTCCCGCCTGGAAGGCCTGATCAGTCTGCTTCAGGAAGAGGATTCCGACGAGGACTGATCAGGTAAAGTCCGCGTTCCCCGACCACCCGAATATCGATCTCGTCCAGAGACCGCTCGAGCGCCGCCATGGCCGCTTCCCCGTCGCCGCTATCGCGCCATCGGTTGAACAACCCGAACATGTCCTCGATGGCCTCGATCCGCACCTGACCGAGCCAGACAGGAATATCTCCGGGCTGCAGTCGGGCGCCGGACGCCCACAGGCGAAGCACATCGCGACGGCCGTCTTCCCGGTCGCGCACCATGATCAGCGCCTCCGGCCGGCCGGCAAAATCCCGCGGCAGGTGGGGCAGCCGTTCCGGCCGCGGGCGGGCGCTGAGCAATGAGGACCAGCGCAGGGTTCGTTCCTCGGGCTGGCGCCAGCCCGCCCCCCTCAACCGGGAAACCAGCCAGGAGCGCGGACCGGCGTACTGGAAGTCGAATCGCTGGTCGTCATCCGCGCCCAGGCGGGAGCGCTCTTCGGGCAGCGCGCGCCAGCCGCCAGACTCCCAGTCACCGAGCGACAGCACCTGCTGCGGCAGCTCCAGCCGCGTGACTTCAACCAGCCGCTGGTAACCGCCGTCGAGCTGAAAGGCCGTTACCGACACGAGCAATCCGTAGAACAACAGGGCGAGCAGGCCGGGATGGCGACGCGACAGGGCGCGTTGCCGATAACCGATCCCCACCAGGGCCAGCCAGCCGCCGCCCAGCGCAAGGCCGGCCACCAGGCCCAGCGGTGTAACGAGGCCCAGGTAGAAACAGGCAAACGACACCAGCGCCAGCAGCACCGTATTGACCAGGTAGGCCCACTTGCGGTGGGCGGCGCGCATGTCCTTGGCCACCATGACGGCGAAGAATCCCAGGATGACTGTCGTCAGGGTCAGTCCCGTATGCGGCACTTCGCCGTAGCCGGGCGCTGCTCCCGGTGCCGGAAACAGGAAGCCCAGCCAGCCGTTTAGCAATTCGGCCAGCAACCAGCCGCCGGCGGTCGCCGCCAGCCAGTGCGCCGCCGCGTTGCCCCGGCCCAGCGCGAGCATCAACAGCGCCATCCCCCCGGCCACCAGGACCAGCACACGCAGATCGGCGGCAAGCGCGATGACGATCATCACCGGATCGGCCACATGGTTGCGGAGGCTCGTTGCCACCGAGGCCAGTTGCCGCTCGGCATCCAGCGTACCCGCAGCAAACGGTGCGGCAATCAGGACGCCCAGAAGCACCGCCAGGCACACCATCAGGAACAGCCCCAGCAGCGTTACCGACAGCAACTCGCGCCGGCCCGGACCACTGCCGAACAGCGGCTCGACCCAGCGGCCGATCAGGGGGTGCTCGCTCGAGTATCGGATCAGGCTGCGCAGCCACCAGCCGCTGCGACGCGCGGTGAAGGCATATACAACGCGTGTCAGCCAGGTCACGGCCCAGAGCATCAGCAGCAGGATCACGAGCACGACCACCAGGCGCCCGGCGAATTCGGCCGCCAGCTCCAGCGAGGCGCCGAACAACAAACCCGGCAGCATGTAGATCGGCACCCAGACGGCGCAGGCTGGAATCGTGGCCATCAGCATGGTGCGCGGCGGTAGGCTCATTGCGCCCGCGATCAACGCACTGACCGGTCGCGTGGGCCCGAGCAGACGGCCGAGAAAGACCCCCTTGCCGCCATAGCGAACCACAGCCTGGCGCGCCCTCGACATCAACTCGGGATGACGCCGCAACAGCGGCCAGCCATCGATCCGGTCGCGATAGCGCCGCCCGACCCAGTAGCTGGTCCAGTCCCCCCCCAGGGCACCGAAGAAAGCGAACAGCCAGCACCACAGGAAAAGCACGGGATCGCCGCTGACGACCGCCCCGATGATGAACAGCAGGATCACGCCCGGTAGCAACAGGCCGAGCACCGCGACCGACTCGAAGTAGGCAAAAACCGCCGACATCGCGATGAGCCAGCCCGGATGGGACTGCCCCAGTTCGAAGATTCGGTCGATCAGATTCGATTCCATGGCCGGCGGCTCAGGACGGGTCCGTGCGAAAGAGGCTCATGCCTCTTAGGATATGCTTTCAGTCTCGCATTTGAGGAAGCATGAAACCATGACGGCATCGCTGAAGGGAAAGACCCTGTTCATTTCCGGCGCCTCGCGCGGTATCGGCCAGGCCATCGCAACCCGGGCCGCGGCCGACGGCGCCAACGTCGCCATCGCGGCCAAGACCGACCGGCCCCACCCCAAGCTGCCCGGCACCATCCACACCGCCGCCGAAGAGATGGAGGCGGCCGGCGGCCGGGCCCTGCCCCTGAAGGTCGATATTCGCGACGAGGACGCGGTACGCGAGGCCATGGCGAAGACGGCCGAAACCTTCGGCGGCATCGACGTGCTCGTCAACAATGCCTCGGCGATCTACCTGGCGCCGACGCCGGAAGTGCCGATGAAGCGCTACGACCTGATGCATAGCGTCAACACACGCGGCACCTTCGTGTGTTCCCAGGCTGCATTGCCGTACCTGAAGAAGGCCGACAACCCGCATATCCTCAACCTCTCGCCGCCGCTGAACATGGACCCGAAGTGGTTCGCGCCGCACGTGGCCTACACCATGGCCAAGTACGGCATGAGCATGTGCGTGCTGGGCATGGCCGAGGAATTCAGGAAGGACGCCGTGGCGGTCAACGCATTATGGCCGAAGACCGTCATCGCCACCGCCGCGCTGGCCATGCTCGGCGATGCCGTAAAACCCGAGAACTGCCGCAAGCCCGAGATCCTGGCCGACACCGCCCACTGGATCCTGACCCAACCCTCGGGCGAGGTCACCGGCAATTTCTTCATCGACGAGGACGTGCTCGAGAAAATGGGGATCACCGATCTGGATCAGTATGCCGTCGAGCCGGGCAACGACCTGCTGCCGGATCTGTTCCTCTGACTCAGGTCGCGTTGTCGCGCCCCCAAGATCCGGGGGCGGTAGATGTGTCGTGCTGTTTGGCCTCACGCAGAGTCGCTGAGGTGCAGAGATCGTAGAGATTCAGTGCCTTTCAAGGTCCTCTTTGGACTTCTTTGCGGTCTTTGCGTCTTTGCGGTTAATCGCTTTTTGTTTTTCTCTGTCTTTTCTCTGCGTACTCTGCGGCTCTGCGTGAGACGTTAATAACTCAAGCCTGTCAGCTACCTATCCTCCACACTACCGCTTGTCGATATCCACGTAGTCGCGCTCACCGGCGCCGGTGTAGACCTGGCGCGGGCGGCCAATGCGGTGCGGGGTAGCGGACTGTTCGAGCCACTGGCTGACCCAGCCGACGGTGCGGCCGATGGCGAACATGGCGGTGAACATGCTGGTGGGAATACCCAGCGCCTTGTAGATGATGCCCGAGTAGAAATCGACGTTCGGGTAGAGCTTGCGCTCGACGAAGTAGTCGTCTTCGAGCGCGATCTGCTCCAGCTCCATGGCCAGGTCGAGTAGCGGATCGGCCTGGCCCAGGTCGTCGAGCACCTCGTGACAGGCCTTGCGGATGATGGTCGCGCGCGGATCGAAATTCTTGTAGACGCGGTGGCCGAAGCCCATCAGGCGGAACGGGTCGTTCTTGTCCTTGGCCTTCTCGACGTACTTGGCGACCTGGTCGACGCTGCCGATCTCGTTGAGCATGTTCAACACGGCCTCGTTGGCGCCGCCGTGGGCCGGACCCCACAGCGCGGCGATACCGGCGGCAGTGCAGGCATAGGGGTTGGCGCCGGTCGAACCGACCAGGCGCACGGTCGAGGTCGAGGCATTCTGCTCGTGATCGGCATGCAGGATGAACAGCAGATCCAGCGCCTTGGCGGCGACCGGATTGACCTCGTAGTCTTCGGCCGGAACCGAGAACATCATGTCCAGGAAACGCTCGGAGTAGTCGAGCGAGTTGCGCGGATAGGCGCTCGGCCAGCCCATGTAGTGACGGTAGGCGGCCGCGGCGATCGTCGGCATCTTGGCGATCAGGCGCTTGGCCGCCAGGTCGCGCTGCTCGGGATCGTTGACGTCGAGCTTGTCGTGGTAGAAAGCCGCCATCGAACCGACCACGCCGGAGAGAATGGCCATCGGGTGCGCGTTGTAATGAAAGCCCGAGATGAAGTTGTTGACCTTCGCGTGGACCATCGTGTGGTAGGTGATGTCGCGCTCGAAGGTCGCGAACTCGTCGCTGGCGGGCAACTCGCCGTAAAGCAGCAGGTAGGCGACTTCCAGAAAACTGGAGTTCTCGGCGAGCTGCTCGATGGGATAGCCGCGATAGCGCAGGATGCCGGCGTTGCCGTCGATGTAGGTAATATCGCTCTTGCAACTGGCGGTCGATCCATAGCCCGGATCGTAGGTGAAGTAACCCAGCTCTGGATGCAGCCTGCTGATGTCGAGGGTGGGGTCGCCCTCGGTACCGGCGACAGTCGGCAGTTCGAGGGTCTTTCCGGATTCGTGATCAGTCAGGGTGAGTTTGCGTTCAGTCACCGGGAGCTCTCCTTGGGAAACGTTGATGGTGCGCGCAGCGGCAGTACCGCACCGTACGGAGCTGCGTAGTATCGCATATTGCTCATGTCGCTTCATCAACCTTGCGTGACGCCCGGCTACTCTTCCATAGCGCCTTGGCTGTATGGATAATGACGCTCGGATTTTTCGGCATGGAATCATTTGCTTGCTGACCCGCCGACGACTCGTCTCCTGGCTGTTTTTCGGCAGCGCGATCCTGCTGGCGGTTGCCTGGGGCCACCGCGACGACTTCGATCCGGACATGTGGATTCATCCGGCCGTGGCCGACGAGCCGCGCCAGACGCCGGTCGACGAACCCGAATTCACCACTCGCGCCAACGAGGTCGACTACGTCGTGCGGCCCCAGTACCGCTACGAGCTGACGGGCCTGGTGGTTTCCTACAAGCGCTTTTCCCGGGACTACGGCCTGCACAAGCGCTGGAACGACTTCATCAACATCGCCGACGTGTGCGTGATCTGGGGCGGCAACGCGACCGACGTGGACCTCAACGCCTTTGATTTCTGGAACGGCGAGTTTACCTGCACCTTCGCCACGCGCGACGAGTCGGCCTGGCGCAGCTTCGACAAGCACAAACTCTCGAACAATCATCTCATCACCGACGACCCGCGGGTACGCGAAGTCGTCGACGAACTCGACGTGGGCGACCAGATCCGCGTCGAAGGCTGGCTGGCCGAATATGGCGAACCCGGCGGCCCGTTCCGCAAGACCTCCACCACGCGCACGGACACCGGCGACGGCGCTTGCGAGACCATCTACGTTGCCGACATGGAAATCCTCGGATCGATGAGCACGGTCTGGCGCAAGCTGTTCTGGCTCGCGCTCGCCGGGCTGGTGGTCAGCATCGTGATGTGGTTCAGTACGCCGCATCACAAGCTCCGGCGCTGAGCCGACAAGCCCGCCATGGGCATTGATCCCGACCACCACCCTCGTTACGCTTTGGGGCAGAACGAATGGGTAAAAAAGAGCGGAGGTTGAGATGATACGCAAGGCTTTGGCATTGCTGGCAATCACGCTCGTCTGGCTGCCGCACACGCTTTCGGCAACCTTGATCGACGCCGACGCCAGCGGCAACTGGTACAACCCGGACCAGGCCGGTCACGGCCTGCAGATCGAAGTACTCAATCTCAGCGAGGCCGTGGTTGCCTGGTACACCTTCGATGAGGAAGGCAACCCGCTCTGGCTGTTCGGCAGCGGCGAAATCCAGGGCGACACGCTGCGCGCCGAGCTGCTCGAATATTCCGGAACCCGATTCCCGCCCGACTTCGATCCCGATGAAATCAGCGGAGCCACTTGGGGCGAGGTCGTCTTCCGCCGCACAGGCTGCAACGAGGCAACGCTGGAATGGATGCCGGTGACCGACGCTTACGAAAGCGGCGAGATGCCCCTCCAGCGCGTGACCCGGATCGACGGCCAGCACTGCAGCACACCTTACTGGGATCGCGAGCTGAGCTTCACGCCGGCGAGGAACTCGGGCGGTTTCCAGGCGCAGTTCTTCGACTATCCCGACGGCGAGAGCGACTTCTACGAACTCGAATCCGGTTTCCGCACGCTACCCGAACCCTGGGACGAGCGCGGCGGCGTGATGATCCGCGGCAACAATCATTCCGACGACCTGATGATGCTGCTCTACCGCCGCCTCGGCGGCCTCCAGCCCGATACCGAATACCACGTCGAGCTGGGCATGCAGTTCGCCACCAACGTGCCCGCGGGTTGCGTCGGCGTCGGCGGTCCACCCGGTGAGTCGGTCTATATGCGGCTGGGTGCGGCCAGTGAAGCACCCGACCATGAGGTCGTCGACGATTACCGCCGCGCCACCCTCGACCTGGGCCAGCAGGCCAATCCCGGCACCGATGCGCTCAGTGTCGGCGACATGACCAGCGGCGCCGGCGACGAATTCTGCAGCGGAATGGATGCGCCCTGGCACCTCAAGCGCGTGTCCACCGCCGGGCAGGATTTCACCGTCACAACCAACGAAGACGGCCAGATCTGGGTCTATGGCCTGAGCGACTCGGGTTTCGAGGCCACTACGGTCTGGTTCCTGACCGAGTTCGTGGTGCGGCTGGCCGAAGTGGATTGAAGACTGTGGTCTGTGGTCTGTGGTCTGTGGTCTGTGGTCTGCCACAGGCTAGCTGCCTACTGAACCCGACAACGGACCACTGACTACGGACTTCGGGGGACGGACTACAGACTACGGACTACGGACTACTGAATACGGACTACGGACCTCGGAAATCACACGTCGACGAACTGCTCGGCATCACCCAGCCAACGCTCGATAATGCAATCGGCACCTGCAGTGTCGAGAGCCCCGGCCATGGACTTGACCGGCTCGAGCAGGTCGGCGTCGCGCGCCAGGTCGGCGACGCGGAAGCGCAGCATCCCGGTCTGGCGCGTACCCAGCACTTCGCCCGGCCCGCGCAGTTCCAGGTCCTTCTCGGCGATGACGAAGCCGTCGGTGGTCTCGCGCATGACTTCCAGGCGCTTCTGCGCCGTCTCGCCCAGCGGCGGCCTGTAGATCAGCACGCAGGCGGCCTGCTCGCTGCCGCGGCCGACCCGGCCCCGAAGCTGGTGTAATTGCGACAGGCCCAGGCGCTCGGCGTTTTCAATCATCATCAGGCTGGCATTGGGCACGTCGACGCCGACCTCGATCACCGTGGTGGCCACCAGCAGGGCGGTCCGGCCGGCTGAAAAATCATCCATGACCGCCTGCTTTTCGGCCGGCTTCAAGCGCCCGTGAACCAGGCCGACGCTGAATTCCGGCAGCGCGCGAGAGAGTTCTTCAGCGGTCGACTCGGCCGCCTGGGCCTCGAGCACTTCGGACTCCTCGATCAGCGGGCAGACCCAGTAAGCCTGCTTTCCCTCACCCAGTGCACGCCTGAGCCGCTCGACGATTTCCTCGCGCCTTCCCTGGCTGAGAACAACGGTGGTCACCGGCTTGCGGCCGGGCGGCAGTTCGTCGATGACCGAAATATCCAATCCGGCGTAGGCGGTCATGGCCAGGGTGCGTGGAATGGGCGTGGCGGTCATGACCAGCTGGTGCGGCGAGCGGGCGCCCTCGCTGCCCTTGGCCGCCAGCGCCAGGCGCTGGTGCACGCCGAAGCGGTGCTGCTCATCGACCACGATCAGCGCCAGGTCCCGGAACTCGACCCCTTCCTGGAACAGGGCATGCGTGCCGATGGCAATGCTGGCCTCTCCAGCGAGGCGCTCGAGCGCCTCGCGCCTGGCCTTGCCCTTGACCTTGCCGGCCAGCCAGACCGGTTCGATACCCAGCGGTTCGAGCCATTGCGACAGGGTGCGGTAGTGCTGCTCGGCCAGGATTTCGGTCGGCGCCACGATGGCCGCCTGCCGGCTGCTGGCTGCCGCGGCCAGCAGCGCGAAGGCGGCCACCAGGGTTTTGCCCGAGCCCACGTCGCCCTGGAGCAGCCGGCGCATCGGCCGCTTGCCGGCCAGGTCGGCCATGATCTCGCCGGTGACCCGGGCCTGGGCACCGGTCGGGTCGAAACCGACGACTTCGAGCAGTCGTTCCTGCAGGCCCTCATCCGGCTCGAGCGGATGTGCCCGCTGTCGCTCGCGTGCCTGGTTGAGCCGGGTCAATGCCAGGTGGTGTGCAAGCAACTCCTCGATGGCCAGGCGCTGCACGGCTGGATGATGACCGTCGACCAGTGCCGCAAGATCCTCGCCGGGGCCCGGCCGGTGGATCACGGCGAGTGATTCGACCAGCGGCAGGTTCTCGCCATCGGACAACGGATCCCGCAGCTCGATACGACCGGCAAGCAAGCGCTCGACCGCGCCGTCGATCACCTTCGCCAGCGTGGCCTGCGCCAGGCCCTGGGTAACCGGGTAGATGGCTGTGAGGTGCTTCGGCAGCGGCGGCGATTTGCCCGCATTCAGCACCTGGCACTGCGGGTGTGCCATCTCGAAACCCTGCGGCCCGAAGCGCACGTCACCAAAGCAGCGCACCCAGTTGCCTTCGCGAAACATGCGCCGCTGCGAGGGATAGAAACGGAAGAAGCGCAGCGTGATCTGGCCGCTGTCGTCGGCCAGGGTCACCAACAGCATGCGCCGTCGCCGCTGCACAACTTCCTGGTGCATGACCCGCCCTTCCACCTGGGCGCGGGTTTCGGGCCGCACGCGGTTCATCGGAACGATGCGCGTGCGATCCTCGTAGCGCAGCGGGCGGTGGAACAGCAAGTCCAGCTCGCGGGTGATACCCAACGCCTTCAGGCGCGAGGCCACCTGCGGCCCGACGCCGTCGAGCTCGCCAACCGGCCGCAAGCCTCCGTCCGTCACGCGACTGGATATCCCGGGAGGCGGCGCTCAGCCTTCCCCGAGCACCATGATCGCATCCATCTCCACCGGCACGCCCTTCGGGAGGGCGGCAACCTGCACGGCCGCGCGCGCCGGATAAGGCTCGCCGAAACGCTCGGCCATCAGCTCGTTGACCGTGGCGAAATGCGACAAGTCGGTGAGGAAGACGTTGAGCTTGACGATATCGTCCATCTTCCCGCCCGCGGCCTCGACCACCGCGGCCAGGTTGTCGAACACGCGGTTGGTCAGCGCCGTGAAGTCCCCCTCGATGACCTCACCGGTAGCCGGGTCGAGCGGAATCTGGCCGGAGAGATAGACGGTATTGCCGGCCCTTACGGCTTGCGAGTATGGGCCGATGGCGGAAGGGGCAGCGGACGTTTCTATTGGCTGTTTTGACATGGTTGAGCCTCCGATAGCGTTGTTTGACTGTTCGCTTGTTCGCTCGTTGGCTGGTTGGCTCGCTCGACTCAAAAACCAGCCAACAAGCCAACCAGAAAACTAGCCAACCTTACTCTCTGCCAACCCTCAGAACGTGCCGATTCCGCCGCAGGCGCCGCATGACACGGGCGAGTTGATCGCGGCCGGAGACGGCGAGGGTGAACTGCAGGATGGCGGTCTCGCGCGTGGTGGTGGGTTGCTCGACGCGTTCGATGTTGGCGCCGACTTGGCTGAGCGTGGCCGAGACCGAAGCGAGTACACCGGGGCCGTTGATGGTGACGATCTTCAAGCGCACCGAGAAGTAGCCGTGCATCACCGGCGCCCAGCCGACTTCCAGGCAGCGGTCGGCGTGGTCCTTGCGCAGTTCCGGCACGTTGGGACAGCGCTGCCGGTGAATGACCAGGCCCTTGCCGGGAGATAGATAACCCATGATCGGATCGCCGGGGACCGGATGGCAGCAATTGGCGTATTCGATCGCGCTGCCCTCGGTGCCGCCGATGGTCAGCGCCTCGGAATCTTGCTCTTCGCTGGTGCGGCGCTGGGTCAGCGGCAGCAGTTTGTGCGCGACCACGCGTGCGAGCATGTCGCCGCGGGCGATGCGGATGAGCAGATCCTCGAGGCGCTCCAGTTTGAGCTTCTTGAGATAGCGGTCCAGCCGGCGCTCGGAAATCTTCTCCAGAGAGAAGCCGCGGCGGGCCAGGGCCTGATCGAGCAGGCGATGGCCGATCGCCACCGAGTCGGCCTGCTCGAGGTTCTTCAGATGTGCGCGAATACTCGAGCGCGCCTTGGAAGTGGCGACGAACTCCAGCCACTCCGGCTGGGGGGTGGCGCCCTTCTGGGTAATGATCTCGACGGTCTGGCCCGACTCCAACCGGGAATTGAGCGGCACCGGCTCGCGCTCGATGCGCGCACCCACGGCCTGGTTGCCCACATCGGTGTGAATGGCGTAGGCAAAGTCGAGCGCGGTGGCGTCGGCCTTGAGGTCGATGATCTTGCCGCGGGGCGTGAACACGAACACTTCGTCGGGAAACAGCTCCGACTTGGCCGCGTCCAGAAATTCCACAGAGTCGGTCGCGCGCGACTGCGTCTCGACCAGCTTGAGCAGCCACTCGCGCGCGCGCACCGCCGTCTGACCGTCGGGCGTGGCCTTGTAGAGCCAGTGGGCCGCCGCGCCCTTTTCGGCCACCAGGTCCATCTCCTCTGTGCGGATCTGGATTTCAATCGGCACATCAAAGCGGGTATTGACCACCGTATGCAGCGACTGATAGCCGTTGGGCTTGGGCAGGGCAATGTAGTCCTTGAAACTGCCGGGTTTCGGTTTGTATTGCGAATGGACCACGCCCAGGGCCTGGTAGCAATGCGGCTCCGACTGCGTGACGATGCGGAACGCGTACAAATCCATCACCTGCTCGAAACTCAGCGACTTGTCGCGCATCTTGCAGTAGATGCTGTAGATCGTCTTGGTGCGCCCCTCGACCCGGGCCGGAATGCCGGCCTCGCTGAGTTTTCTCTTGAGCGTTTCGCTCACCGAGTCGATGATCTCGGCGCGATTGCCCGCGCCCTGCTTCACGCGCGCGCTCAGCACCCGGTATCGGTTGGGATGGCGGTGCCGAAATCCGAGATCCTCGAGTTCCTCGCGCAGTTCGTTCATGCCCAGGCGCGCGGCGATGGGCGCGTAGATGTCGAGGGTTTCGGCCGAGATGCGCCGCTGCGAGGGCGCCGTCATGTGCCCGATGGTGCGCATGTTGTGCAGGCGGTCGGCCAGCTTGATGAAGATCACCCGCAGGTCGCGACTCATCGCCAGCAGGAGCTTGCGGAAACTCTCGGCATCCGCCTCCTGGCGGGTGCGGAACTTCATCTTGTCGAGCTTGGTGACTCCGTCGACCAGCTTGGCGATCTGCTCGTCGAACTGCTCGGCGAGGTCGTCGTGCTCGACCTCGGTATCTTCGATGGTGTCGTGCAGGATCGCCGCGGCGATGGTCTGGTGGTCCATGCGCATTCCGGCGAGGATGTGCGCCACCGCCACCGGGTGCATGATGTAGTCTTCGCCCGACTTGCGCTTCTGGCCCTCGTGAGCCTGGGCGCCGGCTTCATAGGCACGCAGCACGACGGCCACGTGCTCCGGTTCGAGGTAGGTGTTGAGCAGGTCCCTGAGCTGGCGGACCGGGGCAGGCAGCATGGCGTGTCTCCGGTCGGCTACAGGAACCTCATGAGCATTCGACGGCTCGCCCGATCAGTCCAGGTCGTCTTCGGGCGGCGCCGGGACTTCGGCCTGCATGGCGGCCAGGCGGGCATCCAGCTCGGCCTGCAGCTGGGCGATATTCTCGTCGGTAACGACACCCTCGGCGATCTCGCGCAGGGCGATGACCGTGGGCTTGTCGGATTCCTCTTCGACCAGCGGGTCGGCGCCGTTGGCGATCATGCGGGCGCGCTGGGCGGCGGACATGACCAGTTCGAAACGATTCGGTACCGCCTCGATACAGTCTTCTACGGTTACTCGTGCCATGACTCTTTGCTACTCCGGTGTTAGCCGGGGCCGCACCGGACGTCGTCCAGCCTGGCGACCCCAACAGAAAATCAATCGGTTATTGTACCGCCGGTTGCCGATTCGTCCAATAGGCGATCCACCAGACCTTGCTGGCGCTGGCGCCGCAACGGCCAGGTGCGCACGATAGCCTGCAGGTCGGCCAGGGCCCGGTCGAAATCATCGTTGATCACCATCCAGCGGAAATCACCGCAGGCGGCGATCTCGCGCCGGGCCTCGCCCAGGCGGCGCTCGATGACTTCGGGCGTATCGGAGCCGCGCGCGCGCAGGCGCTCGGCCAGCACCGCCATCGACGGCGGCAGGATGAAAATGGTGCACACATCCGGATGCGAACGCAGGATCTGCTCGGCGCCCTGCACGTCGATTTCCAGCAGCACGTCGCGCCCGGAATCCCACAGCGCCTCGACCCGGTCGCGGCGGGTGCCGTAATAGTTGCCGTAGACTTCGGCGTATTCGATGTAGTCGCCGTTTTCGATACCGCTCTGGAATTCCTCCACCGAGACAAAGTGATACTGCTCACCGTCAATCTCGCCGGAGCGGGCCGAGCGCGTGGTATCGGACACCGAAAGGGCCAGCCCCGGGCAATCCGCCAGCAGCGCGCGCATCAGGCTGGTCTTGCCGGCGCCGCTGGGCGCGGCGATCAGGAACAGGTCGCCTTTACTCGACATTCTGCACCTGCTCGCGCATCTGCTCGACCAGCACCTTGAGCTCGACCGCGGCCTGTCCGACCTCGGCCAGCGTCGCCTTGGAGCCGAGGGTGTTGGCCTCGCGGTTGAGCTCCTGCATCAGGAAATCCAGCCGCCGGCCGACCGGCTCGTCCAGCTGCATCACCCGCCGGATCTCGGTCACGTGGGTTTCGAGCCGATCGAGCTCCTCGTCGACATCGAGCTTTTGCAGCTGGATCGCCACTTCCTGCTCGATACGGCCGGGCTCGGCCTCGACCGCCAGGGTCTCCAGCCGTTCTCGAAAGCGTGCATCGAGCGCCTGCCGAATCTCGGGCAGACGTTCGCGCACATTGCGGGCCTGCGCCTCGATACCGGCCAGGCGCTGCTCGAGCATTTCGGCAATGGCGCGGCCTTCCTGCTCACGCGCGGCGATCAGGTCCTCGATGGCTTCATCGAGGAGCTCCAGCGCCGGCTCGAAGGCCGATTCCAGGTCGCTGTCGACCTGCTCGACCAAGCCCGGCCAGGACAGCAGGTGAACCAGGTCGGGTTCGGCGCTGCCGCCGGCCAGGTCGGCGATCTCGTCGTGGGCTCGTAGCAGGTTGCGGGCGACGTCGATATTGATGCGCATATCGGCGGCCGCCGCGGCCGGGTCGGGCTGGAACTTGAGCGAGACTTCGACCTTGCCGCGGCCCAGGCGATCCTTGAGCCGACCTCTCACGCCCGGTTCCAGGGGGCGAAAATCCTCGGGCAGGCGCAGGCTCAGGTCGAGAAAACGCTGGTTGACCGAGCGCAGCTCCCAGGTAACCTGCCCCACTTCAAGGCTCCCGGAGCGCCGGGCGTAGGCGGTCATGCTCTTGATCATTGCCATGGAATCGGCCGCGCAATCGCTTTCAAAACAAGCCGACATGGTACCCTTCTCCGACCTCCCAGAGAAAGGATTTCCCCGTTTTGACCCGACCTTCCGGACGCCAGAACGACGAGCTTCGTGCCGTCTCGATCGAACGCCACTTCACGCTTCACGCCGAAGGCTCGGTGCTGATCGCCTGCGGCGACACCAAGGTGCTTTGCAACGCCAGCGTCGAAGACCGTGTGCCGCCATGGCTCAGGGGCAAGGGCCGGGGCTGGGTGACCGCCGAATACGGCATGCTGCCGCGGGCGACCGGCACGCGCAACATGCGCGAGGCCACGCGCGGCAAGCAGGGCGGACGCACGCTCGAAATCCAGCGCCTGATCGGCCGTAGCCTGCGCGCGGTCATCGACCTCGAAGCCCTGGGCGAGCGTACCGTCACGCTCGATTGCGACGTGCTGCAGGCCGACGGCGGCACCCGGACCGCTTCGATCACCGGCGCCTATGTCGCCCTGGTCGACGCCATGGATGCCCTGTTCGACAGCGGCAAGGTCAAGCGCAACCCCATCCACGGCCGGGTTGCGGCGGTGTCGGTGGGCATGCTCGGGTCCGACGCCGTACTCGATCTCGACTACAAGGAAGATTCCACCGCCGACACCGACCTCAACGTGGTCATGAACGACGGTGGCGGCTTTATCGAAATCCAGGGTACGGCCGAGGGTCACGCCTTCCGCCGCGACGAACTCGACGCCATGCTGTCTCTGGCCGACAAGGGCGTTGGCGAACTCATCGCCGCCCAGGAATCCGCGCTCAATGGCGCTTGAGGGCGGCAAGCTGGTCCTGGCCAGCGGCAACAAGGGCAAGCTCAGGGAGCTGGCCCACATGCTCGAGCCGCTGCATATCGAAGTGCTTTCGCAGGCGGAATTCAACGTCGACGCGGTCGAGGAAACGGGCAGCACCTTCGTCGAGAACGCGCTGCTGAAGGCGCGCGAAGCCGCACGGGTCTCCGGCCTGCCGGCGCTGGGCGACGACTCCGGCCTCGTGGTCGACGCGCTCGACGGCCGCCCCGGCATTCATTCGGCACGTTTTGCCGGCGCCAATGCCGATGATGCCGACAACAATGAAAAGCTGCTGCGCGAGCTCGCCGACCTGCCGATGGAGCGCCGCACCGCGCACTTCCACTGCTGCCTGGTATTGCTGCGCCACGAGTCCGACCCGGTGCCGATCATTGCCGAGGGCAGCTGGCACGGCCATATCCTGGAAGCCCCGCGCGGCGAGGGCGGCTTCGGCTACGACCCGCTGTTCCACGACCGCGAAATCGGCGCAACCGCCGCCGAACTGCCGATGGAAGAAAAGGCCCGAACCAGCCATCGCGGCGCAGCGCTGGCCAATTTGATGGATCGGTTGAGGTAGAACTGAAAAAGCACCAAATCCCAAGCATCAATTTGCAAACAAATTCGAATGTTCGAATGACCCTAAATGTAGAATATTAGTACACAACACCCCTTGGAACGCTGGGTAATGAGATGAGAATCAAGGATTTGATTAGCGAAGCAGAATCCCTGCCGGTTGAAGAGCGGGCGAGGGTTATTGATTCACTATTGCGCAGCATGAATCCTCCGGAATCGGAGGTCGACACAAAGTGGGCGGATATTGCGCGTGAGCGCTTGGACGACATTCGCTCCGGTGCCGTCAGTTCCATTCCAGGCGAAGAAGTATTCAATAGGGTACGGGAAAGGCTTGAGAAGTGAGCTTTCGGTTTCATCCGGACGCAGAGACTGAGCTGTCCGAAGCCGTTCAATACTACGAGGATATCGAGCCGGGCTTGGGGCAAGACTTTGCAATTGAAGCGTACTCTGCAATCCAGCGTGCCGTAGCCCACCCAAAGGCGTGGACCATTCTGGAAGGGGAGATTCGGCGCTCGTTGGTTCGGCGATTTCCTTACGGAATCCTA
Organism: Wenzhouxiangella psychrophila; assembly: GCF_042310375.1. Taxonomy (NCBI): domain Bacteria; kingdom Pseudomonadati; phylum Pseudomonadota; class Gammaproteobacteria; order Chromatiales; family Wenzhouxiangellaceae; genus Wenzhouxiangella; species Wenzhouxiangella psychrophila. Next base: position 157,735 of record NZ_JBHJMQ010000003.1, on the reverse strand, counting down.
TACACTGAGAATAACGGAGGCATTCTGGTTATTGCAGTCATGCATCTGCATCGCATCCCCGCCTACTGGAAAAAGCGGCTTTAAAGCCGGCCTGAGCAGATGCTCTCCACGCCACCCCTATCTTTGTACATCCACCTACCCTGGTGCGTGGCCAAGTGCCCGTATTGCGACTTCAACTCGCATGCGCTCGACGGCGAATTGCCGGAGGATCGTTACGTGGATGCGCTGCTGGCCGACCTGGAAGTCGACCTGCCGCGGGTGTGGGGACGGCCGGTGGTCAGCGTGTTTCTCGGCGGCGGCACGCCCAGCCTGTTTTCGGCCGCAGCGATTGACCGGCTGCTGGCCGGCGTGCGCGCCCGGCTCCAGCTGGCGCCCGGGGCCGAGATCACGATGGAAGCCAACCCCGGCACGGTCGAGCACGACCGTTTCGAGGCCTACCGAGCCGCCGGCATCAACCGCATCAGCCTCGGCATCCAGAGCTTTAATGACACCCAGCTGAAGACCCTGGGCCGGATCCATTCCAGTGCGGAGGCCGAGCACGCCATCGAAGCCGTCAAGTCCGCCGGTTTCGAGCGCTTCAACCTCGACCTGATGTGGGCCCTGCCGGGGCAAAGCGTTGAAGGCGCCTTGAACGATGTCGAGCGTGCGCTGGGCTTCGGCCCGCGCCACCTATCGCACTACCAGCTCACCCTCGAGCCCAACACGGTCTTTGCCAAGCACCCGCCCTCACTGCCGGACGAAGACACGGTCATCGCCATCCAGGAGACCTGCGGGGAACGGCTGGAAGGCGCCGGGCTTCATGCCTACGAAATCTCGGCCTGGGCCGAGCCGGGCCAGGAGAGCATCCACAACCTCAACTACTGGCGCTTTGGCGACTACCTGGGCATCGGCGCGGGCGCCCACGGCAAGATCACCCTGCCGGCCGAAGACCGCATCCTGCGTACACGCCGCAAGTCGCATCCGAGGCCCTACCTCAAGGCATTGGAAGACGGCAGTTTCATTGCCGAAGAGAAATCGATCGCCGAATCAGAGCTGGCTTTCGAGTACTTCCTCAATCGCTTCCGCCTGGACGAGCCCGTGACGATGGCCGAGTTCGAGGATCGCACCGGGCTCGATGCCGGCGCGGTTGAGGGTGCAATGGGGCGGGCCGTTGAATTGGGCCTGGTCGAAATCTCCGGCGCCGGACGTCGAAACGCCGATCCCGGTCCCAACGTCGATCGCTCGGCTGTCGTTCGGCGCACGCAACGCGGCCACCAGTTCCTGAACGACCTGCAGGCCTACTTCCTTTAGGAAGCCGCTGAGAACTACTGCGCGGGCGCCCTGTCAGAGCGCGTTCTGTCTGACATAATCGGCGGCGAAACCGGAGATCTTGCGGCATGCGCAGTATCATCGCCATCTTCACACTGCTGTTCGGCATCGGCCTGATGCTGGCCGGCAACGGCCTGATCGGCACCCTGCTGGGCGTTCGCGGCGGCATCGAGGGCTTCTCCACTTCCGTCCTCGGGATGATCATGGCCGGCTATTTCAGCGGCTTCGTCGCCGGCACCTTCATCGTCCCGCGCCTGATTCGCGGCGCCGGCTACGTGCGCACCTTCGCTGCCCTGGCGTCGATCTGCTCGGTGACCGTTTTGCTGCACGGCCTGTACCCGGATCCGCTGATCTGGTTCATCGCTCGGGCGGCGGCCGGCGTTTGCATCGTCGGCATCTACATCATCATCGAGAGCTGGCTCAACGAGCAGACGACCAACGAGCAGCGCGGACATATCTTTTCGGCCTACATGACCACGACGTTTGTCGGCCTGGGCATCGGCCAGCTGCTGCTACAGACCGGCGACGTCAACACGCTGCAGCTGTTTGCCCTGGGTTCGGTTCTGATGTCGGTCGGCCTGGTGCCGGTGGCTTTCACCCGGGTCCAGGAACCGCCGCTGGTCGAGGCGCACCGGCTCGGGCTTCGCAGGCTTTACGAGGCCTCGCCGCTGGGCGTGGTCGGCGCCCTGTTTTCGGGCGTCGGCACCGGGGCCTTCTGGGGTCTCGCGCCGGTCATGGCCGCGGGCATCGGCCTGGATCCGGCGGGCATCTCAGGTTTCATGGCCCTGAGCATCTTCGGCGGGGCGCTCGTGATGTGGCCCATAGGCAGCCTCTCCGACCGTCTCGACCGGCGGAAGGTGCTGGCCTGGGTCTGCCTGATGACCGGCTTTGCCGCGCTGGGTGCACTGTGGCTGATCAACTGGGACGCGCGTCTGATCCTGCTCGCCGGATTCCTCTACGGGGCGACGGGCTTCAGCATGTACTCGCTGTCGGCCGCGCATACCAATGACCATATCGGGACCGAACACATGCTCGAGGCCACCTCGAGCCTGCAGTTGCTCTATGGCAGCGGTGCCATCATCGGCCCGCTCTCGGCGGGGTTCTTGATGCAGTGGCTCGGCCCACCGGTTCTGCTCGCCTTCATAGGCGTCGCCGCGCTGGTCCCGGCCGGATTCGCCCGCTGGCGCATGTGGGTACGCCCGCCCGTGCCTCTGGACGACCAGAGCGGCTGGGTACCGCAGTTCGCCACCTCCCCGGCGGCGCTGGAGATGCATCCGGAACAGGAAGTCGAATCAGAAACGGCCGAGGAGGATATCGAAGCAGGGCCCCGGGACGACGCAATCTCAGGATTGGTGCCTTCCGACGTGGATGCCAAAGCAGACTATCGGCAACATCAGGAGACCAAAGCCTCGAAGCGCGGGCAGGACAACTAGACAAGACTGTCGTCCCGGAAACACCGAAGTTGTTATCCGGGACCCCGCGACACCAAGCTCCACCTAATCCAACGGCAACACGAGTTCCACGCAGAAGGTATTGCCGTCCCGGCGCGTTCGCAGGTGGGCGCCCTCTTCCCAGGCCAATTCGAGGCGCTGGCGGATGTTCTCCAGGGCCGTTCGATTACCCGGCGCGGACGCCGATTCCTCGGCGGGCACCGGGTTTTCGATAACGAATCGCAGCCGCTTCCTGCTTGACAGCTCGCCGCGTATCGAAAGCGTGCCCCCGCCGGGCAGGCGCGAGATACCGTGCACGATGGCGTTCTCGACCAGCGGCTGGATCAGCAAGGCCGGTAGTTCATGGTCCAACGGCAAGTCATCGGCCAGATCCCAGTCCACGTTCAGGCGCTCACCCAGGCGCAAGGCCTCCAGGCGGAGGTAACCGCGCACCAGTTCGAGCTCGTCGGCCAGCGACTGTGTCGCCCCCGAGCGCAGGCCGGTCCTCAGCAAATCCGATAAATCGAGCGTCGCCTGCTCGGCCTGGTCGGGCTTGTCGTGGACCAGACTGGCAATAGTGTTGAGCGAATTGAACAGGAAATGCGGCCGGATGCTGGCCTGCAGCGCGTCCAGGCGGGCCCGCGATTCCGCCACGACCTGTTTTTGCCAACGATCCTGGAGCGCCAGGTAGCGCGATACGGCAAAGCCGCCGACCAGGGCGAACAGCATGTTGCGCACCAGGAAGAAGAAGGGGTTGTCATGCGCCACCAGCATCAAGGACGAGAGCCAGGGCTCGGCCCCAATGACAACGGCAGAAGTAATTGCAACGACGAACAGTACAACCAAGAAGAAAACGGTCGCTTCGGTGAGAGCAACGCGTTCAGACAGGTGGCTGACCAAGAAACAATGCAGCGCAACCACCACAACACCCACCCAGACGATGAACACAGCGTTCAGCCCGAACGCCGGCCAGAAGTCCGCAAAGGTGTGGATCTCGATCAGGCTCAAACAAAGCGCAAGAAGCACGCTCGCGAGCAGAAAAACCAGCAGTCCCGAAGCCGAATCACAAAACCGGCTGCGCGCGATGCGCAGCCGGTTAAGCTTGGATGACGACACAGCAAGCAAGTAGTGCCATGGTTACCGAATCAGGAGCTGGGAGAGGGGAGCGCAGCACAACCTTCAAAGTCTGAACCAGTATCTCGCCAACCCAGGTTCTCACGCCAGCCGCCAATCACCATATCCGTCTCGCTGTTAATGCCCATGCAATCACACTTGGGAACCCACATGTGCCAAGCAAACTGATTCCCGAAATCACCATCCAAATCTTCTATATCCGCGTTGTACTCGATATTCTCCTCAGGATGATTGCAGTAATCATCATCAAAGTGACTAGGGTTCTCGTAATAGTCATCGTTTGAATCCGCCGGGAGGCTACTTTGCTTCTTACTTGCGCACATTAACTCATGCCTCATTTTCAACAGTCTGCGGCAATCATATACAAAGGATTGATTGCCACCACCATTCCAGCTGAGGTCAGTAGCCTCGAGATTGAAAGGAAAGTCCGACCCCGGCTCCCACAGCCATTTATTGGGATCAAAGCCGTAGGAATCCGGCGGCCAATTATCGGTCAGCACAAAGTCCGGAATCAGCCTACCAAAGCGATCCCGCGGCAGATCTTCGGTTGATGACAGTTGCATCACGGGCCCACTCGCGTCAGAGAATATAAAGTCATCGCCAATCGCAGAAAGAGTCAGATCTACTTCGTCACCGCTTGAGTAATAAAAAAATCGGTGCTTGTCGGCCACGGCGTCATAATAGTGAATCAACTCGGTTCCGTCGTCAGCACGCAAAACAGGCCTCTCAGGAACATACTTTTCGGATATGGACGACCCGGCCATTTGATCGTTGGGTTCTGCGCGCCTTACTTCTTGCCCTCCGCCGAAGTCGTCAGTGCGATACATCTTCACCATGTCATCAAACTCTGCTGACGGATCGGACTCCTTTGCCACTGGATATATAAGTGTTTCACGATCCAGCAAATCGGCGGCAACAGCCTCGCTCGATGCTGAATCAGGAGCTAAGTTGGTTGCGACTACGCTACCCTCGGGTGCGCCACCAGATCCACCACCACCAACATCGAACCCGCCACCAAGGGATACAAGCAGACCTTTGAAATCAGGTGTACCTTTCCATTCCAAAGTGCCACGCACGATTAAGATGCCGTGCCCGCCCTCTTTCGTATTACCGGAGACGGTTAGGTCGCCATCTACGTAGGTGATTGCCGGATTGCCCTCCGACCCAAATTGTGGCTTGCCGGGCAGGCTTCCAACATCGCTCTCTGACCAGTAACCACTGTCATCAGAAGTTTCCGATTGATCCGGCAGGCCAAGCTTCAGCCAGAATATGAACTGCGCAAGATTAAGCGGATCATCCCAAGGCGGGGGCATATTCCCGTGAGTGATTCCCCCTTCCAGGTTGTCGAGGACTTGCTTTTTCAATGGATCCCTGAGCGTTGCAGCATCTGTGGGGCTCTGCGTTACAACAGCAGGACCGCACATTCCGTCCATTGAGAGAGCGCCCGACGTTGGCTCATTAAAGTCGCCCACAGGGCCCGGCAGACAGAAAGCGCATGTCGGATCGGCAGGAGCTGCTTCAGCAACCTGCACTTCAATTTCTCTAGTGGAAATTACTTCCCCATCCCCACTCAAGGCTTCGCCTTGGTTGAGAACGAAAAGCTTGGACGGATTTTCAATCCAAGTGTCCACCACGTTACCGTCCTCATCGAGAACGTCTGATTCAGCCCAATTCTGGCAACAGTACATCCGCTGCTTCAGTTGCGTTCCGTCATCAGTTGTCGCAATTGTGGCAAAATCACCATTTGCGGGATATTGCCAGACGAGGTTGTCCGTCAGGGCATCGTCAGTATTTACGCTGTGAGCATAGCCGCAAAGGATATCGTAATCGTCGTGTTGAGCGTCCGTGTCCGGCCAGAAACTGTCGTCATTAAGTATGTCATCTGCATTGTCATAAAATAGATCAAGTGAGCGGCCGACACCTTCAGACGCAGCTTCAAAGGATTCAGCTTGCGTGCGAGCATTGCCCGACATCCTTTCCTGCATGATGGTGCCGTTCATGGCGGCAACGCCAATAACGGTCAGCACAAGAAGGATCAGCAAACTGAGAATCAGCGCAACGCCCGATTGATTATTGCAAGCAACGCGTCTATTCATTTTTTTACTCTCCATATGCGGCATTCCGCCCCACTAGCTTCCAGTGGTCGCAAAAATTCTGTCCATGGCCGAATTTCTGAATGTGGCAACGAGTTCGACGAAACGCTCCTCCAGATCACCGGAAGAACCTCGAAGACCCTCAAATGTCATCCCTATGATCACGCCAATGCATCGATCATCAGGAGGAACTATGTCGAGTTCCCGGCAAACGTCGTCACCGACTACAGCACCGTCGCCTTTTATAAGACGAAAATTCAAGCCCGTAACGCCGGCTATAAGCGCCTGGCTGTCTACGTCGGTTCTGGTGCCGTCTTCGTCAACGTATGCGCCTTCGCACATCAACTCATCAGTATTGGCATCGACGTAATAGCGGTTCTCAACGGCGTAATATCTTCTTGTATCGCTAGTTTCGGAGAAAGGGTCCGAGCAATGCCCTCTACCGGCATAGCGAATTGTGAGCTCAGTTCCATCATCCGAGACCACGGCCATTGGATCACTGATCTCGTCAGCATTACCAATGGTCAGGGTCATTTCATCACGAAAACCCGCATTTCGAACATCACGTACAAGGTAGTCGCTGGCAAACCGCACATTTTCCTGTAGTCGCGACAACCTATCGACATCTTCGTATGTCGATTTCGTGGACGCGTACATCAGAATTACGCCGCCAAGCAGGAACAACGACAAAACCATCGCAACCATTAGTTCGATTAGCGTAAACCCCTTACAAGGGGATGGGAGCATTGAGCGTCTTGAGATCATTGGCATCAGCCTCGCCCTACAAGTAAGTTGGCCGGCAAACCATCACGACCCTTCCTTCAAATGTTTCTTTATCGGAGTCCAGCTCGAACCGGGCTTCTGTCCAGGTAAATGAAAAATCAATCTCCTGGTAGTCAAGTGGCTTCTCAGTCGTTCCGGCCGCTGTACTACTTACACTGAATTCATCTTCCTGCACCGCCAGTTCAGGTGGCGCAAATCTAATGGCATCGGTCCAACCACCATCACCAAGAGCGGACTTGTTCCAGTCCTCGACCAACTCTTTCGCAACGGCCTCCACAACATCACTTGTTAAACAGCCGTCAGTATCCAGGTCCGTTGTTGCAGGATCACCGACTGCCAGGGTAATCCGTTGCCACAGGCGCTCTTCCAAATCCAGGGTGAGCGCAGATGCTGCGGAGTAGTAGGATGCGGAGTGAACGTTCTTCAGAGACGTCATCATCAGCGCGCCAAGACCTACAAGGCCAATGGATAAAACCAACAATGCGACCAACGCTTCTATCAGAGTCAAACCGCTTTGACGGTGAAATTTCTTGATCATCATTTGGACTCTCATTATCCCGAGCAAGATGCATCACTGGTAGAGAGCTGCCCGGTGGGCAATATATCGATCTCTCTTCGCTGGCGATCACCGCTACAATTCGTGTGTTCAAGCACAAGGTTTTTTGCCCCAAATGGCTGGAGGTAACCACGACTGTTAAACGAAACGGAAGACGCGCCACTGAGCAAAACGTCGTTGTAGCTTGCGCAACGCAGCACACCAACCGTGCATTCTTCTGAGTCCTCGGTGCTGTCCGGGCTTCTCACTTCAGCGCTCCAACCATCGGCGCTGGAGACCAGGTCTATGTTGATGCTCTTGTTTCTTCGAATGGCTTCGCTGCGAGCAAAGTTGATCAACGCCACGAGCTCGTTGGTCTGCCCTGTTACCTCATTATTACGGATTAAATTGGACAGCGAGGGAACAGCGATGGTTAACAAGATAGCGGCAACTGCGATCGCGACTATCAACTCGATCAGCGTAAAGCCTGGCTCTTTGTTTGTGGGTCGTTGGCAGCTCATTTTCAGTTACCCCAGCACCGATCAGTATCAGAACCAGCGTCACCTTTATTCCCCTCGTCGTCGAGAGTGAAGGGACTGCAGTCGTCTCCGCTTTGAGGGCCACCCGACTTTGCAGTGGCTGTTAGCGTGTAGGAGGTGGAATCAGCCTCAACTTTGATGTCGTAATACTCTTCCGAAGAATCAAATGTGCCACTTGGACAATCGGCGTGATTGTAGCTGCTAGTTCGAGTGAAGCAGCGCTCCAACTGCTGAGCCGTTGTCGTCAATCCGGTTACGGCATCCGAACGCCGAGTCTTCTCAATATAGTTCTGGTAAGAAGGTATGGCGATGGCCACGATAATCGCCAGGACGGCGATGGTGATCATCAGCTCGATTAATGTGAATCCGCGCTCTGTCATTGCATGACTGCCTTTTGGTGTTCTCCCTGCCCGGATTATGGCGGATCAGGGGCGGTGACGCCAATCGGCCGCGAATCCGGGTTACAGGAATTTAACAGTCTAGGGAGGGCGCGGGGCTGCGCAAGCACTTGCCGATGGGCGGCAGCCTGCGTGGGACGAGCGGTGTTTCGGGGCGGGAAATACGGGCGAGCGCTGCTTGAAGCGGTCGACGCGGCCCGTCACCGGTTATAGAACCGGTCAATTCACCATGAAAAGCCTAAGTAGCCCTGACGATTTTCATGGTATAGTGTCGCCATGATTGAAAGAAGCCAGGTTATGGGGTCGATTGAGCGTGCGCTCGAGCGCAGTCGGGTCGTCATCTTGACCGGGCCTCGGCAATGCGGGAAGACGACGCTGGCCCGTCAGCTTGTCGATGAGAATTCGATCAACTACTTCGATCTGGAAGACCCGGTCAGCCTGGCGCGCCTGGATGAGCCGATGACCGCGCTGCAACCCCTCGAGGGTCTAGTCGTTATCGATGAAATCCAGCATCGGCCGGAGTTGTTCCCCACGCTCCGGGTGCTGGCCGACCGGAGTGACAACCCTGCCCGCTTCCTGATTTTGGGAAGCGCCTCTGGCGATTTGTTGCGTCAAAGTTCGGAGAGTCTCGCCGGCCGGGTAGAGCGCATTCCCGTTGGCGGCTTGTCGCTACAGGAACTGGGCAACGGCGCTGAACAGCGTCTATGGATGCGGGGCGGGTTTCCGATGTCTTTTCTAGCGGAAAACGACAGCGATAGCCTTGCCTGGCGCAAGCAGTTTATCCAGACCTTGCTGGAGCGGGATTTTCCGCAATGGGGCGTGAGAGTATCGACCACGGCACTACGACGATTCTGGAGCATGCTCGCGCATTACCATGGACAGACTTGGAATGCCGCCGAGCCGGCTCGCGCAATGGGGGTTTCGACAAACACCGCGAGGCATTATCTGGATCTGCTGACTGACGCGTTGATGGTCAGGCAACTACAGCCTTATCACGCCAATATCCGAAAGCGCCAGGTCAAGTCCCCAAAAATCTATGTGCGCGACAGCGGGCTATGCCATCAGTTACTGGGTATTGATTCGGACAAGGCACTCCTGGAACACCCCAAGATCGGGGCTTCCTGGGAGGGCTTCGTAATAGAGCAAACGCTGCTGACCGAACCGCATGACGAGGCCTGGTTCTGGGCTACGCACCAGGGCGCCGAGATCGACTTGATTCTAAGACGCGGTCAGTCGCTTTACGGTATCGAATGCAAGCGAGCCGACGCGCCCCGCATGACGCCTTCGATCCGCAATGCGCTTGAAAATCTTGGGCTGAAAAGCGTGTCCGTGGTCTATCCGGGCAGACGCAGGTATCCGATTGCCGACGGGGTGGAAGCCGTTCCGCTTACCGAGTTGGCAAGCGGTAACGGAATCATCCGGGAGGAACGCAAGTAACGGCGAAACTTACTTCTTGCCCTTGCCGTAACGCTGCTTGAAGCGGTCGACGCGGCCGCCGGAATCCATGATCTTGTGCTTGCCGGTGTAGAAGGGGTGCGACTTGCTCGAGACTTCCACCTTGACCAGCGGGTACTCGTTGCCGTCTTCCCACTTGATGGTTTCCTGAGTCTTGACGGTCGAGCGGGTCTTGAACATCAGGTCGCTGGAGAGGTCCTGGAATACCACTTCGCGGTATTCGGGATGAATTTCGGGTTTCATGGCACTCGATTCCTGGGTCGGTCTTGACGAAAATAGCCGGGTATTTTCATCCATGGGGGCGTTTTTTGCAAGCCGGGCGCGCAACCGGTCGCAGACGCCGCCGCACGGCATGGCTGGACGGAACCGTGAACAAGATGTATTGTCAATAGTAATTGAGTGATTCCCTGACCCGTTACGGGAGGTTCACCATGACAAAGCGATACGTTGTAGCCCTACTGGCGTCCCTGCTCCTGGCCGCATGCGCGAGCACGCCCAGTTCCAGGTCCCCCACTGAAATCGATCTCGAGTACGTCAACGCCGTTGAAAGGCACGCAGGCCATGCCGGCGTCGATGTGCAGTGGGTCAACCCGCCGACGCGCAAGCGCGACACCGACGACCAGGGCTGACAGCCCGCCCGGTCTCGACGGCTCCTTCCGCCCCGCCCGGGGCGGAGGAGTTCTTTTGAATTACAGATCCAGCGGATCGACATCCACGTGCCAGCGAACCCGGCGCGCGCCTGGTAGATCGTGCAGCGCGGCCAGATTCGCGCTCAGACGGTTGGCCAGCGCCGCCCTGCTTGACGCCTGAATCCATAACTGGAAGCGCCAATAGCCGCCGCGACGGGCCAGGATGGCCGGCAGCGGCCCGATGATCTCGATCTCCCCGCCCGTAAGCAACCTGGATGCTTCGATCAAAAAACGCCTTGCCGGCTCGGCCTGGTGGGCCTCGGCCCTGAGCATGGCCAACGCGCTGGCGGGCGGCAGTTGCGCCTGCACGCGCTCTTCCAGCAGCGGCCGGGCGTAGGCCAGGTAGTCGCCGCGCCCCAGCGATTCCAGCAAGGGATGCTCCGGGTGGCGCGTGAGCAACATGAATTCCCCCGCCCGGTCGCCGCGCCCGGCTCTTCCAGCCACCTGGGCGACAGCCTGCCCGAGCCGCTCGGGGGAGCGGAAATCCGCGCTGAACAGCGACTGGTCGACATCCAGAACGGCGGCGAGCGTGACGCCGGGCAGATGGTGGCCCTTGGCCAGCATCTGCGTGCCCACCAGGACGCACGGCTCGCCCTTGCGCACCTGCTCGAGCAGCTCGTGGAACTCGTGCTTGCCGCTCATCGCGTCGCGATCGACCCGGTGGACCGGCACCTCAGGAAACAGCTCTTCCACCTGTGATTCCAGGCGTTCGGTGCCGGCGCCCAGTGCCACCAGCTCGGGCGATTCGCACTCCGGGCAGCGCCGGGGCTCGGGCCGCTGGCTGCCGCAGTGATGGCACTGCAGGCTGCCGCGGCCCTGGTGGTAGGTCAGATGCGCGCTGCAGCGTTCGCAGTCGGCCTGCCAGCCGCATTCGGTACACATCAGCACCGGCGCATAGCCCCGGCGATTGCGATACAGCAGCACCTGGCCGCCTTCGCCCAGGTGGCGGCGCATGGCCTCGGCCAGCTCCGGCGCCAGGCTGGCGCGCGAGCCACGCTGGTCGACGATGCGCCAGCGCGGCTGCCGGGCGGTGCCGGCGCGACGCGCCAGGCGCAGCATCCGGTAGCGGCCCTGGTCGACGTTGTGGAGGCTCTCCAGCGAAGGCGTGGCCGTGCCGAGCATCACCGGAATGCCGGCCGAGCGCGCGCGCAGCACCGCCACGTCGCGGCCGTGATAGCGAGCGCCCTCGCCCTGCTTGAACGAGCCATCGTGTTCTTCGTCGACCACGATCAGGCCGGGCCGGGCCAGGGGCAGGAACACCGCCGAGCGGGTCCCCACGATCACGCGCGCCGTACCCGAGCGCGCGGCCCGCCAGCAGGCCAGGCGTTCGCCATCGCTCAGGCCGGAATGGTAGAGATGCGCGGCTTCACCCAGGCGCGATTCGATGCGGCGGACGAGCTGTGGCGTCAGGCCGATTTCCGGGGCCAGGATCAGCACCTGCCGGCCGCTCTCGAGGATGTGGCGCGCCGCCTGAAGATATACTTCGGTCTTGCCGGAGCCGGTCACGCCGGCGAGCAGGAAGGCGCTGAAGCGCCGGCGATGATGCAACACGGCCGCCAGGGCGGCGCGCTGTTCGTCGTTGAGGGTCGGGCCCTCGACCGGTGCGGGCGGCGGGGGCTGATCGAGCGCGCCCAGGTAGCCGGCCCGGGCCATGCGCTGAATGATGTCGCTGCCGGCGCCGCTGCGGGCCATCAGCTCGGCGCGCCCGAGCGGGCCTTCGAGCAGGCAGTGCTGTACTTTCTCCTGCCGGGGGGCGCGCGAGAGGTCGGCCCGGCGGCCTTCGTCGGTGAGTTCCCAGGCCGCGGGCGGCGGCGGGCGGAAGGCCTTGCTGCGCCGGAGAGCCCCTGGCAAGAGCAGGTTGACGGCCTCGCCGGGCGGAAACACGTAGTAGCGGGCGCACCAGTCGATCAGCTCGAGCATGTCGTGGCCGACCAGCGCCTCGTCGAGCACGGCCTCCATGGGGCGCAATCCGGCGCGCGATTGTTCGTCGGGGACACCGTGCTCGAACACCAGTCCGACCAATCGGCGTCGACCAAATGGAACGAGTACGCGGCTACCCGGCGGCGGCAGGGGCTGGTCGGAAACGGGAAGGTAGTCGAACAGGCGCGGCAGCGGCACCGGGACCGCAACACGCGCCACCGTCGAGGGTGACGCGCTCATTCAGGCCGGATATCGGACGCGGGAAATGGCGCCGGGAACCACGACCGATTACGGCGTCTGGCGATGCGCCAGCAGGCGCTCCCGGTCCAGGTCGATCAGGTCGCTAAGGATACGGGCCGTCTCCTCGAGATAGACATCGTCGTCTTCCTCTTCGCTCTCTTCGCCCTCGTCGCCTTCTTTGTCCGTCTCGGCACTGTCCTCGTCGCCTTCGGCAGCGGGATCCTGGGATGACCCATCGCCCGCTTCAACGTCGTCGACCATGGCGACGCCGTCGGCTGCGCCGAATCGGTCGGCGCGGCGCTCCTCGGCCTCTTCCATTTCTTCTCGGCGCTTGGATTCACGCAGTGAAATGGACTGGCGGTCGCTGTCAGCTTCCCATTCGGCCAGGTCCTCGAGCAGCTCGACCAGATCCTCGTCGGACTCCCGGCGCATTTCGTGACGATGGCGGGCCAGGTCGATCAGCGGCTCGAGATCGGCCACCGGCTCGTAGTCGGTCGGTTCGATCTCGGCCCAGGGCATGGCGAAGTCGAGAGCGCTCTCACCGTACTCGTCGGGATCACCGGGGGTGGGCAGGCGAATGTCGGGGATCACGCCCTTGTTCTGGGTCGAGCCGCCGGCGACTCGGTAGAACTGCGCCATCGTCAGCTTGAGCTGCCCGAGCTTGGTGTCTTCGTTACGGGCCATGTTGTCGAGATCGATCAGGTTCTGGACGGTGCCCTTGCCGAAGGTGGGTTCGCCGATGACCACGCCGCGGCCGTAATCCTGGATGGCGGCAGCGAAAATCTCCGAAGCCGAGGCGCTGCGCCGGTCGACCAGCACGCCCAGCGGGCCTTCCCAGGCCATGCCCGGTTCGTTGTCGCTCTTGAGTTCGACCTGGCCGCGCGAGTCGCGCACCTGGACGACCGGGCCGGTGTCGATAAACAGGCCGGTCATGGTGGTGGCCTCGACCAGCGCGCCGCCACCATTGCCGCGCAGGTCCACGACCACGCCGTCGACGTCCTTTTGCTTGAGTTCGCCGATCAGCTTGCGTACGTCGCGCGTGCTGGAGCGATAGTTGGGTTCGTTGCGCGAGCGGCCCTCGAAGTCGACGTAGAACACGGGCACGCGAATGACGCCGATGCGGCGGGTGTCGTCGCCGTCGGGCAACTCGATCACTTCGCTGCTGGCGGCCTGCTCTTCGAGCTTGACCTCATTGCGCACGATGCGGATGACGTCCGGGGGACCGCTCATGCCGGTTTCGGCCGGCAGCACTTCCAGGCGCACCACGGTGTCGCGCTCGCCCCGGATCTTGTCGACGACGTCGTCGAGGCGCCAGCCGACCACGTCCGTGATCTCGCCGTCTTCGCCCTGCCCGACGCCGACGATGCGGTCACCGGGCTCGAGACGACCGTCCAGGTCCGCCGGTCCGCCGGGGACGATTTCCACCACCGTGGTGTACTCGGTCTCGCGCTGCAGCATGGCGCCGATGCCCTCCAGCGACAGGCGCATCGAGATTTCGAAGTTCTCGGAGGTGCGCGGCGACATGTAGGAAGAGTGCGGCTCGATCGAACGCGTGAACGCGTTCATGAAGAACGAGAACACTTCCTCGCTGTTGAACTCGTTGATGCGGCGGCGCAGATTCTCGTAGCGCTCGGTCAGGGTCTCGACGATTTCCTCGTCGTCCTGGTCGGCCAGCCGGAGTCGCAGCCAGTCGTTCTTGACGCGCTTGCGCCAGAGCTCGTCGAGCTCCTCGCCGCTTTCCGCCCAGGCCTCCTCGGAACGATCGAAGCGATAGTCCTCGTCGACGTCGAAGTCGAAACCCTGCTCGAGCAGGCTCAGAGCGTGGGAAATCCGCTCGTCGGATCGTTCGACATAGCGGTTGAAGATGTCATAGGCCGGCTCGAGGTCCGCGGTGCGCACGGCGTCGGCCATGTGATCGCGGTATTCCGAGAGCGCCTCGACATCGGAGGCGGTGAAATACATGCGGTTGGGATCGAGCGCCGTCAGGTACTGCTCGAATACGCGCTGGGAGAACGCGTCATCGAGCTCCGGGCTGCGATAGTGGTAACTCGTCATGAAACGCGACGCCAGCCGGCTGGCGAAGCGATGCTTGGTCTCCGGGCTCAGGGAGACGGCCTTCTCGGTGGAGGCATTCGCCTCGGTCGCCGGCTGCTGCAACAGCAGGACCGGGACCACGAGCGCGGCCAGGAGGGGGACGAGAAAAAGTCTGATCGATTTAATATTCATGTCGGCTATGACCGGATCAAGCGGTGGAAGTTTGGCCCGCGTCGATGACGGGCCTGTCACCTGTCACCGGATGGTAACCCATCAATGCGCAGAACGCCGTCATCAGCCGGTCGGCCATGTCCTGCCATTCGGCCGTGCCGACCTGGTCGACCACCTGGGTCATGGTCAGGCCGCTGAAGCCGCAGGGATTGATCAGGGAAAACGGCGCCAGGTCCATTTCGATATTGAATGCCAGGCCGTGATAGGTGCGGCCGCGGCGGACTTTCAGGCCGATCGAGGCGATCTTGGACGCATCCACGAATACGCCCGGCGCGCCCTCCTGGCGGCCGCCTTCGACCCCCAGGTCGGCGAGCACGTCGATGACCGCCTGCTCCAGGCGATCGACCAGGCAGCGCACGCTCTCGCCCTTGCGCTCGATGTCGAGCAGCGGATAGGCGACCACCTGGCCGGGGCCGTGGTAGGTCACCTGGCCACCGCGGTCGGTCTGGACCACGGGGATGTTGCCGGGATTGAGCAGGTGCTCAGGCTTGCCGGCCAGGCCCTGGGTAAAAACCGGGTCGTGCTCGACGATCCACAGCTCGTCGGGCGTCGATTCATCTCGCGCGTCAGTAAAATCACGCATCGCCGCCCAGACCGGCTCGTATGAGCGCCGACCGAGCTGCCGCACGGTCAGCGGTTGGCTGGTTGGCTGGTTGGCTGGTTGGCTCATAAGGTCATCTTCACCGCATCCAGCGCCCGGATCTCGGTGTAGAGGATCTCCAGGTGCCGCCGCGACTGGGCTTCCACGACCACGGTAATGCTTTCATAGCGCCCGTGGCGGCTGGGCCGGATCTTGACGTCCTGATCCTCCGGCAGCTCGGCGTGGCGCGCGATCACGCTCAGCACTTCGCGCAGCGAATCCTCGCCGGCCGTCACCATGGCCTTGACCGGCCAGCGGCAGGGAAACTCCAGGGGGCTGTCGTTTTCGCCGGCCATCAATCGCCGCCGAACAGGCCGCCAACCCACAGCCGGAAACCGTCGATGCTGCGCCCGAAGAAGCCGGCCTGCTCGACCGCGTCGAGCGCAACCAGCGGCCGGTCGGCCAGGTCGCCGTCATCGAGGGAAACGACCACGCGCCCGACCTGTTCGCCGTCGGCCAATGGGGCGGTCAGCGTGTCGTCGACTTCCAGCCGGGCTTCGAGCGCGTCGTAGCGACCACGCGGGATGGTCACGAACAGGTCGCGATCGACGCCGAGAGAAACCTCGTCCGCTTCACCCTTCCAGATCGACTCAACGCTGATTTCATCACCCGCCGAATAGAGCTGGTAGGTCTCGAAGAAGCGAAAACCGTAGTTGAGCAAAGCCTGGCTGGCG
This sequence comes from Wenzhouxiangella psychrophila, assembly GCF_042310375.1. Taxonomy (NCBI): domain Bacteria; kingdom Pseudomonadati; phylum Pseudomonadota; class Gammaproteobacteria; order Chromatiales; family Wenzhouxiangellaceae; genus Wenzhouxiangella; species Wenzhouxiangella psychrophila. The sequence goes on along the minus strand of NZ_JBHJMQ010000003.1, from coordinate 141,632 downwards.
GTCGCGCGCGCATCCTCGCTGTCGGTGCCCATGACCACGCTGATCAGGCGCATGCCGTCGCGCATGGCCGAGGTGACCAGGCAATAGCCGGCCGACTCGGTGTGGCCGGTCTTGAGACCGTCGACGGAGGGATCGCGCCACAGCAGGCGATTGCGGTTGTGCTGGCGAATACCGCTGTAGGTGTACTCGCGCTCGGAATACCAGCTGTAGAAATCCGGAAACTCGCTGATCAGGGCGTCGGCCAGCAGCGCCACGTCGCGGGCGGTGGTGTACTGCTCCTCGTGCGGCAGCCCGGTGGCGTTGACGTAGTGCGTGCCGGACATACCGAGGTTTCGGGCGGCTTCGTTCATCATTTCGGCGAACACTTCCTCCGAGCCGCCGACATGCTCGGCCAGGGCCACCGAGGCATCGTTGCCCGACTGGATGATGACCCCCTTGAGCAGCTCCTCGACAGTCACCCGCGTGCCGACCTCGATGAACATACGCGACCCCTCCGTTCGCCAGGCCTTCTCCGAGATGAGCACTTCATCCGACAGCGAAAGGTTGCCCTCGGCGATTTCGGAGAAAACCACGTACGAGGTCATGATCTTGGTGATCGAGGCCGGCTCCACGCGCGCGTCGGCCTCGCGTTCGGCGACCACGGTATCGCTGTGGAAGTCGACCAGCACGTAACTGGTCGCACCCACCGACGGCGCCGCAGGTACGGGCGACTGGGCGTTCACGAGCGCGCTTGCGGCCAGCAGCAGGCCGGCAAGCAGAATGGAATGGGCAATTCTCGGAGCAGGATTCATGGGTTCGGGTCGATTCGGGGAGTTCGGAAAAGTCGGATTATCAAGGATAAACGTAACGGGCCCGGCCCAGGCCGAGTTCGGCAACACGGTCGACCAGCGCGATGGCCCGCTCGACCTCGTCGACCGGGCCAAGTCGGACGCGCCACACGCGGCCAACGTCGGTGCGTGTCCGTTCGGATTCAATGGGTCCGATTCCGGCGCGTTCAAGGTCATTCATCACCCGGCGCGCGCGTTCACGCTCGGAAAAGGCGCCCACCTGGACATAGACCGGCACGCGCGCCGGCCGGGGTGTATCGCCGGGCCCGCCGTCGAACGTGATCGCGCGGACTTCGACCGGGGCGGTGCCCAGTTCGGTCATGCCCAGCTCGCTGGCGGCCGCCCAGGACAGGTCGATGATGCGGTCCGGGTGAAAGGGCCCGCGGTCGTTGACGCGCACGACGACGGTCTTGCCGGTATCCAGGCGGGTCACCTCTACCCAGGTCGGCAGGGGCAGCGTGCGGTGTGCGGCGGTGAGCTGATAGAGATCGTAGGGCTCGCCCGAGGACGTCGGGCGCCCGTGGAACTTGGTGCCGTACCACGAAGCCGTACCGCGCTCGCGGTAGCCCACCGCGCTGTCCATGACGCGGTAACTGCGACCCAGAACTTCGTAAGGGCTGTGATTGCCGTAGGCACTGCGCGGCTCCGGTTGCGGGTCGGGTCGCTCGATCAAGGCCGGATCGAGCCGCTCCGAGGGCGGGCCGTCGGGCGCCTCGCGTACCGCTTCCCGGCCGCAGGCGGCCAGTAAGACCGCGAAGGCAAACAGCGCCGTCGCGCGAGCAGCACTCATTGACGCTGCTCGCGGATCTCGCCGGCCAGCTGGGTGACGGCCATGGCATAAAGCGGCGAGCGGTTGTAGCGGGTAATGACGTAGAAGTTGTTCAGACCCACCCAGTACTCCTGGCCTTCGGCCTGCTCGAGCTCGATCAGGGTGGCCTCGGTGTCGCCGGGCAGGTCGCCGGCATCGAACTGCACACCCATGGTGGCCAGCTCATCAAGCGTGTGCGCCGGTTTGAGCGAAAAATCCTTTTGCGGCGGCTCGCCGGACAGCTCGGCCGGGAGCGCGATCGGCTCATCGGCACGCCAGCCGTGCGTGGCGAGGTAATTCGCCACCGAGCCCATCGCATCGGGCAGGGAGCGCCACAGGTCGCGCTTGCCGGTCTCGTCCATGTCGACAGCATACGCGCGGTAGCTGGAAGGAATGAACTGCCCCACACCCATGGCGCCGGCGTAGGAACCGCGGATTTCGGTCACCGGCAGGGATTCTTCCTCGGCCAGGCGCAGGAACTGGCCGAGCTCGTCGGCGAAGAACTCGCCGCGCTTGGGATAATAGAAGCCCAGGGTGGCCAGGGCGTCGATGACGCGATAGCTGCCGGTATTGAGCCCGTAGCTGGTCTCGACGCCGACGATGGCGACCATCACCTCGGTCGGCACGCCGAAGCGGTCGGAAATCTCGGCCAGCAGATCGGCGTTGGCGCGCCAGAACTCCACACCGGAACTCACACGCGTAGGCGTGATGAAGATCTTGCGGTACTCGTGCCAGGGCTTGCCCTCGGCCGGCCGTGTGATGGCGTCGATGATCGACTGCTGGTAGGTCGCATCGCCCAGCACGTCTTGTACCTTTTCGGGATCCAGGCCGTACTCGGCCACCACGCGATCGACGAACGCCGCTGCGCCCGGGTGCGGTTCCTCGCTCTCGTTCGCGGCGGCGGCCGCGGTCGACATCAGGGCCATGGCAAGCAAGGCAAATCGCAGCATCGTCTTGTATCGCTCTTTAAGAAAGGGAATTGACTCGAGAATATAGAGGGCAGAGTAAAGAAAAAGTTTGACCCCGCCCGCCTGGGTTGGATTCTACAACCATTCACCGGGCCTCCGGACAAGCCGGGATACATCCTTGTCGTCCCGGCCGGAGCGAAGCGGAGAGCCGGGATCTCGCACATCGGGGCCTGCGCGGCTTCCGGGACGACAGCCGTGGCGACTACCCCATGAATCGACGGCGGCTGTAGAGCCCCATCACCAGGCCGAAACCGGCCAGCAGGGTCACCGCCGAGGTGCCGCCGTAGCTGACCAGCGGCAGCGGCACACCCACCACGGGCAGGGCGCCTGCGACCATCCCGACATTGACCGCCAGGTAAACGAAGAACATGAAGATCATCGCACCGGCGAGCAGACGACCGAAGGTGTCACGACATTGGCTGGCCAGGTACATGCCGCGAAGAATGATGGCCCCGTAGAGGGTCAGCACCGCCACCACACCGATGAACCCGAACTCCTCGGCCAACACCGAGAAGATGAAGTCGGTATGCGGTTCCGGCAGGAATTCCAGGTGCGACTGGCTGCCTTCGAGCCAGCCCTTGCCCGACAAGCCCCCGGAGCCCACGGCGATTTTCGACTGGATGATATTCCAGCCCTCTCCCAGCGGATCGGATTCCGGATCCAGGAAGGTGCGTATCCGGTCGCGCTGGTACTCGTGCAGGTTGAGCCAGATCAACGGCGCGGCCGCCGCCAGTGCCGCGCCCAGTCCGATGATCACCCGCCAGCGCAAGCCGGCGAGAAACAGCACGCAGGCGCCACTCATGCCCACCAGCACCGCGGTGCCCAGGTCAGGCTGGATGACGATCAGCCCCACGGACACGCCGATCAGCACCGCCGAGAACAGCACGGTCCGCCAGTCCGGTGGCAGCGGCTTGCGGTGCATCAACGCGGCCAGGGCCAGCGGCAGGGCGAGCTTCATGCCTTCGGAAGGCTGGAAACGCATCACGCCCAAATCCAGCCACCGCTGGGCGCCGCGGCCGACACCAAAGAACACGACGGCCACCAGCATCAAGAGCACGGCTGCGAACAACGCTGGCGCCCAGGCCTTGAGCAGGCGCGGCGGTAACTGGGCAATGAAAAGCATCACGGCCATGCCCAGGCCCAGCCGGACCCACTGCCGCCAGACCAGCGCCATGCTCTGCTCGGAAGCCGAGTACAGGACGAGACTGCCGAAAGCCATCAAAAGCAGGAGCAGGCCCAACAGCCAGGGATCAAGCCGCAACCGGGTCAGTCCGCCGATCAGGAAGGAATTCGACATCGAGGTCACAGCCCGGCCTCGAGGGCAGCATTCAGGACGGTTGCAGCAATGGGTGCGGCCACGCGGGCGCCACCACCGCCGTGCTCGGCGACGACGGTGACGACCAGGCGCGGCTCGTCGATCGGCGCGAAACCGGTGAAAAGGGCGTGGTTGCGGAGGAACTCGGGCAATTCGTCCTGTTCGCGCTCGTCGACTTCCTCGGTGTCGAACGGCCGTCCGAAGACCTGCGACGTTCCGGTTTTACCGCCTATGCGCACATCGAGCCCGGATTCAATCGCCCGCGCCGTGCCGCTGGGACCGTGAACGACGGCTTCCAGCCCCTGGTGGACGGCACGCCATTGACGCTCATCGTGACGCACCATCTGCACCGGTTCGCGCTCACCGATCAGGGTCGGCATGGCGGTCTCCCCCTTGCCGGCCAGGGCGGCCGTGGCGTGGGCCAGCTGGATCGGGGTGACCACGGTGAAACCCTGGCCGATTCCGGTAATTACCGTCTCACCCGGAAACCACGGCTGGTTGAACGTGGCCCGCTTCCAGGACCGGGTGGGGAGAATGCCGCTTTTTTCACCGGGCAGGTCCAGCCCGGTGCGGCGACCGAAACCGAACAGCGCCAGTTCGCGCGATATCCGGTCGATACCCAGCTCGACGGCCAGCTTGTAGAAATAGACGTTCACCGACTCGGCCAGGGCCAGCTCCAGGTCGACGAGTCCGTGGCCGCCGTCCTTCCAGTCGCCGTAGGTGCGATTGTGCCCGGGCAGCCGGTACTGACCGGTGGAAAAGATTTCGGTCTCGGGACTGATGACGCCGGCCTGCAGGCCGGCCATCGCAATGAAGGGCTTGACGGTAGATCCCGGCTCGTAGCCACCGGAAAGCACCCGGTTGAACAGCGGTCTCAGGTGGTGACCGAGCAACCGGTCGTAGTCGGTATGGCTGATGCCGTGGACGAACAGGTTGGGGTCGAAACCCGGCTTGCTCACCAGCGCCCGCACCCGGCCGGTCCCGGCTTCCAGCACGACCACCGCACCAGCAAAGTCGCCGAGCGCTTCGTAGGCGGCACGCTGAACGTCCAGGTCGACATTGAGCCGGAGGTCTTCACCCGGCTCCGGGTCGGTTCGCTCGAGCACGCGCAACACCCGTCCCTGGGCGTTGGTTTCGACGCGCTCGAAACCCGATCGACCGTGCAGGCGATTCTCGTACTGGTGCTCGATTCCGGTTTTTCCGACATGCGTGGTCGCACGATAGCGATCGGCGTCGAGCCGCTCGCGATCGCGCCCGTCGATACGCCCGACATAGCCGACGAGATGCGCGAACAATTCACCGTGGCGGTAATGGCGCGTCAGGTAGGGCTCGATATCCACGCCCGGCATGCGGTGGCGATGGATGGCCAGCCGGGCAACCTCTTCGGCGTCGAGATTGCTCTTGAGCATGATGGATTCGAATGGCCGTGAGCGAATCCGCTGCCGGTCGAAGCGACGACGCTCATCGTCGCTGACGGGCACCAGGTCGGCCAGCCGGGCCAGCGTTTCCTCGAGGTTCTCGGCGCGCTCGGGAACGATCACGAGACGGTAGGCGGGCAGGTTTTCCGCCAGGACCCGCCCGCGGCGATCGACGATCAGGCCGCGATTGGGCGGCAGTGCGCGCAGGCTGATGCGGTTTTCGTCGGCGCGGGCGGCATACCGCTCATGGTCGCCCAGCTGCAGGATCCCCAGGCGCAGGCCGAGCAGGCCGAGCAGGACCAACATGAGGACGACCAGGAACTGAACGCGACGATCCACCTGCGCCAGCGCGCTGCGTGAATCGCCCATGCCGCTTGACCCGCCTTCGCTGATCATGGTCGGCGGCGACGCTCACGCTGTCGCAGCGCATCGAGCAGCAGGAACAGCCACGGCCAGAGCAGCATGCCCACCACCGGCGCCATCCACCATTGCCAGGCCGGCCAGCGGTCGCCGACCAGGCCGATGATCCACAGCTGAACAATGCGGTCGTTGAACAAAAGCAGCATGACCACGGCCGCCTGCTGCCAGGGTGGAAAGAACCGAATGCGGTAGCGGAACCGCTCGGTCAGGTAACTGATGATCACCAGGCTCAGGGCGTGTTGCCCCAGCAGGGAGCCGGTCAGCAGGTCGAGTACCAGGCCGCCCAGAAAGGCCTGGCCGAGATGCCGCAAGCGGCCCGCCTCGAGGTTCCAGTAAATCAACACCAGCGCCGCCCAGTAGGGGCGCGCGTCGGCGACCGCCTCGGGCAGGGGCATCAGGGTCAGGGGCAGTACGGCCACGAGCGAGGCCGCCAGGGTCCAGTTGCCGACGCTTTTCCTGTTCACGGCGCGTCGTCCGCCGCCGGCTCATCGGCGGGTGCGGTCGATTCATCGCCGGCCTCGTCCGAATCTTCCCCGGGCATTTCCTCATCGGACGGTGTGGACGGCGCAGCGGGTTCGGGGGAATCGACGACCAGCACGTGCCGCGCCCGATCGAGACGGGCCAGCGGCCGCACTTCGGCCCGGGCAAAGGCCTCGCCCACCGGGCGGGACAGCGACTCGACCTCGGCCACGGGCAACCCGGCGGGGAAGGCACCGCCCAGGCCGGAGGTCACCAGGATGTCGCCGGACTCCAGATCGACGTTCATCGGCAGGTCGGTCAAGCGAAGTTGATTGATGCGGCCGGATCCGTAGGCCACCGTACGCAGTCCCGTGCGCTGGACGCGCACCGGCAGGGCGTGGTCGGGATCGGAGATGAGAATGACCTGCGCGGTGCTGTAGGCCACGTCGTCGACCTGGCCCATGACGCCATGCGCATCCATCACGGGCCGACCGGCGGTCAGTCCGTCACGACTGCCGCGGTTGATGAGCACCCGGTGCGACCAGGGGTTGAGATCGATATTCATCAGCTCGGCCGCCTCGAACCGCGGGGCGACCCGCTGCGAGGCCTCCAGCAGGGCGCGCAATTCCCGGTTGTCGTCGCGCAGCTCCTCGAGCAGGGCCAGTTCCGTGCGGTTTTCGCGCCGCTGGCGTTCGAGCACGCTGACGCGTTCCATCAGTTCGTGGCGGGTGCGCATTTCCTCGCCGAGGCGCTGGCCCAGGTCGAACGGCGCCTCCACGGCGAGAATGACCGGCTCGAGGGCCTGCCAGGCGAGGCCGCGCAGGTAATCGACATAACCTCCCCGGTAATCCAGGGTCATCAGCACGATGGAGAGCATGCCGTAGAACATCAGCCGGGCGATGCGCGCGGCCGCCTGGCCGTCTATTGCCGCAGGCCATGAACCGCCGCCCGGAGTCACGATTCCTTAGGCTCAGCTTGCGAAAAAGAAATCGCCCTTGTTCTCATCCATCAACTCGAGTGCCCGGCCGCCGCCGCGCGCCACGCAGGTGAGCGGGTCGTCGGCGATGATCACCGGCAGGCCGGTTTCTTCCATCAGCAGCTTGTCGAGGCCGCGCAACAGCGCGCCGCCGCCTGTGAGCACGATGCCGGTTTCAGCCACGTCAGCACACAGCTCCGGCGGGGTCTGCTCGAGCGCGGTCTTGACCGCGCCGGTGATGCTCGACAGCGCCTCGCTGAGCGCCTCGAGCACCTCATTGTTGTTGAGCGTGATCATCTTGGGCACGCCCTCGGCCAGGTTGCGCCCGGAGACCTGAATCTCGTTGAGCTCGTCCTGCTGATGCGCGCAGCCGATCTCCATCTTGATGCGCTCGGCCGTGGATTCGCCGATCAGCGTGCCGTAGGAACGGCGCACGTAGTTGGTGATGGCCTCGTCGAAGTGGTCGCCGCCGACGCGCACCGAATTGGAATAGACGATGCCATTAAGGGACAATACCGCCACCTCGGTCGTGCCGCCGCCGATGTCGAGCACCATCGAGCCGCGCGCCTCGTGAATCGGGATACCGGCGCCGATCGCCGCGGCCATGGGCTCTTCGATCAGGAAAACCTCGCGGGCGCCGGCGCCCTCGGCCGACTCCTTGATGGCGCGGCGCTCGACCTGGGTCGACGAGCAGGGCACGCACACCAGCACGCGCGGGCTCGGCCGCAGGAAGCGCGAGGAGTGCACCTTCTTGATGAAGTGCTGCAACATCTGCTCGGTCATGTTGAAGTCGGCGATGACGCCGTCCTTGAGCGGGCGGGTGGTGCGGATGTTGCCCGGGGTGCGGCCGAGCATCTGCTTGGCCTCGGCACCCACCGCCGCGACTTCCTGCGGCCCACCGGGTCCGCGCTCCATGCGCACGGCCACAACCGAGGGCTCATTGAGAACGATGCCCTGGCCGCGAACGAAGATCAGGGTGTTGGCCGTGCCCAGGTCAATGGACAGGTCATTGGAGAAGATACCGCGCAGTCGCTTGAACATGATTTAGGGAGGGTTGCCAGTCAGCATTGCAAAAGACCGACTAATGTAGCAATGCCGGGCACTTCCGGCAACCGTAAAATATTGTGAAAAGTAGAATTTACGGGGGTTCGCGTCGGGGATTAGTTACAATGCTGCGCTGATTCACCGACTCCCCGAGGACAACTTCATGTCCGTGCTTATCTGCGGCTCGCTGGCTTACGACAACATCATGGTCTTTCCGGAGCGCTTCAAGGACCACATCCTTCCCGACAAGACCCACATGATCAACGTCGCCTTCCTGGTGCCCGAGCTGCATCGCAACTTCGGCGGAACGGCCGGCAACATCGCCTACAACCTGCGCAAGCTCGGCGGCGACCCGCTGCCGATGGCCACCGTCGGCCCGGATTTCGACGACTACGCGCGCCACCTCGACCGGCTCGACATCAACCAGGACTACGTCCGCTGCCTCGGCGACCACTGGACCGCACAGGCGTACATCACCACCGACCTGGACGATAACCAGATCACCGCCTTTCACCCCGGCGCGATGGGAGAGGCACACTGCCAGCCCGTTCCGGAAGACGAAGACATTGCTTTCGGAATCGTCTCTCCAGACGGCAAGCAGGCCATGCTCGATCATTCCGAGCAGTTCCGCACCGCCGGCATTCCCCACATCTTCGACCCCGGCCAGGGCCTGCCGCTTTTCAGCGGCGAGGAACTTCAGCGCATGATCACCAATGCCGACTGGCTGGCGGTCAACTCCTACGAATGGGAGATGCTGAAGAAAAAGACCGGCTGGGAACACGCCGACATCACCTCGCGGCTGGACGGCGGCCTGGTCATCACCCTCGGCGGCGACGGCTCGGAACTGTGGACGGGTGAAGGCAAGACCCAAATCCCGGCGGTCAAGCCGGAGCAGATCATCGACCCCACCGGCTGCGGCGACGCCTACCGCGCCGGCCTGCTCTACGGCCTGGAACGCGGCTGGAACCCGGACGACGCCTGTCGGTTAGGTGCCATACTCGGCTCGCTCAAGATCGCCGAATCCGGGCCGCAGAACCACGAGTTCAACCCCGAACAGATTGCCGAGCGCTTCAAGGCCGAATTCGGTCACCCCATGCCGACCCCCTGAAAAATTGTTCTGATGCTGCTCCACCGGGTGCAAACCGAGATTTGTAATTCGATCCCGGTTCGCCTATAAAAAGCAGAACAATTCAGGGAGATCGGCATGAAAGCAGCCATTCTTTTAACTGCGCTTGCCTTTGGCGCCGCCGCCCAGGCTGCCGTGCTGACCTGGCCCGGCGCCGCACCCTGCGACGGCACACTCCAATCCTGCGTTTTCACGGCCGGTCCTGGCGACGTTGTTCGCATTGCAGCCAACGATGTCGAAGAAAGTATCTCCGTCATCAACAAGTCGCTCACCCTGGAGGCCGCGGCGGGCTACCTGCCTCGATTTGTCGAGGACCACGAGATTATCGTCAACTTCACCGATGGGGGTAACCACACCACCAACATTCGTGGCCTGCGATTTGCCCGCGGACAGATCAATGTCTTTCACGACGACGGCGACGGCTCGATCGTCATCGAACGCAACCGCTTCGATTCCGGGCCGGACGGAGAGCCCGCTATCTGGATATCTTCGCATTCCGACGTGGCCGGTGCGGATCTCGACTACGCCGTTCGCTACAACACCATCTCCGACAGCCCCCCTCAATCGCACGGAACGATCCGCGTCAACGGCTGGAGCCCCGCCTCCGGCTGGATCCGGGGGAAAATTGAAGGCAACACGATCCGCGTCCGCGGCCCCAATGGCAAGGGCATCGCAGTGTACGACTACGAAGGCAGCGCCCACAGCACACGAATCTACGGCAATACCGTCGTAGGTGCCGTCGGCCGGGGCATTGATATCTACAATGGCGCCGCTGGCGGCAGCATCTGGGCCTATGTCTACTCCAACCTGGTGCACAACCCGCCTGCGGAGAGCCAGAAGGGCGACGGCATCGCGCTGTGGAGCTTCGGCGAGCCCGTCACCGGCTATATCACCAATAACACAGTGATCAACAAGGGCTATGCCCTGGCCCTGAGGGTCGGCGACGGCGGATCGACCACGGCCAATGTGGCCAACAACCTGATTGCCCACAATTTCAGCGCCTGGCTCGTCGCTGAAGAGGCCACGCTGGACGAACGCCACAATCTGTTCTTCGATAATGTCAGCGAGCCCGACAGCATCGATGCGACCTCGATCATGGCGGACCCACTGCTGCATCCCAATCTGCCCGGCAGACTGCGTGCGGGCTCGCCCGCCATCGACGCGGGAGACAATGTGGCAACCGGCGGGTTCCCGGCACTGGATGCTCGCGGCAACAGCCGTTACATCAGCGGCAGCGTCGACATCGGGGCATTCGAGTTCGGCGATCAATGGCTGCTGGTGCGTGACCCCGCTGGTGGAAACAACAATTTTGCCATCGACAATCCATCGCTCAATGACCAGCCCGGGCTTTATCCGCAGATCACCCAGGTTTGGAATCCCTACGGCCGGGGCGGTATCTACAACGATGCCAACGAGGGGCTCTACTATGGCAGTGGTTTCTGGCGAGTATTCAACGAATCGATCGGTGACGATATTCCGCAAGGCGCGGCTTTCGCCATTTTTGTCCCCGGTGACAGCCTTCAAGCCACCGCCCACTTCAACAACACCAGCCAAAGCACTACGCAGATCGACAAAGGGATAACCAACGACCACCCCAAGCGCCTGCTTGCCGTTTCACAGCACTGGAATCTGGATGACGCCCCCGGCACCTACAATGACCACCCGATCGGCGTACTCTACGCCGCCGGTCACTGGCGCATCGCTAATCTCGACATCGAGAACATCCCGGCTGGCGCCGATTTCACCCTGTTCGCCCAGGATCCCAGCCAGAACGCCTTCGAGCACATCGCCCGCGGCGCGAACATTTCGAACAATTGGACCTGGCTGCGTCACCCGCTGCTCGACGGCAACCCCTGCGCCCGCATGCAGGTCACTCAAAGTGCCGACCAGGGGGTTTTTAACGCCCACCCCATCGGCATCTGGTATGACGGCAGCCGCTGGGCGATCTTCAACCAGGACCAACTACCGATGCCCGAAAACGCCGCATTTCACGTGATCATCGACGGCGACAGTCAGGGCTGCGGCCTGTTCAGCGATCGCTTCGAAGGCCTGTAACGGCACATTGCAACTGTGCCGCCCCAGGGAGAAATGTACTCAGGACTGGGGAATCAGCAACTCGAATCCGTCGGCAAAAATCGGATCGGGCGGTTCGACCGGGCCGCCAGTGGGCGCGCCACCTCCGGCCGTTACGACGCATTCGCCCGGCAGGCAGGTCTCACGCGTGAGCGTGTCGAAGACGACCACACCGCCTTCGAGCTCGAACGTATCCGGCCATTCGGAAGGCAGCGCAAGTTCGAAAGGCCGGCAATCGCCACTACCAGGATCGTAGACAAGCAGGCCGGCGCCCTGTTGGGCAAAACAGTCGGCCAGGAGCGATTGCCAGGTCTGCTGGGTGCCGTCGGGCAGGAGAAAGACCGCCTCGACTGCAAGCCCTTCGAGCTTCTCGCCGTCGACTATGACGCGAACCGGGCCGGCGGCCACCTGGCCGCAGACCAGCAGGCCGGCGAGCGGTAAGCAGTACCGCTGTTTCACTCGGCGGAAACGGTTAGGAAGTTCCATGACGTGCTGAGCTCCCCACCCTTGGCGTCGATGTAGGTCCACTCGATTTTCTCGGCCACTAGAAATCCAAGGGATTCCTCGGCCGGCCCGTCACTGCCGGCATGCCACTCCTTGCGCTCCTCAACGAAGACGCTGCTCGCCAAGACCCGCCAGCGCTGAACGCTCTCACCGGTGCCGGGGTCCGCGCCCCAGCGCTCGATACGAATTTCCTGGCATTGCTTACCGGTGACGAGCGAGTCGACCAGCCCGATCGAGCTGCCCGATACGGGCTTGGCCACGCGGAAACTGTCGAGCGTGACCTTGCCGCCACCGCCGGAGCCGCCCAGCTCAATATTGTTGGCCACTCCGTGATGGAAAGAACTGATCTCGACGTAATCTTCCAGACCCTTGCGCGTCCCCTCCCCCTGGGTCAGGAGCGAGCCGCAAGTGGCTTGCATGACCAGGAAGTCCTGGGCCAGCAATGGCGAACTGAAAAACCCTGCCAGAATGACGAAAAGCCCCCCGCAAACAAGACCGCGGCATGCGGCCGAACCCTGCAACGACTTCCTCATGACAACGACGCCCGGTGGGATCGATCAAGTAAAGCACCGGCCAAGACGGAAGTCAATTAAAGTGCCCGGTAACGTGAACTCCATCACGGCATCTGGCTGCGTGCTGCACACCGCCAGAAAGCCGCCAAAGTCTTGACTTCAGGCGCCAAAAACAGAACAATACGCGGCTCGTTCGTGGCTACGTAGCTCAGTTGGTTAGAGCACAGCATTCATAATGCTGGTGTCGGTGGTTCAAGTCCACCCGTAGCCACCACTCTTCCCCAGTCGGCCCTCCTCCGTCCGACCGTGGCTGCTCCGGGCGCGACCCGCTCTCCAGCATGCATTCTCCGTCGCTTTTTGTCGTCGCCAGTCAGTCTTTCGAGGCCGCTCGGCAGCTGGATGACCCTGCGGGCCGGGGGACACTCCACGGTCACGGCTTCGAAGCGCGCATCGTGGCTCCGGCCGCGGCCTGCCGGCCGGGTTTTCGCGGGGACGAGACGGCATGGCTCCACAATCGCCTGGCGCAGAAAGTCGCAACGCTCGACTACAGCCTGCTCAATGATCGAATCCCGGAGCCCTGTGACGCAAGCGTTGCCGAGTGGCTGCTGGATCAATCCCGACTGGCAGGCACGGCCGGCCTGGCGCTGCAGAGCGCACCGGATCGCGGCGCGATCGTAAGGCCCGAGGGCTCGCGTCTTGCCTGGCAGCGCTTCCGCCTGGAAGCCGCCCACCGATTACCCAACGTACCCGCCGGTCACAAATGCGGCCGGATGCACGGGCACGGATTCGAAGTCGTTTTGTTCTCCGCCCTCGATCCGCAAGCCAATGCCCGGACTGTCCAGCAGGCCATTGCAGATGCCTGGAACCCGATCCACCGGCAACTTAACCTGGCCTGCCTCAACGACCTGCCAGGGCTGGAGAACCCCACCAGCGAAGTGCTGGCACAATGGATATGGCAAGGCCTCCGGGACACGCTGCCGGGCCTGTCGGGCGTGACCGTCATGGAAACGGCATCGGCCGGCTGCCACTTCGACGGCCAGGGCTGGCGCATCTGGAAGTCGATGTCCTTCGACAGCGCGGTCCGGCTCGCCCGGGCGCCGGAAGGCGATCCCCGGCGATTGATCCATGGCCACACGTTCACCACGCGCCTGCATCTTTCCGGCGGCCTCGACGAGGTCATGGGCTGGGTGTACGACTACGGCGACGTCAAGCACTGCTTCGATCCGGTCTTTCGCGCGCTCGATCATCATCCCCTTTACGAACATCCCGGCCTGTCCGACAACGGCCCGGCGTCGATTGCCGCCTATATCGATGCCGAAATGGCTTCGGAGTTGCCGGGACTGAGTCGCGTCGATGTGCTCGAAACCCCCGGATGCGGCGCGCTGCTTTGCCGCCAGCCGGACGACCGGGGGCTGCTCGTGCCATGACCTACTCCGTGCGCGAGATCTTTCATACGTTGCAGGGCGAGGGGCTCAACGCCGGCCGGCCGGCGGTGTTCCTGCGCTTTGCCGGCTGCAACCTCTGGTCGGGCCGCGAACAGCACCGGCACCTCGCCATCTGCCAGTTCTGCGATACCGAGTTCGTCGGCACGGGCGGGCCCGGCGGGGGCAAGTTCGCGGATGCCCAATCGCTCGCGGCCGCCGTCTCCCGGCGCTGGCCCCACAACGCATCGGGGCCCAGGCTCGTGGTGTGCACCGGCGGCGAACCGCTGCTGCAACTCGACGCAAGCGCCATCGAGGCCCTGCACGGTCAAGGCTTCGAGATCGCGGTGGAAACCAACGGCACTCTGCCGGCGCCGTCCGGCATCGACTGGCTATGCGTCAGCCCCAAGGCCGGCACCGACCTGGTCCTGACGAGAGGCGAAGAGCTCAAGCTGGTTTATCCGCAGGAGGGCCTCGAGCCGGGCGATCTTGAAGAACTCGACTTCAATCATTTCCTGCTGCAACCCATGGACGGCCCCGAGGTGGCAAAAAACACGCGCCTGGCCATCGACTACTGCATGCAGCACCCGCGGTGGCGGTTGAGCATTCAGACCCACAAGCTGCTCGGAATCGACTGAACGAGCGGCTTATCCTCGCGCGCCTGGACTCGCGCCGCCCCGCTCGAAGGTGTACCATCATCGGCCCGTTGTGATCCCGGCGCCTGACCGGTGGAGGCAAACACCGTGAGTTCGATCAACGAACTGGCGGATGCCATGCTGCGTTATCTTGTTTCAGCCGGCATCTCGCCGCGCGAACTGGCGCAGCAAACCCGGATACCGGCAGACCGCCTGGCTACCGACAACCCCGAACTATCGCCTTCCCAGATGGCGCAGCTGTGGCAGCTTGTCCAGGACCGGATGGGCTCGCAGCCGGGCTTCAGCGCGCGGGTTCGCGCGCTGATCGACCGGCAGCTTGAAAGCGGCCGGGCCCAGGTGGCGGTGATCGCCGACCAGCTCAGCATGAGCCGGCAGACCCTCTACAAGCGCCTCAAGGACGAAAACCAGACCTTCGAGGCCCTGCTCGATCAAGCGCGCCGCGAACAGGCCCTTGTCTTCCTACGCGATCGCCGGCACACGCTCACCGAGGTGGCCCACCAGCTGGGCTTTTCCGAACTGAGCGCATTCAGCCGTGCGTTCAAGCGCTGGATGGGGCAATCACCGGCACGCTTTCGTAACGCTCAGCCGAAATAGTTTCCCCCGGACGAGCCGTCATTCAGAAGCCGGGCGCTTGAAGACCAGGCTGGCATTGGTGCCGCCAAAGCCGAAGCTGTTGCTCATCACTACCGGCAAGTCGACATCGTCGCGGCGCTCGCGCACGATCGGGTAGCCCTCGGCCCTTTCATCGAGCCGCTCGATGTTGGCCGACGCCGCAATGAAACGACCGCGCTGCATCAGCAGGCAGTAAATGGCCTCGTGGACGCCGGCCGCGCCCAGGGCATGGCCGGTGAGCGGCTTGGTCGAACTCAGCGGCGGGATATCGCCGCCGAATACCTCGGCGAGGGATTCCAGCTCGACGATATCGCCGGCCGGCGTGCTGGTGCCGTGGGTGTTGACGTAGGCGACCGGCTGATCGAGGCCGGCCATCGCCTGGCGCATGCAGCGCCCCGCACCCTCGCCGCTGGGCTGGACCATGTCGGCACCGTCGGAGGTCGCCCCGAAGCCGCCGACCTCGGCAATGATCTCGGCACCGCGCTCGCGCGCGTGATCCAGCGATTCGAGTGCCAGCATGCCCGCCCCGCCGGAGATGACGAATCCGTCGCGGTCGGCATCGTAGGTTCGCGACGCGCGTTCGGGCGTATCGTTGTAACGTGTCGACAGCGCGCCCATGGCGTCGAACAGCATGCTCAGGCTCCAGTGCACGTCCTCGCCACCGCCGGCGAACATGATGTCCTGGCGTCCACAGGCGATCAGGTCGGCGGCATGCCCGATGGCGTGTGCGCTCGTCGCGCAGGCCGAGGTGATCCCATAGTTGACGCCGCGAATGCCATAGGCCGTGCTCAGGCAGGCATTGATCGAACTGCTCATTGTTTTGGGCACGCGAAACGGCCCCACCTTGCGGACACCGCGTTCGCGGTGAGTGTCGATCGCGTCGAGCAATTCCACACTGGAATTCCCGCCGGCGCCGGCGACCAGCCCGGTCCGATCCGATCGCACCTGGCGCTCATCCAGGCCGGAACCCTCGATCGCCTCGCGCATGGCCTGCCAGGCATAGCCGGCGGCCGGACACATGAACCGCCGGAGGCGGCGATCGATATGCGCCTCCAGATCAAAGTCGATCCCCCCGCAGACATGGCTGCGCAGCCCGGCCTCGCGCGCTTCGTCGCTGAACACCAGGCCGGAGCGACCCTGGCGCAGGGATTGATCGACCGCTTCGAGGCCAGAACCCAGGCTGGAGACAATGCCCATGCCCGTCACCACCACGCGCCTCATGACGTCGAACCTCCGAACGCTTCCATCGATGTGAACAGGCATACCTTGAGATCACGCGCGGTATAGATTTCACGATGGTCGACCGAAACCGTGCCATCGGCGACGGCCATCTCGAGGCCGCGCTGTATGACGCGCCGGATATCGAGCCGATAGCGAACCAGGCTGTTGTCGGGCAGCACCTGGCCGAAGAACTTCACCTGACCGACTCCCAGGGCGCGCCCACGGCCCTTGCCGCCGTTCCAGGCCAGAAAGAACCCGACCAGCTGCCACAACGCATCCAGGCCCAGGCAGCCAGGCATGACCGGGTCCCCCTCGAAATGACAACGAAAGAACCACAGGTTCGGATGCAGGTCGAACTCGGCCACCACCTCGCCGCGGCCGTAGGCACCACCGCTGTCGTTGATGCGGGTGATGCGATCGAACATCAGCATTTCATCGATGGGCAGCCGCATGTCGCCGTCAAACAGGCGGCCGTGCCCACAAGCGACCAGAGCCGCCTTGTCGTATTGGTCAGGTCGATCCATGAAGAGCCATTCGCGGTCGGAAAGCCCCCACTTTAACGAGCCGACCTGTCCCCCGCTTGACTCTGGGTGTCGTCTTCTTGACCGTTGGTCAAGTTGCTGCCCTTGACATTCGGCTCGACAACTCCTATAAGAAAGCAAGTGCTCACTTACATATACTGAGATGCGCAAGAGCGGTGAACAACGACGCGAGGAAATCGTACAGGCCGTGATCGACCTGGCCGCGGAGAACGATGGTGGCCAAATTACGGCCCAGGCCATTGCCGAGCGTGTCGGTATTGCCCAGCCGACAGTGTTTCGGCACTTCAAGACCCGCGATCGCATTCTCCAGGCGGTGATCGAATGGATCGCGCGCCATCTACTCGGCGTGGTCAGTTCGGTTGCCGCTGGTTCGGGACCGGCCGACGAGCGCCTGCGCCAGTTGCTCGAGCAGCAGCTTCACTTCATCTCCAAACACCGGGGCCTGCCGCGACTGCTGTTCTCCGAGCGCCTGCACCAGGAAAACGCCCAACTCAAGGGCGCGGTAAGCCGGATCATGGATGCCTACACCAGCACCGTTGCCGGCCTGCTGCGCGAAGGGATCGACAGCGGCGTGTTTCGCGCCGATCTCGACGCCGACGAGACCGCGCGCCTGATCCTGGCCATGATCCAGGGCCTGGTGATGCGCTGGTCCATCCACGACTTCCACTTCGAACTCCCGAACGAAGCCGCGGCACTGTGGCGGTTGCTGGAGCCCGCGCTGCTCAAGCCGTAAAAATTTTGACATGGGAGCGAGTAAGCACTTACTCGCAACTGTGAATACGATCGAACTGCATTCCCAATTGCCGCACAGCCCGCCGCAGCGCGAGGCCCGGAGACAGCCATGAAACTTCCCGCCAGACCTTCGCCCAAATCGCTGATCGGCCTCACCGTAGGGCTCGCCCTTGTCGCCTGGATCGGCTGGGCAACCGTCGTCAAATACCGCGAGACGGTCGATCCCGAGCCGACCCGAGCTGCCCCGCCGATTGCGGTGCGGGTAGAAAGCGTGACGCCACAATCGTTTTCCGTGCACCGAAGCTGGCGCGGCAGCATCGACGCGGACGAACGCGCGACGCTCTCGGCCCAGCTTACGGCCACGGTGCTGGAACTGCCTTACCGGGAAGGCCGGCGCGTGGCCGCCGGAGACACGGTCTTTCGCCTGGACGATGCCGAGCTGCAGGCCGAACGCGCACGCCTCGAGGCGGTGATCGAACGCGCCGGCGGCGAGCTCGAGAACGCACGCCGTGATCTCGAACGCCAGCGCGACCTGTTCGCCCGCGAACTCACCCCCGAGAAGCTGCTCGACGATGCCGCCCAGCGCGTCGACTCCCTGGCCGCGCAAAAGCGCGAGGCCGCGGCCAATCTGACGCTGGTCGAGACCCGGCTGGCGTACGCCACCGGCCGCGCGCCGTTTGCCGGCACCGTGCAACGCCTGCACGTCCAGCGCGGGGAACTGGCGCGCGCCGGTAGCCCGGTGCTCGAACTGGTTGCCGACCATTCGCTCAAGGCGGTGGTGCGCGTGGCCCAGACCGATATCGGTCATGTCCGCGAAGGACTGCCGGTGACCGTGGCGATACCCGCCCTCGATCGGGAATTACAGGGGCGGATAGACCGCATCTATCCCGCGCTGGACGATTCCACGCGCAATGCCACCATCGCCGTCATGCTGCCCGAACAAGCGGCCGGTATGAGCGTGGGCATGGCTGCCGTGGTCCATGCCCGCCTCGGAGCCTGGGAGAACGCCCTGACGTTGCCGGCCCAGGCCATCCACAGCGAACACGGGGCAAGCTGGGTCTATGTACCCGATGGCGAAAAGGCGCGGCGACGCGCGGTGCGAACGGGGCCCGGCGAAGATGGCCGAATTCTCATCGAAGCTGGGCTTGAAGCCGGTGAGCCTGTCATTCTGACCGCCGATCCGCGCCTGTCCGACGGGGTGCGCATCCACATTGAAAGCGGCGAGAGCGAATCATGAGCCGCTGGCCGCAATGGGTGCTCGACCACCGCCACACGGTGATCGCCCTGATCATTGCCGCCCTGGTGCTGGGGCTGCAGGCACGCTACGAACTGCCGGTGCGCCTGTTCCCCGACACCGATCCGCCGACGGTCACCGTCATCACGCAGTTTCCCGGCATGGCCGCGGCCGACGTGGACAACGACCTGACCCGGCTGCTGGAAGAAGAGTTCGCCAGCCTCGACGGCATCACCAGCATCAGTTCCAGCAGCCAGATCGGCCTGTCGGTGGTGCGCACGGAGTTCGACTTCCAAACCACCTCGGCGCTGGCCGCCGTCGATGTGCAGAACGCCATCGGACGCGTTCGCCAGGCGTTGCCGGACGGCATCGAAGAACCACAGGTGCTGGAATTCTCCACCGCCGACAAACCGATCGTGACCCTCGCACTGGTCTCCGGGGCATTACCCGTCGAGCAGGTGCGGGAGCTGGCCGACAACGCCGTGCGCGATCGGCTCGAGCGCGTGACGGGCGTAGCCGCGGTCGACATCTTCGGCGGGCACAAGCTCGAACTGCACGTGGCCATCGACCGCGATCAACTCGATGCCGCCGGCCTCGACACCGACCGGGTGATGGCCGCCCTCGATGACTGGAATCTGAGCGCGCCCGGCGGCCGCATCAACGAGGGCCGGCGCGAGGCGGTAGTGCGCTTTGACGCGCCCCTGGCTTCGGCCGAAGACGCCAAGAACATCGTGCTCAAGGCGGCCGACAGCCGTTTCGTACGCCTGGGCGACGTCGCCGAAGTGGAACTCGCTCCCGGCGAGCAGCGCTCGGCCTATCGCCACAACGGACGCCAGGCCATCGCCGTGCAGATCCTCAGGCGCGACGATGCCAATACTGTCGAGGTCGCCGCCGGCGTCCGCGAGGCGGTCGACGAACTGGCCAGGGAACTGCCCGAGATCGATCTGGTGATTGCCGACGACGACTCGGTCTTTACCGAAAAGGTCATCGACGACATGACCAACACAGTGTTGTTGGCCGTCGCCCTGACCATGATCGTCGTGCTGCTGTTTCTGACCAATTGGCGCCAGGCACTGATCATCGCGCTGTCGATTCCGGCCGCCTTCCTGAGCACCTTCATGCTGATGCAGATGGCGGGCCTGGATCTCAACATGGTCAGCATGTCGGCACTGATCCTGGCCATCGGCCTGCTGGTCGACGACGGCATCGTCATCCTCGAGAACATTCACCGTCACTTGAGCGAGCGTGATATCAGCAGTACCCGCGCGGCCATGGACGGCACCGGCGAGATTCTCGGCGCCAAGCTCGGTGGCTCACTCACGACCCTGGGCGTACTTGTCCCGTTGATTTTCATGGGCGGGTTCATCGGTGAGCTGTTCCGGCCACTGGCAATGACGCTGGCCTTCGCCCTGGCTTCGTCGTTCGTCATGGCCGTCACGCTCATTCCGCTGCTGGCGGTCTGGTGGCTCAAGCCCGCCGACCCCGACGCGTCGCCGGGACGCATCACCAGCGCCCTGGACGGGGCCATGCGGGCCACCCGCCACGGCTACCTGTCGGCGCTGTGGGCCGCGCTGCGCCATCCCGTCATCACGCTGGGTCTGGCCGCCCTTTTGCTGGTGGCGAGTTTCGGCATGCTGCGCCTGATCGGCAGCGAAATGCTGCCGCGTTTCGACTCGGGCAGCTTCCAGGTCATTGTCGACACGGTGCCGGGTACCCCGGTCGAGGAGACGATGGCGACCCTCGGCGTGGTCGAGGACGTACTGGTCGGCCGCGAAGAGGTGCTCGACGTCGGCATCCGCGTCGGTCACGAACCGGGGGGCCGTTCGATGGGTCAGCGCGGGGCGATGAACCCCAACCAGGCCGAGGTGACCGTGAGCCTCGTGCCGCGCACCGAGCGCGGGCCCAGCCAGTGGGAAATCATGGACGAGGTCCGCCGGGCCCTCGAACACACTCCGGGCGTGATGCTGGGCGTACCCAAGGAAATGGGCGGCACGGCGCGCAGCAGCACCGCCGCGCCCGTGGTGGTGCGCATCTCCGGCTACGACCCGGCCCGCCTCGACGAAACCGGCACCCGCCTGCTCGATCACCTGGCCGGCATTCCGGGCATGACTGACCTGTACAAGGACTGGTCACTGGATACTCCGGAAGTACGGGTTCATCTCAACGAGGACCGTGTCAGCGAGCTGGGCTTGAGCGCGCGTCGCACCGCCGCGGCGGTGCATCGTGCCATCGACGGTCATGTCGCCACCCGCTACCGACAGCCGCCGCGACGTGACCTGGACGTGGTGGTGCGCTACCGGCCCGAGCAGCGGGAGCAGATCGACGATCTCGAAAACATCGTCATTCGAACGCCAGCCGGCAGCGTGCCGCTGCGCGAGATCGCCTCGCTGGAGACGGCCAAGGGGCCGCGCATCCTCACCCGCGAGGACGGCCTGCGGACACTCGAGATTCTCGGCTACCACGACGGGCGGCCGTTGTCGGCGGTCGTTGCCGACGTGGGCGAACGCCTGGCCACCTTCGACCCGCCATCCGGCCTCGAAGTCACGCTGGTTGGCGAGCAGGAAGACTTCGGCGAGGCTCGCGCTCGCATGATGAATGCCCTGATGCTTTCGGCATTGGCCGTCTACCTGCTGCTGGTGGTGCAGTTCTCCAGCTTCGCCCATCCGATCACGATCATGGTGGCCGTACCCCTGCAATTCATCGGCGCGGCATCGGCCCTGCTGATCGCCGGAAAGTACGTTTCCATGTCGGCACTGCTGGGCATGATTCTGCTCGTCGGCATCGTGGTCAACAACTCGATCATCCTGCTTGACCTGGCGCGGCAGCGGGTGGCATCCGGCGCGAGCCCGGCACGGGCCGTCGGCGTGGCGGTGGCCACCCGCCTGCGCCCGATCCTGATGACCGCTTTGTCGACCATCGCCGGTATGCTGCCGCTGGCACTGGAGATGGCCGTCGGGGCCGAGCGTTTCTCGCCGATTGCCACGGTCATCATCGGCGGCATCATTACGGCCACCGTACTGACCATGGTGGTGGTGCCGACGCTGTTCGTATTGGTGCAACGTTTCACGCTGGGCCGAAGCCCCGGCAGGCCCTCGTCCGGCCGCCTTTCCGACCAATCTTGACATCGTCGTGATATCAACTGCATATGCTAGAGTGCATCGACAAAAGCGACCGCGTTTTCTAGGGGCTCAATGCCAGTGACCAATACCGCCTTCGACCTGGACCAGGTGCGGCGCCAGTGCGCACGTTGCGATCTCCGCGATCTCTGTCTCCCAGCGGGCCTGGAAAGCGCGGATGTCGACCGTGTCGACCAGATGGTCGCCGACCGAACCAGCCTCGCCGCCGGCGACACGCTCTATCACGCAGGATCCCCCTTCCGGGCGCTTTACGTGATCAAGTCGGGTGCGATCAAGTCGCAGCTGGTCTCCGAAGGCGGTGAACTGCAGGTTCTCGGTTTTCACCTGCCCGGCGAAATCATGGGCTTCGACGCGCTGGCCAGTGAACGCCACCAGTGCAGTGCCGAAGCGCTCGAGGCCTCCAGCGTCTGCCGACTTCCCTATGCCGAACTCGAGCGCATCAGCGCGGCCGTCCCCGGCCTTCAGCGCCAGTTCATGCGCCTGGTCAGCCGCGAGATCGGCGACGACCACGACCACATGGCCATGATGGGCCGCAACCAGGCCATCAGCCGACTGGCGCTTTTCCTGCACAGCCTGAGCAAGCGCCAGAGTCGTCTGGGACGCAGCCCGGATCAGTTGACGCTGAGCATGTCCCGGGCCGACCTCGCCAATTACCTCGGCCTCGTGCTCGAAACCGTCAGCCGCCTGTTTGGCCGCCTGCAAGAGATGGGGCTTATCGAAGTGCGCAGGCGTGAAGTCAAGATTCTCGACATGGCCGGACTCAAGGCGCTCGGCGACTGCTAGAAATTCCTGCCCCTCTTTGATGCGGGTCAAATACGACTTTGCAGATAACCGGGATACTGGCCCCATCATTGATGCCTCCGGGAGCCATTCATGTGTTCACCGATTCGATACTGCCTTGCCATCGCCCTGGCCCTGTCCGGCGCCACGGCGGCTGCCGAAACCGATCAGTGGCAACCCTCGCTCGACCTGCGCTACAGGCTCGAGCTGGTCGATGACGATCGCTTCGCCGAAGACGCGACCGCCTCGACCCTGCGCGCACGGATCGGCCTGGTCAGCCCCGACTGGTCCGGCTGGCAATTCGGCGTCACGGCCCACGCCAACCGCCATATCGGCAGCGAGGACTTCAACTCCACTGCCAACAGTCGCAGTGCTTATCCGGTCGTCGCCGACCCCGACGACGAAAACATCTCCGAGGCCTGGGTCGGCTACGCGCGGCCCGAGGGATTCACGATCCGCGCCGGCCGACAGCGGCTGATCGAGGACAACGTTCGCTTCCTGGGCAATGTCGGCTTCCGCCAGCTCGAACAGACCTTTGACGCCGTGACCGCCGGATTCGAGCCCGGCGACTGGCGCGTGGATCTGCGCTGGATCGACAAGGCCCATCGCATCTTCGGCCCCTCCAACCCGAACGATCTCCTGGCCGAGGCGGATCTGAACACCTGGATGGGCACCCTGTCCCGGCCCCTCGGAGAAAACACCCTGGCCGTATACGCCCAACGCATCGCCTTCGACGACCGCGCGGCCTCGCACCGCAATCTCGGCCTGCGCCTGACCGGCCCGTTACCCGGCGTACAGACGTTCAGCTATCGGCTCGAATTCGCCCGCCAGGACGGCATCCGCGAACTCGACGACGTCGACGGCCAGAACTACATCCATGCCCGTCTCGCCCAGAAACTGGAAGGCTGGCACTGGTTCGCCGGCCACGAACGGCTGGGCGGTGACGGTGATTATTCCTTCCAGACCCCACTGGCCACACTGCACGCCCACAACGGCTGGACGGATCAGTTCCTTGCCACCCCGGCGGACGGCCTGGTCGACACCTACGCGGCGGCCGGAACGCAACTGGGACAGTGGACCGCCCTGATCAAGCTGCACGACTTCCGCAGCGACCGGCGCTCACGCCAATACGGCCGAGAATACGGCCTGATGGTCAAACGCCCCCTGGTTGCCGGCCTCTCCTTCGAGGTCAAGGCCGCACAGTTCGACGGCGACGACAACCGCGCCGATGTGCAAAAGGTGTGGTTCACATTGAACGGAAACTGGTAGCGACTACTCGGCAGAGTTGCAGCACCACACCCGTTTCGAACATTCAAATTTCGGTCATTAGAATTTGTTTGGTACTTGGTGCTTGGAATTTCGAATTTTTAAATCCGCCTATAGCCACCACTCCGAAACTACATCATTCGGACTGCCATGGTAAGCAACTTGCGCCTGAAACAACTCCGCAGTCGCCAACGCGTCGGTCAACGCGTGATGCGGTGAATATTCAGGCAGGTGGTAACGCCGTCGTGCGTCGGCCAACCTGAGCGACACCCGGCGACCGCCAAACCAGGTCATGGGATTGAGCGTCGGGCGCCGGGTGACGATCTTTTCGATCTGCAGCGTGTCGATCAGCGGGAACATGAGACCTTCCCCGAAGCGGCGCTGGAAAGCCTGATAGAGAAAGCGCCGCTCGATGGCGTGATAGTGCACCACCGCCACGCGGCCGGAAAGCGCCTCGAGCAATTCATCGGCGACTTCCTCCAGATCCGGAGCATCGGTGATTTCATGATGCGTGATGTTGTGAATGGTGATCGAGTGCTCGTCGATCTCGCGCCGCGGCCTCAACACCCGGTAGTAGCCTTCCGGAGGCCGGATGCGCCCCAGCGAGAAGGGCACCATGCCGATGCTGACGATACCGTGACGCTTGGCGTCGAGCCCGGTGGTCTCCAGGTCGAGGGCAACCAGCGGCACTTCGGCAATCGCCGTATCGGCCGCGATACTGCCGCGACGATAGAAATCGCGAATCGACGCCACGCGGCTTTGCCCGGCCAGTTCGCCGAATCGCGCTTGCCAGTCTGTCGGAGCGCTTGCCGCTTGCCTGCCGGGGAACATGACAGCCTAGCCCGTCCGCACCGGCCGGTAGCGGAATCGAATGAACTTCTGGGCGTTGGACAGCACCTTGAAGGCGTCCTTGAGGCTTCGCCGCTCGAAGGCCGACAGGGTTTCTGGATCGATATTGTTGTTGGCCTCACCCCCGCGTTCGGCGTCCCAGGCCTGGTGGCGCGCCCGTACCATGGAGATGAACTCCAGTGAATCGCGCAGGTCTGCGGCCATACTCGCGGTCAGGAAGCCGGCGGCCACCGTATCTTCCAGCCGCCGGAAGGAATTCTGCGAGCGTGAGCCGGCCGCCAGCGCGTGTACGCGGATCACATCGACCAGCGGTGCGGTGCCCCGGCGCTTGAGGTTGATCGAGTTCTCGTGGCGCCCGCCGTGCTCGAGCACGAAGTCGCGAAAGAACCCCAGGGGCGGTGTGCGATTGTTGGCGTTGATCGCAAGGCAACCCAGGAAGGACGGTTCGACGCTGGCCTCACGGGCAATCAACACCTTCAGCTCCTCTGCCATGCTGGTTGCCCCGGCTACGCCGTCGAGGTCGAAGAAGATCGAGCTGTGCAGCAAGCGCTCGGCATTCGGCCGATGGATCCACTCCATGAACTGCTTCTTCCAAACCGACAGCGGCTGCCGCCACTTCTTGTTCGTGGCCATGATGTCGCCCGAGCAGTAGATATAGCCGGCCCGATGCAGGCCGTCGCTGACGAACTGGGCCAGCTCCCGGAAATACTCGTCATGGGCCCCGGGATCAAACTCGTCGTCCAGGACCATGGCATTGTCCTGGTCGGTGTAGACGAACTGCTCGTCGCGGGCCATCGAGCCCAGCGCGAGAAAGCAATACGGTACCGGCGGCGGCCCGAGCTTTTCCTCGCCGAGCTCGAGCAGGCGCTGCTTGAAGCTTCGGCCGATGGTGGCCATGGACGAGCCGATCATGTGCGAATTGGCGTCCTCGTTGACCATGCGGATGAAACTCGCCGCCACCGAGGGCTTGAGCGCTTCGAGTTCCTCTTGCGAGTTGCAGTGAAAGATATTGCGGACCACGAACAGGCTGTTCTGTGTTTCGTGGTGAATGATGTCGGCCAGGTCGAGCACGCCCACGGGCCGTTGGTGATCGAGCACGGGCAGGTGATGCACGTTTTCGCGCAGCATCACCAGCAAGGCCTCGAACAGGAACTGGCTGCTCTGCACGCAGGCAACGTTGCTCGACATGGCCTTGCCCACCGGCGTGCTCGACGGAAGACCCTCGGCGACGACGCGTCGTCGCAGGTCGCTGTCGGTGAGAATGCCGGCGAGTACCGGGTTGGCCTCTCCCTCCTCTTCAGGATCTTCCAGAACGAGTACCGAGGTGACGCGCTCGTCGGTCATCAGCCGCGCCGCGTCTTCGACGCTTGTCGAGATGCTGACGGATACCGGCGGGTGGCGGACCAGTTTGCCGGTGCGCAGAGTCAGCAGCGGATTGTCGCCGGCCTGCTGTTGCGCGGCCTGCCTGAGCCGCGTGCGATCTTCCACTTCGACGTAGTCGGCAAAGGCGACATTGCTGTCGAAAAGACGACGAAACAGATCGCCCGGCACGAAGTAGATGAGCGTGTCTTCCACTGCGCGCGCGGGAAACCGGGCGGGCTTGCTGCTGAGCAGGCCCAGCTGCCCGAAGATGTCGCCCTCGCCCAGGCGGTTGTAGAGTTCGCCGCTGCGGCGGAACAGCTCCACCGATCCGCTGCGGATGTAGTGCAGGTCACGGATTTCATCACCCAGGCTGACAATGTCCGTGCCGGCACGGAAGTAGTTCACCTCGACCGAGCGCGCGACCTCTTCGAGTTCCTCTGCGGTCAGGAAACTGAATGGCTCGCGGCCACTGAGATGCTCGCGAATCTCGATCTGCTCGATTTCCATCCCGTGCTTGCCCCGCGTCGATGAATGCCTTCATGGTACCGCGCTGCATTGAGTGGTCGCGTTCACCCGGTGATAATGCGCGCATGAACGATTCGATGAGTAAACTCTGGTCCCTCGCGGGCCGTCGTGCCCTGATCACCGGCGCGAGCCGCGGCATCGGCCTGGCCGTCGCCCACGCACTGTGCGAACGCGGCGCCGAGGTGTGGATGGCGGCGCGCGGACGTGACCGACTGAATGCGGCCGTGGATGAACTGACCACGGCGGGCTGGAAGGTCCACGCCATTGCCGCGGACGTGACCGATGCCCAAGCGCGCCGGGCGATGCTGGACAAGCTTGATGGACCGCTGCATATCCTGGTCAACAACGCCGGCTACAACATCCGGAAGCCGGCGCTGAAGTATTCAGAAGATGAACTGCGCGGCATTCTTGACACCAACCTGGTGGCCAGCTTCGAGCTTGCACGCGCCGCCCATTCCAGTCTGAAGGCAGCCGGTTCAGCCAGCGTGGTGAATATGTCATCGGTGGCCGGCCTGAAGCATCTTCGCACCGGCGCACCCTATGCCATGAGCAAGGCGGCCATGAACCAGATGACGCGCAACCTCGCCGCCGAGTGGGCCGGCGACGGCATCCGCGTCAATGCTGTCGCGCCCTGGTATATTGATACGCCGCTGGCCCGGCAGGTGCTCGACGATCCCGATTTCCTGGCCGACGTACTGTCACGGACCCCGCTTGGGCGTATCGGCCGCCCCGAGGAAGTCGCCGCGGCCGTCGCCTTCCTGTGCATGCCGGCGGCCGGCTACATCACCGGCCAGACGCTGCCGGTCGACGGCGGCTTCAGCATCTACGGCTTCTAGTCACAACAGCCCTGCCCTGCACATCCGTGTGCAAATGGTTAGCTACAATGCGAAGGGATTTCATCATCTGAGGCGGTATGGCCTTACTGGCGTTCTACCTGTTTCTCGCCGTCGGCGTTTCCTTCCTCTGCTCGATCCTGGAAGCGGCTCTGTTGAGCATCACGCCCGCCCATATTGCCGTGCTCAACGAACGCGGCAGCCGAACGGGCAAACGGCTGCGGCGGCTAAAGCGCGACATCGACCAGCCGCTGGCGGCCATTCTAAGCCTCAACACGATCGCCCATACCTTCGGCGCCGCCGGCGTCGGCGCCCAGGCGCAGGTGGTCTTCGGCCAGGCCTGGCTGAGCCTTGCCTCGGCGGTGGTCACGCTTTTGATCCTGGTCTTCTCCGAGATCATTCCCAAGACCCTCGGCGCCACGCACTCAAAATCCCTGGCCGGATTCACCGCCGCCAGCTGCATCGCGCTGATCTACTTCACCTGGCCGCTGGTGCAGCTTTCAAAGCTGATTACACGCTGGCTGGCGCACGACAAGTCGGCACCCACCGTCAGCCGCGAAGAGTTCCGCGTGCTTGCGCAGATGGGTTCGCGAGAAGGCGTGTTCGGAGAAGAAGAATCGAACATCTTCGCCAACCTGATCCGATTCAGCGCGATCCGCGTCGAAGACATCATGACGCCGAGAGTCGCCGTGGTCATGGTGCGTTGCGACCAGACCGTCAGCGAGATCATGAATTCCCCGAGGGCCATGAGTTTCTCGCGTTTCCCCGTCTACGGTGATTCGGACGAGGACATCCGCGGTTACGTACTCAAGACCGACATCATGCTGGCCCAGGCACAGGGGAACGGCGACACACCCCTGGAAGAACTCAAGCGCGAAGTGCTGTTCGTGCCCGAGTTCGTTTCGCTGCAGAACCTCTTCAGCCAGCTGCTGGCCCGTCAGGATCACTTCGCCGTCGTGGTCGACGAATACGGCGGCCTGGCCGGCGTGGTGACCATGGAAGACGTGCTCGAGACCCTTGTGGGCATGGAGATCGTCGACGAGAGCGACACTGTCGAGGACCTGCGCCATGCCGCGCGGGAAAAATGGAAAGCCCGGGCCCGTAAACTGGGCATGGACTGGCCGCATCCGGATGATGAAGCGGATTCGGGCAACGAATCACGCCGGGACAAGAAAAAGGAGCCCAATGATGACAGCTAGAAAACAACTCCTGAGCCTCTTCACAGCCGTGCTGCTGGTCAGCGCCTGCGCCACGACGCAGGAGACCATGCGCTGGCCCGATATCGACGGTGCGCACACCCCGGAGCCCAACCGCATGATCACCGGCCAGCCGACCCCGGCCGAACTGGTGGCGGCTGAGAGAGCCGGGGTACAGCACGTGGTCAACGCCCGCGATATCGGTGAATTCGAGGCCTGGGACGAAAGCGAGCTGGTCGATTCCCTGGCCATGACCTACCACCGCGTGCCGATCGGCAGCACCGACGATCTCGATCGCGAGGCGGTTGCGGCTTTCGATCGCATCCTGGCCGAAATCGGCGATGATCCGGCGCTGCTGCACTGCGCCTCGGGCAACCGCATCGGCGCCCTCTACGCCCTGCGCGCGGCGTGGATCAAGGGCGAAGACGCGGAGTCGGCCGTGGAGATCGGCAAGACGCACGGCCTGACCAGCCTGGAGTCGGCGGTGCGCGAGAAACTGTCGGTCGAGTAAGGCACGCCCGGCTCAGCGGCACCCGACCTGGCGCAGACCCTCGATTCAGTCTTGCGGCGGCCATCCTTCCGCGAGGATGGCATCGATCGCCGCGATGACGCGTGGCACTTCCTCGAGAGCGTTGGGCCAGTGCGGGGAAAACCGTATCCAACCATCGGGGCTGGCACAGGCAATGCCGCGCTCGGCCAGCGCCTGAACCCAGGCAGGCGCATGAGCGGGATCATCTGGACGCACGCTCAGAATGCCGGAGCGTCCCTGAGCATCCGTCATGCGGGCTGACTCGAAGCCCCGTTCGATCAATTGCGGCTCGAGTTCATCGAGCCATGTCTGAACGTGCCGATGGATGGTGTTCACGCCCAGCTGTTCGATCAATTGCAGGCTCGCTTCGAGCCCGGCCGCACCGAGCGTGTTGGCGGTACCGGCCTCGGCCATCAGAGCACCGGTTCGGAATGGACGGTCGTAGCGAAGTTCACCGGGCGCGCGAGTGAGAAAAGCGAAAGCGTTTTCATGGCTGAGCCAGCCGGCCATGTTCGGCTCCAGCGCCGGGGCACGCTCCGCTGCGACGTGCAGAAAACCGACCCCCTCCGGCGCCATCAACCACTTGTGCGAACCACAGGCGAGGTAATCGATGCCCATCGCCGCGACATCCAGCGGCACGATGCCGGCGGCCTGGATCGCGTCGACGAACAGCTCGGTGTTGTAACGCCTGCACAGCTCACCCATGCGCTCGAGCGGCATGCGCTGGCCGGTGGTGAACTGCACCGCGCTGACCGCCACCAGGCGCACACCACGCTTCAACTCGGCTTCGAAACGCTCGAGCGCCGCATCCCGGTCGACGCGGAAATCGTCGGCCTTGAGCCAGACCACCTCGAGCTCGTAGCGTCGGGCCGCCTGCTGCCAGGGCGTGATATT
Organism: Wenzhouxiangella psychrophila; assembly: GCF_042310375.1. NCBI lineage: Bacteria > Pseudomonadati > Pseudomonadota > Gammaproteobacteria > Chromatiales > Wenzhouxiangellaceae > Wenzhouxiangella > Wenzhouxiangella psychrophila. The sequence goes on along the minus strand of NZ_JBHJMQ010000003.1, from coordinate 111,393 downwards.
GGTGGGAAATTCGCCGTCGAAGACCAGCACCCGATCGCCTTCCTGCCAGCGCAAGCCCTGCGCGATGGCGATGATCCCCGTCGAAGTATTGGCCGTCAGCGCCACGCTGCCGGACGGCGCACCGATCAGCCCGGCCAGGGAATCGCGCAGGCGTTCACGCCGCGCCACCTCCTCGACGTACCAGGCCATACCCTGCTCGGCATAACCGGCGAGTACCGCGCCGACCGCCTCGCGTACCGGCTCCGAAGGCGGCGACAGCGAGGCATGGTTGGCATAGACATCGGTCTGGAGCCCGGAAAAGAGCTCACGACTGCCCGGCAACGGTTCATACATTGGGAGTCTCCTGACTCGGTCGAATCATCCGACTGCAGGTCGGTTTGTCCAGGGTCAAAACGCGGGTCGACCCTGTACTCTAAACTATCCCTGCGTCGCAAGCGCCCACGAGACCACTCAGCAATGAACCCAACCATGTCGACGAACGACAACCTGCCGGATATGCGCGCCGAACGCCGGCACATGGCGCGCACGATGGCGCTGGCAGCATCGGGGCTGGCGCTTCTGATCGTCCCTCTCTACCAGTTCGTGGAATGGCGGCTCGACCATGCCCCCACGGAGCATCTGTGGCTGCACGCCCAATGGCGCTCGCTGGTGGTCTTCGCGGCGCTGGCGACCCTGGCGTGGTGCTTCACGCATCCCGACGGCCGCGGCGCGCCGGTCGTGCTCAGGCTGCTCAGCCTGAGCATCATGTGCATGATGTTCGGCATGTTCGCCAGTGACTACCTCCACGGGGCAGCCTCGCTCGATCGGATGATCCAGGGGCTGATCATGACCACGTTCGCGGTCTCGCTGATCTCGCTGCGAGGCGGGCGGGAGCTGCTCGTGCTCTTCGGCCTGCCGTTTGCAGCGACACTGCTCGGGCTCCATGCGCTGGGCGCTTCCTTGCACGATGTTGTCGTGACCCTGTTCGACCCGCTGATGATGGCGGTGATCGCGCTGATCATTTCGGAGGTCTTCTACCAGACGCGAATCCGCATGCTGGTGCTCGACGAGCAGCTGCGGCAACTGGCAACGACCGACGCGCTGACCGGGTTGAGCAACCGACGGGAGGTCGAGGACCAGATCGCAATGGAGATGGCCCGCGCCGGCCGACACGATTCGACCTTCGCTCTGATCCTGGGCGACCTCGACCACTTCAAGCACGTCAACGACCGCTTCGGCCACAGCACCGGGGATGCCGTACTGACCGAGATCGGCCGGATCCTGCGTTCGAATATCCGCATCGAAGACCGGGCGGTGCGCTGGGGCGGCGAGGAGTTCCTGATCCTTCTGCCGGCGACCGGGCGGGCCGAGGCGATGAAGGTTGCCGAGAAAATCCGTTCAGCCATCGCCGCATCACCGCTGCACTGCGATGGCCACGAGGTTCCGGTGACCATCAGCTTCGGGGTGGCTGCTTTCAACGGCGAAAACGATGTCGCCGACCTGATCAAGCGCGCCGATGCGGCCATGTATCGCGCCAAGCGCCAGGGCCGTAATCGCGTGTGCGCGGCCGATGACGACAGGAATGCCGCCCCCGACCGGCCACTGAGCGCATAACACTCGGACGCCCATCAAGGCCGGGCCGGGATCTCTTTGTTGGCATGCGTTGTGCTGGGGGGGGGTGCGCTAGACTGGTCATCCGTTTGGCATGTAGCAGGCAATCCCATGAAGCACCTCGTCTCCGCACTGATCCTAGCGACCGCCCTGTCGCTGGCATCAACCGCCCCGGCGGCGCTGCCCGGCGGCATCAGCGGCCACTGGTACAACCCCGACCAATCCGGGCACGGCCTCTCGGTCACCCTGGCCAATCCGGAACTTGCCATCGTCGTCTGGCATGTCTTCGACACAGACGGCAATCCGATGACGCTCTACATCGAAGGGGAAGTCTCCGGTCGCGCGATCGAGGGAACGGCCTACGCGCCAAAGGGCATGCGTTTTGGCATGTTCGATCCCGCGAATTTCGAAGCGCCGCAATGGGGCGAAGTCGATCTCGAGTTCGACAATTGCGTCGAGGCGACCTTGCGCTGGGATTCGTCGGATCCCGCCTTTGGCAGCGGTTCGATGCCGCTGGAGCGTCTGGCCTTTACCCACGGCCTGGACTGCAAGCCGCCATCACCCGGTGATGTACCGGCCGGCCTGTACATCGGAAGAACGCAAGCCGAAGACGGCATCGACGAGGACTTCCAAGCCGTGGTCGATCTCGAGGGTCGGCTCTGGGGCATGGACCGCGGCAGGTATCCCATCCCCAGCCCGATGTGGGTCGGCGCCCGCCTGCCCTGGGTGGTGCTGGGCCGGCCGGTCGATGCGAACTCGTCATTCGAATACGAAGGCCGGGCCAGCAAGATGTACTGGACCTTTCCCTGGTCCGAAGTCCGCGACCACTTCGCCGCAAGCGGAGAGTGGTTCGGCCCGACTGGTGGTGGCGAGCTGCGGTGGCTGGACGGCGACAGCCGTGAATGGACGCTGACCTGGTCGCCGGCCACCGAAACCGACAAGTCGCTGGTCGCGCCTCTGACGCTTTCGGCACTGGCCGGTCGCTACGAGGTGCCGATGAGCGACCAGACCCCGGGCGGCGCCACGGGCTGGCTTGAAATCGGCGCCGACGGCAGTCTGTGCATCGAAATGCCGGTCTCCTACGGCAACACGGACAAGGCGTGTCACTTCACCGGCCAAGTTCGTCTGCCCGACGGCGATGCGGGCCTGGTGGATTTCGAGGCGGGCACTTACCACGGCCGCGGATACATGGCTGACGGTCCCAATGGCCTTGAACTTGTGCTTGTCGGCGATGATCACCTCGGCAACAAAGGCGGCTTCGGCCTGGTGGCCTATCCCGAATCCTGAATCTCTGCGTTGTTTTGAAGATTGCGCGGGTCAGGCGGCACGCCGGCCGAAGCAGTCGGCGCGGTAGTCGCTGATATCGAGCGCCGGTTCGCGTCCGTCGACGAGGTCGGCGAGGATCTGTGCCGAACCGCAGGCCATGGTCCAACCCATGGGCCCGTGCCCGGCATTGAGATAGAGACCCCGGATATTGGTCTCCCCCAACAAGGGGCGCCCATCGGGCGTGACCGGACGCAACCCGGACCATAGCCTTCCGGCAGCCGGCGTGAGTTGTTCGGCCAGGGCCGGCAGCAGCTCGCGCGCATTGTTCAACAGGACGTCCATTCTCGCCGGCGGAATGGCGCGGCGATGGCCGGCGAAATCGGCCAAGCCGGCAATCCTCAAGCCGCGCTCGCCCAGGCGCAGGGTCACGAAACGACGCGCGGTGTCGAGCAGGGGCAGCGCCGGCAAGGCATGGGTATCTTCCAGTTCGAAGGTCGCCGAGTAGCCGCGTACGGGCTGGATGGGTACCCGTATGCCGAGCGGGCGCAGCAGTTCCGTCGTTGCCGGCCCGGCGGCGATCACGCAGGCGTCCGCCTTGATCGTCGCTCGATCGGTCTCGACCGCGGTCAATTTCTGTTTGTCGCAAACGATCCGGCGGATCGATTCTCCAAGATGTACTTGCGCGCCCTGCCGCCCGGCTGCTTCGGCGACACCCTGGGCGAAGCGTGCCGCGTCGCCCGACTCGTGCGTCGGGTAGAACAGCCCGCCGGCCAGCCGATCGGCCACGGGCGCCAGTGCCGGTTCGCGTGCGACGACGGCTTCGACATCGAGCGGTTCGACCTCGCCCAGGCCATCGATCAACTCGCGCCGCATCGCCAGGGCGCGGTCGAAGGCTGCCCGGTTGAAGTAGAGCTGCATGGACCCGGCCGTGGTCTGCGCGTAGTCGATGGCATAGCGATCCCGCCAGTCGCGAAGTCGATCCTGCGAGTACAGGCCCAGGCGGATATTGGCGCGTGCGTTCGCCATGAAGGGCGAGCGGCGCGATTGCGCCAGGAAGCGGACGCCCCAGCGGCCCAGCCCCGGCAGTCTCTGCGGCGGCAGCCGCCAGGGCGCGTCGGCCCGGCCCATGTATTTCAACAGGCTGCCGGCCAGGCCGGGGCCGTTCCAGGGCTCGGAATGCAGTGGTGTGACACCGCCGCCGTTGGCGTGGCTGTTCACCTCGGCTACCCGATCGCGCTGCTCGATCAGCGTCACCTCGAATCCGCGCTCGACCAGCGCCAGCGCGGTGCAGGCGCCGACTACGCCGGCGCCGATAACGGTTACCCGCATGACGAGCTTCCGTGGCTGCCTTCGGTGAGAATCTTGCCGGGATTGAGCAGCCCCTCGGGATCGAGGGCGGACTTGAGCCGCCGCATCAGGTCAAGCCGCACGGCGTCGGTACGCAGGACTAATTCTTCGGCACGCAGCTGGCCAATACCGTGCTCGGCGGCGATCGATCCGCGATGTCGCATCACGGCGTCGAACACGATGCGGTTGCAGTCGGCTTCCAGGGCCCTGAACGCCTCCGCATTCATGCCTTCGGGCTGGCTGAGATTGAAATGCAGATTGCCGTCGCCGACGTGACCGAACACGCAGGGCCGGATGCCGGGCACGCGCTCGGCCAGGGCGCTGCAGGTCTCGTCGACGAATTCCGGGATGGCGGCCACCGGCACCGAGATGTCGTGCTTGAGGCTGACCCCGCCGACTTTCTGCGCCGGGGAGATGGCTTCGCGCAGCCGCCAGAGCTGCTCGGCCTGGGTATCGTTTCCGGCGACAACGGCATCGGCCGCCACGCCCTCGTCGGCGGCTCGTTCCAGCGCCTGGACACAAGCGTCCTGCAGCCAGTCCCCGGCCACGGCCGTATCGGCCTGCAGCAGCAGGTACCAGGGATGCTCGCGTACCAGGGGATCATGCGCATCGGGCAGGTAGTCGAGCACATAATCCATGGCCAGGCGCGGCATCAACTCCAGCGCCGAGACGGTCTCTCCCAGATGCCGCCGCAGCAATCGCAGCAGGGTGAGCGCGGCCGGCAGATCGGGTACGCCCATAAAGGCGGTCATGCTCTGGCGTGGGGCGGAAACGAGATTGAGCGAGGCGGCGGTGATGATGCCCAGCGTACCCTCCGAGCCGATGAACAACTGATTGAGATCGTAGCCGCTGTTGTCCTTTCTCAACCCCTTGAGCCCGTCGAGGATCCGACCGTCGGCGAGCACGACTTCCAGCCCCAGCACCTGCTGGCGCATGTTGCCGTAACGGATGGTGAGATGGCCGCCGGCGTTGGTGGCGATATTGCCGCCGATGGTCGCCGTGCCCTCCGAAGCCAGGCTCATCGGAAACAGCAACCCGGCGCTCTCGGCAGCGGCCTGCGCACTCGCCAACGTACAGCCCGCCTCCAAGATCATGAAGGCGCCTTCGGCATCGACTCGGCGAACCTCACGCATCCGCTCCAGGCTCAGAATGACTTCCCGGTCGGCCCATCTAACGCTTTGACCGCCAACCAGACCGGTGTTGCCGCCCTGGGGCACGATTGCCGTGCCGTGCTCGCGACAGAGCGACACGACTGCGGCTACTTCCTGCGCGCTGCCCGGGCGAACCACGGCAAGCGGCGTCTCTCGATAGCGTCCGCGCGGCTCTCCGGCGTAGCGGGCCAGATCCTCCCCGGCGCTGATGAGGCCGGCGCTTCCAAGCACGCGCGAGAGCGCTTGCAGAAGCCGGGTACCGTCAAGTTCGTCCATGAACGCATTATCGCAGAGACCCACGAAGATTGACCGTAGAACCCGGGGCAGGAATGATGGTCTTCAGTAGGCAGAACCAGCGAGGAGCACTCCGAGATGATGCGTGGGACGATGTTGGCGGCAGCAACACTCTGGCTGGCCGGGTGCACCTGGACGGTCGACATGCGGTCGGATGACGGGGAACCCGGCGTCGACGCGTCCGAGCCCTTCTTCATCGAGGCCGAACTCTTCTATCCCGAGCGCGTCGCCCTGCCGGGGGATGCCGAATTGCTGGTGGCCGTCGATGCCGTCGGTCGCGAAGGCCGCACCACGCTGACGCGCTTCAGCACGCGCCTGGAAGGTCACCAGGTGCCCATTCCCCTGGGGTTCACCGTCGAACCCGAAAATAGCGATCCCGTGCTGTACGAGTTGAGTGCGGCCATCCTCTCCGGCGATCGCCTGCTGCGACTGACCGGACCGACACTCGTCCTGCCGCGGGACGGCCGGGCGCGGATGGAAAGAATTCACCTGCGCCATCCGCTCGAGGCGGGTTTCGGACAGAGCTGGCAGTGCGACTCGACAGGGTTGATGTTCGGTGCAGTCGGCGAGCAGGTTTTTCTGGCGGTCGACCGCCAGCTCCATGCCCTCGAACCGGTACCGGCCGATTCCGGGCTGCGCTACCAATCGGTGGGGGATTCGGGAATCGGCATCCACGAAAAGTCCGGCGATATTCAGTTCATACGCGATGAGGAACCCGGACCCGAGTGCCGCCGGGTCACCGCACTCGAGCCCCCGTTGTCCGGCGGCGGCAATGAACCCGGCTGGCAGGTCACGATCGACGATGACCACATCGAACTGACCAGCGACTATGGGCAGACCTCTACGGAGGCGAGCCTGATCGGGAGCGGCTCGAGCGGGCTGACGACACGCTTTCGCGGCATCGGCGACAACGGCCCCATCCTGGCGGCGTTCGGGCAAAGCGTCTGCCGCGACTCGGCAACCGGCATGCCGCACCCCTATTCCGTCGAGGTGCAGTTCGACGGCGGCCGGCTGGACGGCTGCGGGGGGCGGCCCCGGGACTTACTGCTTGGCACGGACTGGCGCGTCACCCGGCTCGATGGAGAAGCGGTTCCCGAGACGGGAGCAGACGATGAGGAAGTCATGATCACGATTGCGTTCGACGCCGAAGACCGCGTAAGCGGTCGCGCGGCCTGCAACCGCTTCACCGCCGACTACGAGCTTGGCGGCGAGGGCCTGTCGATCAGCCCTGCGGCGTCGACCCGCATGGCCTGCCGCGAACCGCGCATGCAGCTCGAATCCCGCTTTCTGGACCTGCTCGGCAGTGTTCGTCGCTTCAACATCGGCGCAGACGGCGAACTTGTCCTGATCACAACCGGCGGCAGGATCACCGCGGTTGCACAGGATTAGGACGACTCGCCCACCCGCCGTTTCAGGCGCCCTTTCGCCCCAGCGATTCGATCCGCTCGAGCCAGCGTTTACGGCCACGATCGTTCTTGCCGGCCACGCCACCGACGAAGCAGCGCCGCACCGGCCTGATACTGCAGAAATGCAGGATGTTGCGCTTGAGGTTGCGGTAACCGTGGGCGCCGAAAAACCAGCGATAGACCGGGCCGGGCATGCCCATGGTGATCACCACCCGTGCCGACTTGCCCTTGAGATGGCGCGCACCGATACCGTCGCGTGCATCGGCGGCAAAGGCGAAACCCGGCCGCATGACCTGCTCGAGGAAGGCCTTGACCCGGGCCGGCAGGGTACCCAGCCAGAGGGGGAAGAAGAACACCAGGTGGTCTGCGTCCCGTATCTTCGCCTGGACCGGCTTCAGGGACTCGGGTACCTCGCCATCGGTCCACTCCTTTTCGCTGGAGAGCATGGGGTAGTCGAGATCGGCCAGGCGCACTTGCTCGACGCGATGCCCCGCGGCCTCCGCCCCCTGGCGGTAGGCGTCGGCCAGGGCATGGCCGAAATGCTCGCCGGCCGGGTCGGGATGACCCTGGATGATCAGGATGCGCCGGCTCATCGAGCAGACCCGCGCAGTAATGCCAGCGGCCCCGGGAGACCGCCCTTTCCGGTGAGTTGGCGAGCCAAGGCCTGGCGGAAGGGGCCAACCCGGTTGGCAACGCGCAAGGCCGAGCGGCGCAGGAAGCGGGCCGGCATGCGATCGTCGGTGTAGAGCCCGACGACCGTCGCCGTGGCCAGGTAGAGCGGCAGGCTGGCGCGACGGTGACGCCGCCCGTAGGCGGCCAGCACGCTGCGATCGGAAACCGGCATTCCGTGTTCGGCAGCGCGCTGCATTTCGCCGGAGAGAATCTCGATACCGGTCAGTCCGAGGTTGAACCCGTGGGCGGTCACCGGGTGCATGCCCACGGCGGCATCGCCGACGGTTGCCAGTCGCTCGGCCACCAGCCGGTCGGGCCACACGCCGACCAGCGGATAGAGGTGACGCTGGCCGTCGAGATGCATCTCACCGAGACGGTGCCGATACATGCCGGTCACTTCACGGTTGAAATCGGCCTCGTCGACTTCGGCCAGTCTCCGGGCCTGTTCGTGGGGCAGCGTGATCACCGCCGAGGCGCGCCGTCCGTTGAGCGGCAGCAGGGCCAGGGTACGATCGTAGCCGAACCACTCCCAGGCGACGTGGTCGTGCTCCTGTTCCAGCGTGACATGCGCCAGTAGCATGCTGCGGCCGAAATCGCGCATGTGCGCCCCGATCCCGGCGGCCCGCCGCAGGGCCGAGAAACGCGAGTCGGCGGCGATCACCAGGTCGGCTTCGACCGAGCGCCCGTCAGAGAGATCCAAATACCGCCCCGTTGCCGTGAGTTCGGTGGCGTCCACGGTGACGCCGGCCTCGACTTCCACGCCGTCCTGGTCGGCCACCGCCTCCCAGGCCGCTCGGCGAATGTGGTGATTGGCGACCAGGGTGCCGAGTCGCTCATGCCCGCCGTCGGCATGGGTGATGCGCATGGGACGAGCCGATTCGCCGTCGAACACGGCCGCGTCGCGCAGCGCGCTGAGAGCTTCCGGTTCCAGCCGCTGCCAGATTCCGAGTCGCTCGAGTACGGCCTGGGAGGCATGGGTCAGGGCGATTTCGCGCCCATCCTCGATCGGGTTGGCCAGCTGCTCGCGCGGGTTGCCGTCGAACAAGCGGATTTCGAGGCCCAGTCCCTCGAGGGCTCGGGCAAGACACAGGCCGGCGGGTCCGGCGCCGACGATCGCCACGTCGATTTTCATCTTCGTATCGCTCTTTTCAGACATCGCTCTAAACTAGCACCAGCCGCGAAGGCCGGAATTGATATCGATCAGGCGCCGTATCGCGGCCGTGCCATCCCCTGAGACGGCTCGAGCGGGTACCATATCGTTTTGGATCTGTTTGCGTCGTCGAGAGGACAAGATGGTAGCCAAGCGCAAGGAAGGTGAACTCAAGCCCGCCTGCCGGCAGGAAGAGTACGAGGTCGGCTGGGAAGACCTGCCGCTGTCGTGCCCGACTTCGGAAATGAAGGTCTGGAACGCTCACCCGCGTGTTTACGTACCGGTCCACCGCTCCGGCCGTGAGGCCTGCGAATACTGCGGCGCCGTCTACGTTCTGCGCGATCCGGAGCCGGACCAGCCGATGCCGATGTTCGATAACTCCGAGATCGAGGACGCCTTCCGGCACGCCCAGCAGCGCGTGCGCGACGAGCGCGGTTAGAGCGTTTCCTCGAGTACTTCACGCAGCACGACCGCCTGGTTGTGCTCCGTGTTCTTCGCGCCGAACAGCAGCGTGACCGGCCCTGAGGCAGCCAGTTCGGCGAGCGCCTCGAGCTTTTCCCGCTTGTCGTCGTCCTCGAGCTCCTTGCGGTATTTCTGCTTGAACGCGGCCCAAAGTTTCGGGTCGTGGCCGAACCACTTTCGCAATTCGGTCGAGGGCGCCAGTTCCTTGAACCAGTGGTCGAGACCGGCCTGATCCTTCGAAATCCCGCGCGGCCACACGCGGTCGACCAGCACGCGTGTACCCCCGGGTGCGTCAGGTTCGTCGTAAATTCGTTGCAGGCGGATCTTCGAACGGGTCATCCCGGCCTCCTGTCGGTGAATTCGCTCATGCAGCCAGGACGCGCACGCTCAGTCCCTGCTCCTGCAATCGCTCGAACAGTGACCGCTGATGGTCCGCGTCGCGGGTTTCCAGTTCGAGGGTGATCTCGGTCAAGCCGACCGGCACATGCGTTTCGCCGCGGCGGTGGCGCACTTCGCGGACATTCATGCCCAGGTCGGCCACCTCAGCGATGAGGCCGGAGAGACTGCCCGGACGATCAGGGAGGGTCACGGCGATGCTCAACAGCCGGCCGCTGGCGCTCAGCCCGAAATCGATCGAGCGCCCGACCAGGGACATGTCGATATTGCCGCCGGAAATCACGCAAGCGACGCGTTCGTCGGCATCCAGTTCGATGCGCCCTTCGAGCAGCGCGGCAAGGCCGACCACGCCAGCGCCTTCGCCAATGGTGCGGGTCGTCTCCAGAAGGGTGACGATGGCCCTTGCGATGGCGTTGTCGTCGACGGTCACGATTTCATCGACGTACTCGCCGATCACCTGGCGGGTGAGCTTGCCCGGCGCCTTGACGCTGATGCCGTCGGCGATGGTGCGCGAGCCCGGCTCGATCGCATCGAACTCGCCGTCGTCGAGATAGTGCCGCCAGGGTGCAACCGCATCCGCCTGGACACCGACAACGCGAATGTCCGGGCGCTGCAGCTTGAGCGCCAGGGCAATGCCCGACAGCAGTCCACCGCCGCCGAGGCACACGACCGCCGTCGTCATCTCCGGCATGGCGTCGAGCATTTCCAGGCCGCAACTCGCCTGACCGGCGATGATGTCCCAGTCGTCGTAGGGTGATATGAAGGCCAGCCCCCGCGCTTTGGCCAGCTCGTATGCGCGCTCGGTGGCCTCTTCCAGCGTGGTGCCGATCTGTTCGATGTTTGCACCCAGCGAGCGGCAGGCCGCCACCTTGGTCATCGGCGCAGTCTCGGGCATGACCACGGTGGCCGGAATGTCGCGGCTGCGCGCTGCGTGCGCCACGGCCTGGGCATGATTGCCCGCCGACGCCGCCACAACGCCGGCCGGGCGCTCACCGTCAGCGACCAGCCGGGCAAGCTTGTGGCTGGCGCCGCGGAACTTGAACGATCCGGTGAGCTGCAGGTTCTCGTGCTTGAGCCGCAGCTCGGCGCCTACGCGCGAAGACAATGTCTCACTGTGTTCGAGCGGTGTCTGTGAGATGCGATCGCGAATGCGTTCCCGCGCTGCGATCAGGTCTTCAAGCTCGAGTTCCATGGCCATGGGCGGATTCCTGTGTAAGGAGCTTCGGTCATTCTGACACCGTTCAGGGCGCCTGCTCGGAGGAGCGAGCCACAGTGGCCTGTTGCTGGCGGCCGGCGCCTGGTCTTCAGCGCTGCTGGTTCTGTTCGCCCTGCTGCTGCGCTTTCGTCAGCGGGTCCAGCCCGGATGATCGAAGAACTCGGGGTAGGCCTCGAGAACCCGGTGAAGCTGGTGCAGGCCCTCGTGCGGGGCGTCCGATCCCCGCAGTGACTCCGCCGCACCCAGTGCCGCGGCCAGCAGCTTGTGCAGTTCGGCATCGGCGTCGCCCGGCAGTTGGCAGTTGGCGAACATGAAATTGACGGCTTCCTCGACGTCATCGGCAAGGTCCGTAGCCTGTTCGGAGTCGAACCGGTCGTTGCGGTACGCCCCATGGGCCGGCTCGAACGCCTCCTTGAGCTTGTTCATCCCCTGCCGGAGCGAGGCATCGCTGGCCCACTTGCCCTCATCGGACCGCTGAGGATCCAGTTCACCACTGCTGTGCATGGCCTCGTGGTCATGCTCATGGTCCTGGGACTGGACGGCGATCGGAGCAACCAGTAGCACCAGAAAGCCGAGGGTTGCGAGACGAAAAAGTGTGATCCTCATTGCGGTACTCCTTATGTCTATCCTGCGTGTGCAGGTTCATCAATCGGAAAGTTCACGTCGCACCAGTGCGGCCAGGTAGCGGCAATAGCGGTCGAGATAGTTCAGTCCTTCTTCGCGACCGCTCAGCCAGGGGTTCATCAGGGTATGGCGCAGCAGGAAGATGCTGTCGGCCTGCTCGCCGGAATCGTCCGGTTCCTCGACGAAGGTCGCCGGGTCCAGGTCCAGCTCGGCCATGAGGCGTTCGGCCGCTTCTTGCCCCAGCTTGTCGCGGTGCACCAGGGTGCGCGAGCCGAAGAACTCGCGCGAGCGAATATCGACTTCCTCGCCCACGTCCAGGTGGGCGTATAGCCGGCGGCCGAACTCGTTCATCCTGGCCAGCGAGCGATTGCCGGCGGGGTTGATGGCGAGGCAGACCAGGTTGGTATCCGGCTCGAAGGGCAGGACCACGCGGGCGATACCGGCCAGCTCGTCGCGCAACTGGTCCACGTGCTCGAAGAAGTACTCGCAGTTGCGGATGGTCTCGGCGCAGAGCCTGCCCATGTGATCGGCATCCAGCGGAAGCACGCGGTGGCTCAGCCAGGCGCCGGCGGCGGCCGCCCCGGGCTTGGAGCCTTCCAGGATGTACTGGCCCAGGTTGCGGAAGCGGCGTTCGTACTCGGAATCGGCGACCGACTCGGCCTCATCGAAGACGTAGGCCGCCTTCTGGCTGATGAAGTCGGTCATGCCGCGGTTGCGCGCAACATAGGCGCCGCAGCCGAAAGGCACGTAGCCGAGCTTGTGCGGATCGACGGTGATCGAGTCCGCGTGCCGCAGGGCGGCAAATGCCTTGTAAACCGGCGGCGAGGGGAAGAAATGGAATTGTCGGCGCATTGCCTCGTGGTCGACCAGCGTGCCGTCGGACCGGCGAAACATGCTGGCGAGATACCCGCCCCAGGCGGCATCGATGTGGATTCCGAAATCCAGGCCCGCCCGCCGCCAGCGCTGGCGCGCGCTCACGATCTCGTGGATCGGGTCGATCGAGCCAAACTCGGTGGTGCCCAGCACGCCGATAACCGCCAGTACCGGCCGGCCGCGCTCGTGGAGTTCGGCCAGTTTTCGTTCCAGGGCGTCGGCGTCCAGGCGCATGCGCTCGCTGACCGCCACCGTCTCGAGATTGGACGCGCCCAGGCCCAGCAGCTTGAGCGCCTTTTCCCAGGAATAATGGGCCGTGTCGGGAACCACCACCACGGGCGTTCCCAGGGCCCGGTGGCGAAGGTGGAACTCGGCCATGCCCAGCTGCTCGACGCGTTCGTACTCGATCCGGCGCGCGAGGTCGCGCGCCTGCCGGCGATCGAGCTGCCGGTCCATGCTGGCCAGCAGCTCGCGCCGCAGGCGAATCACCGTGTCGGTCGATAGATTGAACAGCTGGTGGGCTTGCGCGTTGAGAAAATTCTCCGGACCGTGCTCGAGCGCGCCCGGATCGAACGCCGCCTCACGCAATGCGCGGGCGGCCGCCAGCGGCCAATAGCGCACGGCGCGGAAATACCACAGCGCCTCGTCATTGGCGATGGTGCCGCCGGAGGTGGCGTGACCCCAGGCGCAGGGCTCGCGCTGTGGGTCGGTATTGAAGCCGAACATCGCGGCCAGCTGCCGGCCCAGGTCGAGTTCGAGCGGCAGGGTCACCGGCGAGGCCTCGTCGGTGACGTGGTTGGGGTTGTAGAGCGTGGTCACCAGCTGGGCGATCAGGCCCGGCAGCAGCAGGTCGGAAGCCATGTGCCCGATGTAGCGCGGGTTGAAGAAGGGCGCCGAATTCTTCAGCCGCGCCGTCAGGCCGTGCAGCTCGGTTTTCATGCGGCCGACGAAGCGCCGGTACTCGGGGCCGGTATCGGCCAGCACCGGAATCTGCGGCCGGTCCTCGGGATGGATGTTGCGGCGCCAGTAGACGTGGTCGCGCAAGAGTTCCACCAGGGTCTGCTCGAACAGCTCGTTATTTTCGGCATACGAGCCGAGAAAAAGCGGGCTGAGCCAGTCGATCAGTTGGTCTTCGTCGTGCCGGTTGTCGTTCATGGGGTGAGGCAAATATTGATTCTGGTCAAAAAGAGGTATCGCGAATACTGGTTTACTCACTATACGCCAATATCGGCCCGCCGGGCGGGCCGGACTAGGGAACCTCTGAACAACTCTGCGCGGAGCGCGTTTTGTCGGAGAAGCCGCAGATCGTGTGGTGCGACGCGAGTGACAGTAGCCGTAGCTACGGCCGAGGGGCGCAACGCGCGAGATGCGGCTTCTCCGGCAAAACCCTTCGGGACGGGCCTTTGCGGGGTCTCCGCCCCGTTTCGGCTCACTCATTTGGAACAACCAAACCACGATCGCCGAAGCCGGACCGGAGCCTCCCGCAAAGACCCGTCGCGCCCGCGCAGAGTTGTTCAGAGGTTCCCTAGGGAATCCTGCCATGAACAACGTCCGTCATCCCAGCCTCGAAGAGCTGGCACAGTTTCCGCTGCTTTCGGGGCTGGACGAAACCGAAGCGAAGCGCGTGCTGGGCAAGGCGCGCATCGTGACCGTCGACCGCGGCGAGCACCTTTTCCATCACGGGAATCCGGCCCGGCGCACCTGGTTGTGCCGGAAGGGACAGCTCAAGCTCTTCCGGCTGTCGGGTTCGGGCCAGGAGAAGATCATGGCCATCATCAATCCGGGACGCAGCTTTGCCGAAGCCACGCTGTTCATGCCCAGGCGCGTGTACCCGGTGCATTGCGCCGCGCTCAAGCCCAGCGAACTGGTCGGCTTCGACGCCGACGACCTGGTCGAGACTCTTCATAACGATCCGAAAGCCTGTTTCCGATTGCTCGGCACGCTGAGCCGGCGCATGCACGAGAAGATCAATCAGATCGATTCTCTCTCGCTTCAGAACGCGCATCTGCGCGTGGCCCATTACCTGCTGGAGGAATACCGGCGCCGGAACGAACCGAAGACCTTCCGCCTGGAGGCAAGCAAGAAGCATATCGCCGGGCTGCTGGCCGTTCAGCCGGAAACCCTCTCGCGCAGCCTGACCGCGCTGCAGCGCGAGGGGGCGATCGAGATGGACGCGCGCTACATCACCATCCACGACGCCGTGAAACTCGAAAGCATCGCGCGCGGGACCCTTACGGCCCCGCACTGAGCGAATGCAGGAATCAGTCGGCCGTCAGGCGTCCGGAGTGGGCGGTCGCATGAGCACGCAGGTGACTGACGCGATAGTCGACCGCGATCACCGCTCCCAACACCAGCACGGCGATGCCCTGGTGCAGGGTGCCCAGCACCACCGGCACATAGAGCATCAGCGTGGCGATGCCCAGCGCCACCTGGATACCGACAATACAAACCAGGATGTGGAAGGCGCGACGGGCGCCGGCATCCAGTGAATACCTGCGCTGGCGCCACCAGGCGGCAAGCGCCACGGCCAGGGTGGACAGGGCCAGTATCCGGTGCATGAACTGCACCGTAGCGGTGTTCTCGAAGAAGTTACGCCATAGCGGTTCCAGGCCCAGGAGCCCGTCCGGAAGCCACTGTCCGGCCATGAGCGGGAAATCGTTGTAGACGAAGCCCGCGCGCAATCCGGCAACGAACGCGCCCACGAAGATGGTCAGCGCGGTCATCACCAGCAGGGGGATGGTCCAGCGCCGAAGGGGATGCGGGCGCTGCTCGGCCGGCATCAGCAGCCCCAGTGCCAGCCGGAACATGAACGCGAAGATAATCAAGGCCAGGCTCAGATGCGCGGCCAGGCGGTAGGGACTCACGCGCGGGATGTCGACCAGCCCGCTCTGGACCATGTACCAGCCCATCCAGCCCTGCAGCGCGCCTAGTCCGAAGATACCCAGAAGCGGCCAGCGCAGCCTCTTCGGCACCCAGCCACGCCACCAGAACCACGCCAACGGCAGGGCGAAGACCAGGCCGAGCGAGCGCGCCAGCAATCGATGGCCGAACTCGAACCAGTAGATCGTCTTGAACTCGTCGAGCGACATGCCGCGATTGACCTTCTGGTACTCGGGGCTGGCGCGATAGGCGTCGAACTCTTGCATCCAGCGCTCTTCGCTTGTCGGCGGAATCACGCCGGTGACCGGCTGCCACTCGACCATGGAAAGGCCCGAGCCGGTGAGGCGCGTGGCCCCACCGAGCATGACCAGCAAAAACAGCACGAAGCAGCAGACCATCAGCCAGATGCCGATGCGTTGCTGATGATGTCGTTCGATCAGGTTCATTGCATAAGCGCCTTGTCGCCGATGGTCGAAACTGCAAAATCGCGCCAACTCGCGCAAGACGAATTATAAGTCGGGGCATGTCCACGCCACGCATGTTTCGCGTCGCGAGCAATCGCTTCCGGACGCCGGGGTATATCATGTATATTCAATAAATGTTTTATCCGAGATGGTAGCCGCTGCTGCCAGACGCCCGTTCCCGGGCGTACAATACATGAGAGCCCGCTAAAGTATATTGAGAGGAGAGCCGAAATGCGCATTCCGATAACCGTCCTGTTACTGTCCGCCGGTAGCCTGCTGGCCCATTCCGCACTCGCGGCCGACGCGAGTGCTGGTGAGACCCAGTTCAAGCAACTTTGTGCCACTTGCCACGGCCCATCGGGCAAGGGTGACGGCCCGGCCTCGGCCAGCCTCAACCCAAAGCCGCGCGACCTCAGCGACAGTGAGTGGCAGGAATCGGTCGACGACGAGCACATCCGCACTGTCATCACCAAGGGCGGCCCGGCCGTCGGCCTGTCGCCGATGATGACCGCATTCGGTCATCTGAGCGATGGAGACATCGACAACCTGGTCGCTTACATCCGCAGCCTTGACGAGTAAGCCACGGAGAGGCTCTCAGGCTTCCGTCAGCCGACCTGAACGGTAGTCCTCCACGGCGCGCTCGATCTCTTCGCGCGTGTTCATCACGAAGGGCCCGTACTGGGCCACCGGCTCGCCCAGGGGCCGGGCTGCCAGAAGAAGCAGGCGCGCACCCTCTTCCCCCGCGGCAATCCGCACGCGCTCGCCGTCGCCCAGGATGCCTGCGGCCCGATGCGGCAGTGCCCGGCCGGCGATCTCGGCCGATCCGTCGTAGAGATAGGCAAAGGCGCTGTGACCCGGCGTCACCGGCAGCTCGATCTCGACCGAGGGTTCGAGGTGCACGTCGAGATAGAGCGGATCGGTCGCCATGCGGCCGTTCTCGCCGTTGACCGGCCCGGCGATGGTTCGTCCGTCCAGTGCCAGGCGCCCGGCGATAACGCGAACCGCCCCGGCCGACAGCTCGATTGTCGGAATTTCATCGGTTGGAATGTCGCGATAGGCGGCCGGCTTCATTTTCTCGGCCGCCGGCAGGTTGATCCACAGCTGGAACCCGCGCATGCCGCCTTCGGACTGCTGCGGCATCTCGGAGTGGATCACGCCGCGTCCGGCCGTCATCCACTGCACGCCGCCGGGTCCGAGATCGCCGGTATTGCCCAGGTGATCGCTGTGCTGCATGCGTCCTTCGAGCATGTAGGTGACGGTCTCGAAGCCGCGATGCGGGTGCGGCGGGAAGCCGGCGATGTAGTCATCCGGGTTGTCGGAATAGAACTCGTCGAGCATCAGGAAAGGATCGAGGCGGACGGCATCGCTGGCCTGCTGGCCGAGGCTTCGCCGCAGCTTGACGCCGGCGCCGTCGGAGGTGGGCAGCGATTCGATGATGCGCTCGAGAGTGCGGGTGGTCGTCATGGTGATTTCTCCTCGACGGCCGTTCAGGCCGCCAGTCGTTCGATGGCTTCGACCGCTTTCGTGCGGGACTGTTCGGCCTGTTCGGGGCCCATCGCCAGGCCCTCGGCATAGGTAAAGCGGATATCGCGAATACCCAGCATGTTGAAGAACATCCGCACCAGCGGGGTCTGGGTATCCATCTCCGTGCCCTGGTACTGGCCGCCGCGCGCGGCGAAAACGTAGAGTGGCTTGTCGTCGATCAGGCCCTCGGGCCCGTTTTCCGTGTAGCGGAAGGTCACCCCGGCGCGTGCCACGTGATCCATCCAGGCCTTGAGCGTCGACGGTACCGAGAAGTTGTACATGGGCAGGCCCAGCGCGACTTCGTCGGCGGCCCTGAGCTCGGCGATCAGCGAATCGGATACCGCCGTGGCGGCGTGCTGTTCGGGCGTGCGCTCGGCCGTATCGGCCTGAAAGCCCTTGAAGGCTTCGGCGCTCAGGTGCGCGATGGGCTCCAGCGCCAGGTCGCGGCAGATGATCCGGCCGTCGGGATTGTTCTCGCGCCAGCGCTCGGCGAAAGCGTCGGCCAGACGGCTGGACTGGCCTTGACCGTTGAACAGGCTTGATTTGATGACCAGCAGGGTTTTCATGGGGCGAACTCCTTGGTTTGCGTGTTGGCCTCTACAATAGGCTTGGTAAATTCGAATAAAAAGCGGAAAATATCGGCCTAACCATTCGATTAAATCGAATATAAATGCATTCCCGGATTTCCCTGGAACAGTGGCGCGCCCTGGTGGCGGTGGTCGAGGCCGGCAGCTACGCCGCAGCGTCGGAAGCCGTCAACAAGTCGCAGTCAACCCTGAACCATGCCGTCGGCCGCATCGAAAGCCTGCTGGGCGTGGACCTGTTCAGAATCGAGGGCCGGCGCGCGGTGCTGACGGCCACGGGCCAGACGCTGTACCGACGGGCGAAGGCCCTGCTGGACGAATCCGGCCAGATCGAGCGCCTGGCCGGGCGTCTGGCCGCCGGCGAAGAGGCCGAACTGCGGCTGGCCGCCGAGATCATCTTTCCCACCTGGCTGCTGCTGGAATGCCTGGATGAACTGTCGGGCGACTTTCCCGACATGCGCGTGCAGCTGCACGAGTCTGTGCTCGGCGGCACCACCGAGCTGCTCACCCGCGGCGCCGTGGACCTGGCCATCGCCTCGTCGATCCCCCCGGGTTTCGTCGGCGATCCGCTGATGCGCGTGCGCTTCATCGCCGCCGCGGCGCCACACCACCCGCTCCAGCAGCTCGAGCGCAACCTCACCCTCGACGACCTGCGGGCCCATCGCCACCTGGTCGTGCGCGACAGTGGCAGCCAGCCGGCCGCCAGCGAGGCCTACCGGGTCAGCGAGCGTCGCTGGACGGTAACCAGCAAGGCGACATCCATTCGCGCCGCCTGCATGGGCCTGGGCTTTGCCTGGTACGCCGAGGACATCATCCGGCGCGAGCTCGACAGCGGGCAGCTCAAGCCGCTGCCGCTGGAGAAGGGGCGCGAGCGTTTTGCCACCCTTTACCTGGTCTTCGCGGACGCCGACGGTGCCGGTCCCGGAACCCGTCGCCTGGCCCGGTTGCTGGAAAAAGCGATCGGCAGCCGGTGATGGGCGGGAAAATGTAAACTGTGGTCTCCAGGAAAGAGCCCATTCGAATCGGCTGCAAAGCGAGAACGCCATGGCAAGAACCGAATCCTCCATGCTGCCGCTGGGAACGCCGGCGCCCGACTTCAACCTGCCCGACACCGTCAGCGGCCAGACGCTGAGCTTCGACGATATCGCCGGGTCGCACGCCACCCTGGTGATGTTCCTCTGCAACCACTGCCCCTTCGTCAAGCATGTCCTCGACGAGTTGGTCCGGCTGGGCAAGGATTACGATCTGAACCGGGTCGGCATGGTGGCCATCAGCAGCAACGACGTCACCGGCTACCCGCAGGACCGACCCGAGCGCATGGCCGAGCTGGCCAAGTCCAGGGGCTTTCCCTTTCCGTATCTCTACGACGAGTCGCAAAATGTTGCGCGCGCCTTCAGCGCCGCGTGCACGCCGGACTTCTACATCTTCGATGCCGACCGTCGCCTCGCTTACCGGGGCCAGCTCGATGATTCACGACCCGGCAACGAAAAGCCCGTGACCGGCCGCGACGTACGCGCGGCACTCGACGCGCTGCTGGCCGGCCAGCCGGTAGCAGAAGAGCAGAAGCCCTCGATCGGTTGCAATATCAAGTGGCGGGAATGATTTGCTGCCCATCGACGCCGTCCTGCCTAAACTGCTCGAGACGCTCGAGGAGAATCCCACCGCGTTGCTGCAAGCCCCGACCGGCAGCGGCAAGACCACCCGGGTGCCGATCGCCCTGCTGAAAGCCGACTGGCGGTCTGAACGCCGCATCCTGATGCTCGAACCCCGACGCCTGGCCGCGCGTTCGGCCGCGCGTTTCATGGCCGGCCAGCTGGGCGAGAAGGCCGGCCAAACCGTCGGGTATCGCACGCGCCTCGATACGCAGGTATCGGCGGCGACGCGCGTCGAGGTGGTCACCGAGGGCATCCTGACGCGCCTGATCCAATCCGACCCGGCTCTGTCGGACTACGCCGCGGTTATCTTCGACGAGTTTCACGAGCGCTCGCTGCAGGCCGACCTGGGCCTGGCGCTGGTGCGCGAGACGCAGCAGGCGCTGCGCGAAGACCTGCGATTGCTGGTGATGTCGGCCACCCTGGCCGGCCAGCACCTGTCCGCCCTCCTCGGCGATTGCCCGATGGTCACCGCCGAGGGTCGCAGCTACCCGGTCGACGTCAGCTACCGCCCGCCGACGCGACAGAAAACGATGGAAGCGCATACGGCTGCCGTCGTGCGCGAGGCGCTCGACAATGAATCCGGATCGATTCTCGTGTTTCTTCCGGGGATGCGCGAAATTCGACGCGTGGCCGGTCGTCTTGAGAAGGATCTGCCCGAAAACACGCAGCTTCACCTGTTGCACGGACAGCTGGGTTCGGGGGAACAGGACGAAGCCATCCGACCGGCGGCGCCGGGCGCACGCAAGATCGTTCTGGCCAGCGCCATCGCCGAGTCCAGCCTGACCATCGAGGGCATCCGAGTCGTGGTCGACGCCGGCTGGCAGCGCCGGGCGCAATTCGACCCCAACAGCGGCATGACAAGACTGGTCACCGAGCGTGTTTCAAAAGCGTCGGCCGAGCAGCGCCGGGGCCGCGCCGGTCGGCTGGAGCCGGGACGCTGCTTCCGGCTCTGGAGTGAATCGGAGCAGGATCGACTGCAGCCGCACACCGCCCCCGAGATCGTCTCCGCCGACCTGGCACCGCTGGTGCTCGAGCTGGCCCAGTGGGGCGTGACCGACCCGGCCGGGATGGACTGGCTGGACCCGCCGCCGACGGCGTCCTGGAACCAGGCGGTGGAACTGCTGCAGGCATTGGATGCGCTCGACGACGAAGCCCGCATCACCGCGGAGGGGCGCGCCATGCTGGAGCTGGGCCTGCACCCGCGGCTGGCGCACATGGTTCTGGCGGGGCGCCGGCTCGGCCTGGCGCGTACCGCGGCCGAACTGGCGGCTCTGCTCAGTGAACGCGACATCGGAGGTTTTGATGAAGTGGATATTGCCTTGCGTCTCTCACGCCTGCGAAACGCCGGACGGCGTGCGCGTGGCATGCTGGCGCGGATCAGGCAGGGCGCCGATCGGCTCGCCGGCAAGCACCGTGACGAAGCCGGGTCGCAGCACGGCATCGGCGCCCTGCTCGCCTGCGCCTGGCCGGACCGCACCGGTCAGGCGCGCAGAGGGCAACGTGGCCGCTTTCTGCTGAGCAACGGCCGCGGCGCTTTCATCGGCGCCGCCGACCCGCTGGCCGGCAGTGAATTCCTGGTCGCCTGCGATCTCGACGGCCGGGCGCGCGAGGCGCGGGTCTACCTGGCTGCCGGCGTCACACGCGACGAGCTCGAAGACGTCCTCGGAAACCATATTCAAACCGTCGAGTCGGCTGACTGGAACGAGCAACGCGGCACGGTGGTGGCAAGGCGCGAACGCCGGCTGGGCGCCCTGGTGCTCGAGTCGACCGAACTGCAACGACCCGACGCCGAAACCCTCCAGGCGGGCCTGTTGGCGGCCGTCAGGCGAAAGGGCCTGGAGACTCTGCCGTGGTCGGCAGCGGCCCGCCAGTTCCAGGCCCGGGTCAGGTTGCTACGCTCATTGTGGCCCGGCGACTGGCCCGACCTGGACGACGAAGCCCTGGCCGAAACACTCGAGCAGTGGCTCGCGCCCTGGCTGGGCGGAATGAGCCGCTGGCAGGATATCCAGGCCCTCGACCTCGTGTCCGTTCTGTCCAGCCTGATCGGACACGATCGGCTCCGGCAACTCGACGAACTGGCGCCGAAGCATCTGACGCTGCCCGGCGGCCGCCGGGCAAAGCTGGACTACTGCTCGGAAAACCCGCCTGCGCTACGCGTCAGGCTGCAGGCCATGCTTGGCTGCCGGGACACACCGACGGTGGCTGGAGGCCGCCTACCGGTGCAACTGCAGCTGCTCTCCCCGGCGGATCGCCCGCTGGCGGTCACCGCGGACCTGGCGAGCTTCTGGGACAACGTCTACCCGGAGGTGCGCAAGGACATGCGCGGCCGCTACCCAAAGCACGACTGGCCCGAGAATCCCCGCGGATCCCGGTAACCACCGGTCAGACACCTCGGCGCGGGCGATCCCAGCCTGCTGACGCTCCCGGACAAACGCCTATTGGCGCTCGGCCGACGACGCCACCGATTTGTGCCTTGAGTAAGTCGAGACGAGATCAGGTAGCGGAAGTGGCCGTCCGATTCCGTAGCCCTGTGCAAAATCAACGCCGATTTTGCGCAACAGCTCGAGCGTCTCGTCATCTTCCACGAATTCGGCCACGGTCTTCATTCCTATCTGGTGGGCGATATCGTTGATGGCGTTCACCATGGCGCGATCGGCCGAATCCCTGACCATGTCGCGCACGAAGATGCCGTCGATCTTGACCAGGTCGACGGGCAAGCGTTTGAGATAACCAAAGGATGAAAGGCCCGTGCCGAAATCATCCAGCGCAAAGCGGCACCCCAACGCTCGAAGGCGATCGATGAAGACACGGGCCTGCGCAAGATTCTGCACCGCCGCGGTCTCGGTCACTTCAAAGCACAGGGCGGACGCCGGGATGGAGTGCTCGCGATCAAGCCAGGCGGAGACCTGCGTGATCAGCGCCTCATCGCCGAGACTCAGGCCCGACAGGTTGATCGAACACGACGACACCGTATCAGCCAGGCCGGGATCGGCCTCGAGCCAGTTCAGCGTATGTTCCACGACCCAGCGATCGATGCGGTGGACCAGATTGTATCGCTCGGCCGCCTCCAGGAACTCGCCCGGCGGAAGGATGCGGCCGCGTTCATCGAGCATTCGGACAAGGACCTCGAAATGAAGGCCGCGCTTTTCGCCCGCAGTCAACGGCACGATTGGCTGGGCGTAAAGCCGCAGTCGATCCTCGTCGAGCGCTGCCTGGATGCGGCTCACCCACTTCATGTCGCCACGTACATGCTCACCGGAGAATCGACCCACGCTGCCGATATAGAAACTACCCCTGCCTTTCTCCTTGGCCCGATAGCAGGCGGCATCCGCGATTCCGAGCGCATCCGAGGCAGTTTGCAGGTCCGGGGAGAGCTCTACGAGACCCATGCTGACCTGAACGCCGTAGCGTTCGTCGCCGTAATCGAAGCGCACCGTCGTCATCTCGCCCTGCAGTCGCGCGGCGATCGACTCGAGGCCTTCATCCTCTGTCAGCTCGAAGAGGACGGCGAACTCGTCACCACCGACCCGGGCCGTGCAGACAATCTCCGGCATCGCCTCGCCCACGCGGTCGGCAACAACCGACAGAAGCTCGTCCCCGGCGCGATGGCCTTGCGTATCATTGATCACGCGCAGGCTGTCGATATCCAGCAATGCGACCGCAAAACGTTTCCCGCGTCGACGCATGCTGCGCAGCGCCCGTTCAAGCTCCACCTCGAAACCGTGACGGTTCAACAGCCCCGTAAGAGCATCATGATCGGACAGAAACGCAAGGCGTTCGGAATGTTCGCGCAGGCGTTGGGTCATTGCATCCATTTCCCGACCCAGTTCGGCCAGTTCGTCCCGGCCCCGGATTTGCATGGTTTGTTCAAAGTTGCCCTTGCCGACTTCCCGGACAGAACCGATCAGGACATCAATTCTCCGCAGCAACAGCGAGCGCAACAGTGCCCAGAAGCCGACGGCAATCATTGAAACAATGGCACTCCAGGCGAGCACCCTCGTGGCCAGGTCGCTGCGGCCGCGCGCAAGTTCATGGGAAAGGTCGGTGACGACGAAAAGGCTTCCAACGCGATTGGGCATGAGCTCTTCGGCCGACATGCGCATGAGCAACGGGAACCGTCCAATCAGTCGGCTATTGCCGACCGGCCGTATCAGAATCTCACCCGATCCATCAGGCTCCGGCAGGGTTTGCCGAAAATCCTGCGTGCGCCCCCAGTCACCGAAGACTTGTCCGACGGCCGGGGCATCGGAAGCATGGCGGATGGTTCCGTCGGGGGCCACGACGTAAACGCCGGAGACTACGGGACTGGACGCGGCCCGCTCGATGGCGACCCCGACTTCGCTGCTACTGCGGTCTCTCAATGCAGCTTCGATCTCAGCGGCTGCGAAATTGGCGGTCGATCGCAGCTGGATTTCAGCCAGGCGCATGATATTGCCCTGCAGTTGCCGGTACTCGAAAAACCAACCGGAGCCGACAATCAGCAACCCTGCTGCCAGAATGAGCAGGGGGACGACGTATCGCAGCGGCCAGCGCGGTTTCATCGCCGAGCCGCCTCCTCAACGATCGACGAATCGATCAGGCGTTTCAGATCTGGGGTGCCGACCAGCATGCCCGCTTTTGTCATGGCGCGGCACTGCTTCTCCAGGGCATCGAGCAGCTGGCGATTTTCGCCGGTCATCATGTCGAGATTGGCGGACAGGTCGAACAGTTCCACGCCGGCCATCGCCCGACTGAACCGCTCCACCGACATGGCCTGGCGCCGTGCCATGATCTGCGTAGTGGCTTCGGGGTCCCTCCGGTAAGCCGAAGTGGCGCGGTCGAGACCACCAACGAGCGCTACGAGCGCGCCCCGGTAAGCGTTGATGGTGCGCTCCTTGACCACGATGACGTCCAGGATCTCATTCGGAATGGACTTGCTGCTGAACACCTCCACCGCCCCCTGGTCCAGCAATCGGCTGCGGGTGGGCTCGTAGGTCACGAGTGCGTCGATCTCCCGGTCGCTCCAGGCGTCGAATTGATCCGCGGTATCGATATTGACGATCTCAACCTCATCGCGATCGAGGCCGAGGACATCGAGTGCGCGCATCAGGGTGTACATGCCCAGCGGTGCGACTTCGACGCCGATGCGGGCGCCCTTCAAATCATCGGCATCCACACCGGGGCGCGCGAGCAGGGCATCACCGCCGAGACTGGTATCGATGAGGTAGATGACCCGAGTGTCGCCGACTTCGTGCAGCATGCTCACCGCGAAGTGACTGGTGGTGAACATGACGTCGATCAGGCCGTAGCGGAAACTGCGCACCAGCTCCGAGGGCGTCTGGAAACTGACCAGGTTGAATTGCTCGGGATCGAGCAGGTCTTCCTCGAGGGCCAGGTAGGCGAGATCATAAGGCGGCCACGCCAGCACCCCCACCCGCAGCGGCTCCTCGGGTGCCGTGCAAGCCGTCATCGTCAGGCCGCAGACAAGGACCAGGCCCGCAAGCAGCAAGCGGGCGACGGCGATACGCTCTACAGGTGGAACCGGGGCTGGGATGTCTTCTCTCCTCGGCCGGAAGACCCGCTCAGTCTAGCCCAAGCGGCCCGTGCTCGGCGAATATACCGAGGCGGCATGATTGACACTCGAGCGGGGCAACGCTAGATTGGAGCCTCACATACGAACCATTTCGTCCCCACTGACGTAGCCATTGCAACGAGGGCCTGGCATGACCGATACACCGAAACCCACACCCTCCGAATTGAAGATTCTCAAACACCTGTGGCAGCATGGGCCGTCCACGGTACGGGAAGTGCACGAGGGCATTGGCGTGAACGTCGGTCACAGCTACACGACGACGCTCAAGCAGATGCAGATCATGCACAGCAAGGGTCTCGTATTGCGCGATGACTCCCAACGTGCTCACGTCTTCCAGGCGACCGTCGAAGAGGAGCCGACCCAGCGCGCGATGCTGGACGACTTCATGGAACGTGTTTACGAGGGGTCGGCATCGCAGCTCGTACTGCAGGCGCTCGGGACCTCCCGGCCAGCCAGTTCGGAAGAGCTCGAGGAAATCGAACGCCTGGTTCAGAGCCTGCGCAGTGACACCGGTGGAGGCGCCGACGCATGACCTGGTTGAATGCCCCGGTGGTCGAGCAGATCGGTCTCTCCCTGCTGCATTTCCTCTGGCAGGGTGCGCTGATCGGGCTGCTCTATGCCGCCACGCTGCCGGCTACCCGAGGGGCGACGGCACGCACACGCTATATCATCGCTGTGCTGACGCTGGCCGCACTGGCCGCCGCACCGGGCCTCACGCTGGCGCTGCTGCTGCAGTCGGCGAACATGGGCGCGACGACAGCAAGTGTCGCCACGGACACGGCAAGCACGATTCTGGGCCTTCAGGCCGCAGCCGGCGGCACCGATGTCGGCGGCATTTCGGTCATGCACTGGGTTGTCGCGGCCTGGCTGGCCGGCGTTCTACTGCTCAGCGCGCGCCTGGCTTTGGGCTGGCACTTTCTGCGGCGCCTGCGTCGAACAGCCGATTTCTCGGCCGCGTCTTCTCTCCAACCGCAACTCCGAACCCTGGTGAGACGGCTCGGGATCAGTCGACCCGTCGCACTCGCAGTTTCCGCGCGCATCCAGTCACCCGTGGTCATCGGCTGGCTCAAGCCGCTGGTTCTGCTTCCGCCGGCCATTCTTACCGGGCTCCCGACGCGCCAACTTGAAATGGTTCTGGCTCACGAGCTGGCCCATGTCCGCCGGCTCGATCACCTGGTCAATCTTTGCCAGACCGTCACCGAAACCGTCCTCTTCTACCATCCGGTGGTCCGCTGGGTTTCGCATCGCATCCGCATCGAACGAGAAAACGCCTGTGACGACCTGGCGGTGGCCGTCACGGACAACCGCCTCGCCTACGTCGAAATGCTGGCCTCGCTCGAGCAGCTGCGCTATCGGGGGCCGAAGCTGGCCCTGGCCATGCACGACGGGCAGATGCTCAGCCGCATCCGGCGCCTGGTCGAACGCGGCCGGCCGGATCGCCAGCAGGGACTGACCGGACCGGCCTTGCTCTCCGGGCTGATCCTGGCGGCCGCCGCCAGCCTGCATTGGCTCGACGAGGAGCCCGGGCCACCGGAACCCGAACCAGTCATCGAGACGATCCCTGAACCTCGCCCGGACCCGGCGTACGAACCGCTCGATGAAATCGCCGAAGTCGTGGATCCCGCTCCGGTGGATCCCGCTCCTGATCCCGACAACACGGCGGCCCCGGCTGAGGCAAGCACCGCCGATTCGGCCGAGCCCACGACGTCGCCGGATTCCGATGACAACGCGCAGCAAGCCGCCGCCGAGGCGACTGATAACGAGTCCCAGCCCCCGGTAACACCGGCCCTGGAAACCGACCGCCTGCCGCCCGTCTCCGAGTTGATCGAGCGTTCGTCCGATCGCCAGGTGGCCATGATCGAAGCGCCGGCACTGACCAAACCCGAACTGCCGCAACCAACACCCCGGCCCTCGCAACCCACCGAGACCGAACTGGTAACCGGCGGCGATCTCGTCGAACGCATCGAACCCGACTACCCCGACTCCGCCCGCAAGCGCGGCATCAACGGCAGCGTGGAAGTCGAGTTCATGGTCACCCGAAACGGCGAAGTGCGCGATATCGAGATCGTCGATGAAACGCCCCGCGGCCTGGCTTTTGCCGAAGCGGCACGCGAGGCCATCATCGACTGGCGCTTCGAGCCCTTCCGCAGGGGCGATGAACCCATCCAGCGGCGCGTGCGCCTGGAAATGGCCTTCGATCTCGGCCAGCGGCAGCAACAAGAATGCCGCAGCGTTTTGGGCTCACGCATCCCCCGCTGCTATTGAAGCAGGCCCAAACCACGCCGGCTGAAATCCCGGGCCGGGGTACAATGAAAAATCTCGTCATGCAGACTGGCATGTCTGCGTGCCCGATTGCGTTTGATACGTGAACGCATATCGACTGAACATGCCGGGCCCAGCCCGGTTCCCCCAAACCGAGGAGTTACACATGATTGTACGCACGCTTGCCGCGGCCCTGGCACTTGGCCTGGCCACCGTCGCCATGGCCGAAACACCCAACATCGAGCCCGGCCTTTGGAAATATGAAAACAACATGACCTTCTCCGGCGATGTACCGATCCCGGATCAGAACCAGACCAGCGAAGAATGCGTCACAGCAGAGGACATCGCCGAGGGTGACGCCTTTCTCGACGACGTCGACGAGTGCGAGATCACACACAAGGACCTGCGGCGCGACGGCATGGACTACTCGATGGACTGCACGCAGCCCGACGGCACGCAAATGACGATGGACGCCGAAATGCAGTTCAACGGCGATTCCGCCAGCGGCACCATCGACGGCAAAATGGAAACGCCGATGGGCGCCATGCAGATGACCATCAACGTATCCGGTCAGCGTATCGGCGACTGCCCGGCCGAGTGACGAGGCATCGGTCGCTGACGAGAATGCTCGCAGCCCGTAGAGCACCAGCCCTGGTGCTCTTGACGGTCTGCACCGTGATTTCGGCCTCGGCATTTTCCGGGGCCGTTCAGTTTGCCGATATCACGAGCGACAGCGGCATTGAGTTTCGGCACGACAATGGGCTCAGCGGCGACTGGCATTATCCCGAGATCGTCGGCGGCGGCTGCGGGCTGGTGGACTACGATGGCGACGGCCGCCTGGATATCGTGTTCGCCCAAAGCGGCGCCGTTCCACGCAAGCACAACGACGCCGGCCCGCCCGAGCGCAAGGCCAGCCGCCTCTATCGCAACATTTCCCAAGACGTCCGCATTCGCTTCGAAGACGTAACCGACGCTTCCGGCTTCAACGCCCGGGGCTACGGCATGGGTGTGGCGACAGGCGACCTGACCGGCAACGGTCATCCCGACCTCTACATCACCAACTACGGCCCCAACACGCTGTGGCAAAACAACGGTGACGGCAGCTTTACCGACGTCAGCGAATCCTCGGGGACGGCTGACCCTGCATTCAGCGCCAGCGCCGCGATTGCCGACATCAACGGCGACGGCCTGCTCGACCTGTTCGTCACCAACTACGTGGACTACGACCCGGAAAACAATCCAACCTGCCTGGCCGAGTCCACCCGCCGGGACTACTGTGGCCCGGGCGTGTTCGAGCCGGCCCCGGACACCCTCTACCTCAACCTCGGCGACGGACGTTTCCGCGACGCCACCGACGAATGGCTCGGCAAACACGATCCGCTGCGCGGATTGGGCGTCGCCGTGGCCGATTTCAATGCCGATGGCCGGCCCGATGTGTTCGTGGCCAACGACGGCGACATGAACCAGTTCTGGCGCAACGACGGCAAGCGCTTTGCCGAACAGGCACTGACGACGGGTACGGCGGTCAACCGTCACGGCCAGATGGAAGCCGGCATGGGGATCGGCATTGCCGATGTCGACGGCGATGCCGACTGGGACCTGCTGCTGACCCATCTGACCGGCGAGAGCAACACGCTCTACCGCAACCTCGGCAGCAGCGATTTCGTCGACGATACGGCCGCCTGGGGGCTGCATGCGACAACATTGGCTTTCACCGGCTTCGGCGTGGCGCTCTCGGATTTCGACCGGGATACACACCCCGACCTGATGGTTGCCAACGGCGCCGTGCGCGTCATCGAGGCCCGCCGCCAGGCAGGTAGCGATTTTCCGCTGGCCCAGCGCGACCAGTTCTTTCGCAACGTCGACGGCGAACGATTCGAACCACGGCTCGTCGACGATTCGACCATGGCGCCGGCGGTCGGTCGCGGGCTCGCCACCGGCGATATCGACAACGACGGGCGGATCGATGCGCTTGTCTGCAACAATCACGACTCGCCCCGGCTGCTGCACAACCAAACGCCGGTGCGCGAAAACTGGCTGGGGCTGCGGCTCGTGACGGGAACGCCACCGCGCGATGCCCTCGGTGCCGTGGGTGCACTGGCCGAAGGCAAGGTCCAGCGTCAGCGCGCCGCCACCGACGGCAGTTACCTCTCCGCGCGTGACCCGCGCCTGTTGTTTGCACTGCCGGCCGACGGCGAAACCGCGGCGGTCGTCATCACCTGGGCCGACGGGACGCGCGAGCGTTTTGAACGACTTTCCCCCGATCGCTACCACACGCTTGAGCAGGGCGATGGCCAGGAGCCAGCGCAATGATTCGCGGATTGCCGGGCACCTTGCTGGCCCTGACGCTGCTGGCGGCCTTCACGTCGCCGCGCGCAGAGATCGATCATCCGGACACCGCGGGCATGGACCCCGCGCTTGCCGAACAGGTCGAGGCGGCGCGCGCCCTGGTGCAGGAATCGGCCGGGCTTGGTCCATCGGAACAGGCTGAAGCCTGGGGCGAGCTGGGCATGCTCTACCAGGCGACCGGCTTCGAGCAGGCCGGCCTGTCGGCCTACGAGCAGGCCTCTGCCATCGATCCACTTGACGGTCGCTGGCCCTACCTGCAGGGCATCATCCTCGGCGAGCAAGGCGAAGCCGACGGTGCCCGCGAACGTTTCTTCAACGCCATTGCGCTCAACCCGGGCCTGGCAGGGCCCGGCTGGACACGAGTCGGCCGCTTGTTCCTCGACACCGGCCAGGCCGGATTGGCGCTGCGCGCTTTCGATCGAGCCTTTGAAATCAACGAACAGGCACCGGCAGCCCTGGCCGGCATGGGCGAGGCCCACCTGGCCCTGGAGCAACCGGAGCAAGCACGAGATTTTCTCGAACGAGCGCTCGAGATCGAACCCCGCGCCAACCGCCTGCACTACCCGCTGGCGATGGCCATGCGCGCGCTCGGCGACGATGAAGCCATGCAGGCGCACCTGGAAAAGACCGGGCAGGTCGGGATCACCCCCGATGATCCGGTCGCCGAATACCTGGCTTCGCACGCGGCCGGCTCGCGCATCCACATCATTCGCGGACGCAAGGCCTGGAACGCGGGCGATGCGGTCGGCGCCGCGGATGCCTTCGACCGGGCCGCCGAGGCCGATCCCCAAAGCGTGGTCGCGTGGACCAACCTGGGCACCGCCCAGGCCGAACTCGACCAGCTGGAGCCGGCGCAGGAGAGCCTGTCGAAGGCGATCGAGCTCGACCCGGCAGCAGACCGCGCCCGGCAGAACCTGGTCACGGTGTTGCGCCGGCTCGATCAACCTCAACGGGCGCTAGACATCATCGAAGACGCGCCGGGTGAGATCGGATCGACACGCTGGCGGCTGATCGAGAGCGCCCGCATCCTGTTCGACCTGGGAGAGACGAGCACCGCAGCCGACCGGCTGCTACTGGCCCTCGACGAGAAGCGCGAGCTCGACATCTGGATCGAGGCGCTGACCGCCCTGGTCAAGGCCGAGAGACTTGAAGAAGCCCAAGCGCTGGCCACCCACGAGGATCTTTCAGGCGACAGCGACCCGATGCTGGCTGCCTGGGTCACCGAACTGGTCCAAGCGGCGGAATCGGTGCCGGAAGCCATGGCCCTGGCCGCGCGCCTGAGCGAACACCTCTACCAGCGCAATCACGAAGAACGCTTCGCCGCCCTGCACATCAACACGCTGCTCAAGCGCTCCGGCCACTGCCGCGAAGCCCTGGCCTGGATCGACGCGGAGAGCAAGCGCGACAACCTTCCCGAGTCATTGGCAGCCCTGATGGCGCAGTGGTCGCAACAATTAGCCGAGTCGGGGGAGTGCGAGGAAACGAGTTCGTCGGCAGACCCCTGAAAACCCTGAATTGTCCACAGATGAACACAGATAAACACAGATGAAGAAAATTAAGTAACAGGCCATCGGTGGATCCGCCGGGCACAACGGCATCCCGAAACGCTGCTGCTCAGTGATCAACAGGCAATACCGTTTCCACGGAATATTTATCGTTGCCTCTTTGCAGAATTGCGCAATCTGCGGACCTGAGAACCACCAATCCGGGAATGGTTATCCGGCCGACGATCGCCCCCGACCGCCTACCGATGACCCTTGTTTTTTATCTGTGTTCATCTGTGTTCATCTGTGGACAATTTAAGGTTTTTAGAGCTCAAGGCAACTGCGTCGCTAATCCCCCCACGTGCACACCGGGGTTGAAGTAGCGGGTGGCGATGCCGGCCGCTTCGAATCGCTCGGCGCTGACCGCTTCGATCTCGCCGCCCTTGCGCGCCTGGGTAACCGACCACCAGCCCGAGGGATAGCAGGGCTGGGGAAAGCCCAGGGTACGGATGGTACTGAAGCCCGCTTTTTCCATGTTGTCGCGGATGCCGGCGATCAGCTTCTGGTGCAGCAGGGGCGATTCGCTCTGCTGCAGGAACAGGCCGCCATCGGCCAGGGCTGAATAACAGTCGGCCACGAACTCCGGCCCGAACAGGCCCTCGGCCGGTCCGATGGGATCGGTGGAGTCGACGATGATCACATCCACACTGCCCGGTTCGAGATGCTTGACGTGCGCCAGACCGTCGTCGAACAGCAGCTCTGCGCGCGGGTCGTCATTGCGCTCGCACAGTTCGGGAAAGTGCTTTTCGGACAGGCGCGTGACCTGCTCGTCGATATCCACCTGGGTACAGCGCTCTACGTTTTCGTGGGCCAGCACCTCCCTGAGCGTGCCGCAATCACCGCCACCGATGATCAGCACGCGCTTCGGGTCCGGGTGCGAGAACAGGGCCGGATGACTCATCATCTCGTGGTAGAGAAAATTGTCGCGCGTGGTCAGCATGACGAAACCGTCGATGACCATCAGGTTGCCCCAGTGCGTCGTGCGATAAACATCGATGGTCTGGTAGTCGGTGATTTCCCGCGCCAGGTGCGCCTCGATGGACCAGGACTCGGCACTGCCGGCCTCGGAGTTCGTCTCGGTAAACCATTTGCGGTCGGTCGGAAGCGTCATGTTTCGGTCGCGGTGATTGAACCAGCCAAGATGTTAACCCGTATACCGCCCACGTTCGCCCGTTACAATCGCCCTCATGAATGATGACGCGATTGCCCGCGCCCGCCGCCGCTATGCCGTTGACCGCTGGTCGGAGGGCTACTTCGATCTGGACGACCAGGGCCGCTTGCTCGCCCTTCCCGACCGGGAGCACCGGCTCGTCCTGAACGAGATCGTCGAGCGTGCGCAGCGCGGCGGGCTGCGCCTGCCCATGCTGCTGCGCTTTCCCGATATCCTGCGTACCCGCGCCGCGCAACTGCGCAAGGCCTTCGAGACCGCCATCGCCGAGCACGACTACGGCGGCGGCTACACGCCGGTCTACCCGATCAAGGTCAATCAGCAGGCCAGCGTGGTCCGAACGCTCGCCGAGGTCGAGGGGCTGGGCCTGGAGGTCGGCAGCAAGCCCGAACTGATCACGGCTCTGGCCGTTGGAAGGCCCGGGACGGTGATTATATGCAACGGCTACAAGGACGCCGCCTATATCCGCCTGGCACTGAGCGGAATCAAGATTGGCCTCAAACCGGTAATCGTGATCGAAAAGCCCGGGGAATGGCCGCTGATTCGTCGCGAAGCCGAGCGCCTGGGCGTCACCCCGGAAGTCGGCGTGCGGCTTCGCCTGTCCTCGCTCGGCACCGGCAACTGGCAGAACACCGGCGGCGAACGCGCCAAGTTCGGCCTGGCCGCCAGCCAGCTCCTGGGCCTGGCCGAATCGATGCGCGAAGCCGGCTGTCTGCACTGGCTGACGCTGCTGCATTTCCACATGGGCTCGCAGATTTCCAACCTGCGCGATATCCAGCGCGGGGTGCGCGAGGCCGGACGCTATTTCACGGAGATGGTGGCAGCCGGCGTCGACATCCAGCGGCTCGACATCGGCGGCGGACTTGGCGTTGACTACGAGGGCGGGGGCACGCGCAGCTTCTGCTCGATGAATTACTCCGTGGGCCAGTACGCCCAGGCGATCGTCGGCGGTATCGCCGATTTGTGCCGCGAGCACGAACTGGCCATGCCGCACCTGATTTCCGAATCCGGCCGGGCGCTGACGGCCCACCATGCCGTGCTGGTGACCAACGTTACCGCCACGGAGACCCTGCCGCGCGACGCCGCTGGAAGCAGTCGGGACGAGACGGCCGTCATCCGCGGCCTGGCGGAAGTCCTGGCCCAGGCTGAAGAGCGCGAGCCCGAAGAGAGTTTTCTGGAAGCCGAGCACCTGCTCGAGGAAGGCCGCAACCTGTTTCTCTACGGCGACCTGCCGCTGGCCGAGCGTGCGCGGCTCGAGCCGATGTACAACGCCATCCTCGATCGCGTCGCCGCCCATCTCGATCCCGAGCATCGCCGTCATCGTGAGCTCGGCGAACGCATCCGCTACCAGCTCTCGGCCAAGTACTTCATCAACCTGTCGATCTTCCAGTCGCTGCCCGATATCTGGGCCATCGATCAGGTCTTTCCCATCCTGCCGCTGAGCCGGCTCGACGAGGAGCCCACCGAGCGTGCCGTGCTGGAAGACCTGACCTGCGATTCGGACGGCCGAATCGATCGTTACGTCGAACGCGGCCTGCTCGAACCGACCCTTCCGGTTCACCGCATCGGCGCCGACGAGACCTACCTGCTGGGCATCTTCATGGCCGGCGCCTACCAGGAAACCCTGGGGGATATACACAACCTCTTCGGCGACACCGACAGCATTGATGTCCACGTCGAGAACGGCGGCTTCCGCCTCGACAATGCCCGCGCCGGCGACAGTGCCGACAGGCTGCTGGAACTGGTCGGCTACAATTCGCGCGAGCTGATGACGGCCTGCCGCGCGCGCGTGGCCACCGCCGGCCTGCCGCGCGAAGAGGCCGACGCCCTCGAGCGCCTGCTGGCCGAGGGCCTTTCGGCCTATACCTATCTGGAGACGAAATGAAAACTGGCTGGATCGGACTCGGCGCCATGGGCGAACCCATGGCGGGGCATCTCCACGACCACGGCCATCTTGCGGCCGTATGGAATCGCACCGGCGACAAGGCTCGGGCCTTTGCCGCCGAACACGACGGTGTCGAGGTGCCTGAATCGCCGGGCCAACTGGCTGCCGGCGTCGAGGTGATCTGCTTGTGCGTATCGGCCGACGACGACCTGCGCGAAGTCGTGTCGGCCATGCGCGATTCACTGCGCGGCGGTCAGGTCGTGATCGACCATTCCACCGTCGCCCCGGTTACGGCCCGTGAACTCGCTTGCGATCTGGCCGAGCTCGGCGTGGCCTTCATCGATGCGCCCGTCACCGGCGGCGTTGAGGGCGCGAAGAACGGTCAGCTGGCCATCATGGCCGGCGGTGAGAAAAAGGATGTCGAGCGGGTCCGGACCGTCATGGACAGCTATGCCCGGGTGATTCGTCACCTCGGCCCCTCCGGCGCCGGCCAGTCGGCCAAGGCCGTCAACCAGCTGATGGTCGCCGGGATCGCCGAGGCGGTATGCGAATCGCTGGCGCTGATGGAACGCCTGGACCTGCCGCGCGAGTCGATGCTGGAACTGCTCGGTGGCGGGGCGGCCGGCAACTGGTTCCTGGACAAGCGCGGCCGCACCATGCTGGCCGACTCCTTCGAAACCGGCTTCGATCCGAAGCTGCTGCTCAAGGATCTCAAGATCTGCGATCACCTGTGCCGCGAGGCCGGCTTCGATTCGGCCGTTCTGGCCCAGGCCCTGGGCGATTACCAGCGGCTCGTCGACGGCGGCGAAACCGGCCGCGACATTTCGGCCCTGTACCGAATCAAGCACCGGCAGACATAGAGCCGGATGCTTCATTGGGCTTATACTCGAACCAAATGACAAGGGGTTAACCGATCGCCCGGGTGAACCCATGCCTATTCAACGCTACCTGCTTCTCTGCCTGACCTTTCTCGCCGCCGGGGCCGCCGCCCAGATCCCCCCCGACGTGACCCTGGAGTCGGCTTTCAACGGCGAATCCTTTGCAACACCCGTCGCATTGCGCCATGCCGGTGACGGAAGCGGGCGCAAGTTCGTGGTCGAACGCGGCGGCACGATTCACGTCGTCGACGCTTCCGGTAACAAGCTGCCAACGCCATTCCTGAACAGTTTCGAACACGCCGTGGACCTGTCCGGTGAAGGTGGCCTGCTGGGCCTGGCATTCCATCCGGACCACGCGAGTAACGGCCGGTTCTACGTCTACTACACCTGGGACAACGGCACCGGAATGATCAGCCGCATCGCCGAGTTCACCGTCAGCGATGGCAATAACAACGTGGCCGATCCGGCCAGCGAGCGCGTGATCCTGGAAATCCCCCAGGACTTCAGCAACCACAATGGTGGCGACCTGCACTTCGGCCCCGACGGCTACTTGTGGATCGGCCTGGGCGACGGCGGCAGCGGCAATGATCCCTGCAACCGGGCACAGACCCTCGATCCGGCTGACCTGGTGACCGAGTGCGGCAGCCACGAGACCACCGCGGAAAAAGCGTTGCTGGGCAAGATGCTGCGCATCGACGTCGACTCCACCACCGCTGCCGGCCCCAACAACCTATGCGCGGCTTCCGGCGATGGTTCGGCCGCCTATGCCGTGCCCGGAAACAATCCTTACGCCGGCCAAGCTAACCACTGCGGTGAAATATGGGCTTACGGTTTTCGTAACCCCTACCGTTTCAGTTTCGATCGCGCCACCGGAGATGTCTGGATCGGCGACGTCGGCCAGAACACCTGGGAGGAAATCGACCTGGAACGGGCCGGCAACTCCGGCGGCGACAATTACGGCTGGAAGCTCTGCGAGGCCAGCTACGAGCGCGGCTCGACCACGCAGGAATGCACGTTGACGCCACATCATGCGCCGGTCCACGAATATCCCAACGCCGGCGACAACTGTTCAGTCACCGGCGGCTATCGCTACCGCGGCCCGATCCCTTCGCTGGAAGGCCGCTACGTTTTCGGCGACTACTGTAGCGGCCGGGTGTGGTTTGCCGAAGAGGTGGGTGCCGGCGATTGGGAAGTGCTTGAATTCGACACTCTGGGCTTCGGCCTGGTCGGATTTGGCGAGGACGAAGTCGGCAACCTCTATCTCACTCGAAGCGACGGCAGCGTACTGGTGTTCGACAGCCAAATCTTCGCCGATCGATTCGAGCAAGAGTGAAACAACGGTAAGGCCCGGGACTTTCGGGTCAAGTGCCAAATCAGTCCGCGCCCAATAGCACCCGTATGCGCTCTTCCTCGGCCAGGCCGTCGCGGTAGCCCAGGTCGATGAGTTCGCGGCAGTACTCCGCCTCGAACAGCAGGTAGCTCGCCAGCCGGCTGCCGCCCCAGGCGCCCACGCCCTTGAGCAGGGTGCGCACGCTGGCCGGAACGCGGTGACGGTGACGCATCGCGATTTCCCGGACGTCTCTCGAAGGCTGGATCAGCAGCGTCTCGATCGGCCGCAGGCCAGTCAGGTCACGACCCTCGTCGGGCACCTGTTCGAGGGTGCGGTTGATTCGCTCGAGCCGTGCCAGGTCGTTGTTGAGATAGTCCATGAAGATGACGTCGAGCAGGTAGGCGCCGATATCGCCGAGCGAGGGATAACGCACGTCCTCGGCGGGTTCCGGGTCGGGGCGCTCATCGCGTGTGCCGATGATCAACATGCGCTCGGCGCCCATGCGGATCGGCGGGCTCAGCGGGGTGGTGTGGCGCATGCCGCCGTCGCCGAAGTACTCATGTCCGATACGCGTGGCCGG
The DNA here is from genome assembly GCF_042310375.1 of Wenzhouxiangella psychrophila. NCBI lineage: Bacteria > Pseudomonadati > Pseudomonadota > Gammaproteobacteria > Chromatiales > Wenzhouxiangellaceae > Wenzhouxiangella > Wenzhouxiangella psychrophila. The sequence continues at coordinate 74,271 of NZ_JBHJMQ010000003.1, read as the reverse complement.
AAACAGCAGCGGCAGAGCCGAACTCGCCAGCAGGTGATCGGGGTGAATGGCCGCACGGCGGCCGATGCGCTTGCCCTTCTGCCATCCCTCGATCGATTCCCCCGCCTGGAAAAACGTCACGGCGCGCCCGGACGTGTAGCCGGAGGCGGTCACCATCAGGGCCTTCAGCAATCCGCTTTCCACGGCCCGCTCGATACCTGCCACATCCAGTTCGCGCGCGAGCAGCTGTCCCAGCGGTTGATTGTCGAGCAGCGATCTCGGATTGCCCACACCGAGGCCGCCGAGTGTCATCGAGGCAAGCCATTGCAGGCCGCAACCCAGGTTGTGCAGCCAGCCGGTGCGATAGATGTGGTGGCAGCGGAAATTTCCCCAGAAGTGTTCCAGCCGCATCGCACCGTCGGCAAAGTCCTCGGCATGGCTGGCCATGACCGCGGCGTTGATCGCACCCGCGGACGTGCCGGTAATGATCGGAAAAGGCGTTCTGCGGTCTGGGAGCAGTTCGGCCACGGCCTTGAGTACGCCCACCTGGTAGGCGCCGCGCGCGCCACCGCCGGGCAGGACCAGGGCCGCATGCGAGTCGGCCGTCATCCGCCCTTGAGCACCATGGCCTCGAAGCCGTTGTCGACGAGCCGCCGCCGGGCACCGTCGGCCTCACGCGCACTGTCGAAGGGCCCCACGCGCACACGGTGCCAGGTCACGTCGTCGACGGTGACCGACTGCACCCTGGCCTCCAGCCCCAGCAGGGTCACCTTGGCGCGCTGGCTCTCGGCATCCTCGCCGGAGCGGAATGAGCCGACCTGCAGGACGTAGGGTCCCTGGCTGGCCGCCTCGCTGTCTCGCTCACGCGCGCGCTCGGCGATTTCTTCCTGGGGCACGACCACTTCCCGCTCGGGCAGGACGGTAAAGAAGTCGTACTGGCGGCTACGCTCGCCGGCCACTTCCTCGGCAATCGGTGGTTCATCGCGGCCGGATGGCTGTGCCGTTTCCTGGCCATCGTCGCGCCCGGGCAGATAACCGCCCAGCCAGGCCAGCGTGGCGAGGACCAGCCCGCTAACCAGGCCGGCGCCGAAGGTAAGCAGCCCGCCGGCAGCTGCGGAACCGCTCCGTTTTGCCTGACGCCGGGCCACCCTACATTTCCTTCGGCGCGGACACGCCGATCAGGTCGAGACCGTTTCGCAGAACCTGACCGACCGCGGCCACCAGGTTGAGGCGGGCGTTGCGCAGGTCCTCGTCGTCGACCAGGAAGGGGGTCGCGTTGTACCAGGAGTGGAAAGCCCCGGCGAGGTCGTGCAGGTAGTGGGCGAGCACGTGCGGCGCCCGCTGGCGCGCGGCGGACTCGATCAGCTCCGGGAAGCGACCGACCATGCGCAGCAGTTCCTGCTCGTGCTCGGCCTCGAGGCGCTCGACGGCGACCTCCCCGATGGCCTGGTTGTGGCGAAGGCCGCGGCTGTCGAGTTCGCGGAAGACGCTCATGATGCGCGCGTGCGCATACTGGATGTAGTAGACGGGGTTTTCGTTGGCCCGGGACTTGGCCAGGTCGAGATCGAAGTCGAGGTGCTGTTCGTGCGAACGCATGACGTAGAAGTAGCGCGCCGCGTCGTTGCCCACCTCCTCGCGCAGCTCCCGAAGGGTCACGAAGCTGCCCGAACGGGTCGACATCTGCACCTTCTTGCCGCCGCGGTAGAGCACGGCGAACTGGACGAGCTGGAACTCCAGGCGATCGGGATCTTCGTCGAATCCGGCCGCGGCCGCCTTCAGGCGCGGCACGTAACCGTGATGGTCGGCGCCGAAGACATACAGGGAGGTACCACTGCAGCGGTCCAGCTTGTCGAGCAGGTAGGCCACATCGGAGGCGAAATAGGTGGTGCGGCCGTTTTCGCGCACCACCACGCGATCCTTGTCGTCGCCGAGCTCGGTGGCCTTGAACCAGGTCGCGCCATCCTTTTCATAGAGCCAGCCTTGCCGATCGAGCTTTTCCAGGGCACGCGCCAGCGCCCCGCTCGATTCCAGTTCACGCTCGGAAAACCAGCGCTCGAACTTGACGCCGAATGCGGCCAGGTCGCCACGAATGTCTTCGACCATGGTCTCGAGGGCGGCCTTGAAGCAGGCCTCGTAACCTTGCTCGCCGAGCAATTCCCGGGCGCGGGCAATCAGCGCGTCGACGTGCTTTTCCGAGTCACCATCCGGGGCGTCTTCGGGAAGGCCCTCGGCGACCCTCATGCCCGGATGACGAAGATCGTCGCCGTGGCGCTCACGCACTTCGCGCGCGATATCGTAGATGTAATCGCCGCGATAACCGTTGTCCGGAAAGCCGACTTTTTCGCCGCTGAGTTCAAGATAGCGAAGCCAGACCGAGACGGCCAGGATATCCATCTGGCGACCGTGGTCATTGACGTAATACTCCCGGTGCACACGATGGCCGGCGGCCCCGAGAATGCCGGCCAGGCTGGCGCCATATGCGGCTCCACGCCCGTGCCCGACGTGGAGCGGGCCGGTCGGGTTGGCACTGACGAATTCGATCAGGATGTCCTCGCGGCTGCCCTCGGGCGCGCGGCCGTAGCGGTCGCCCTGGGCCAGGATGTCGCGCAGCACCACCTTGAGATAGTGGCTGCTGGCGAAGAAGTTGAGAAAACCGGGGCCGGCCACTTCCACCCGCGCTACGCGCTTGGAAGAGGGCAGACGCTCCCGGAGCTTCTCGGCCAGTTCACGTGGTGGCATGGAGGCCGGTTTGGCCAGTACCATTGCGATATTGCTCGCGTAGTCGCCGTGGCTGCGATCGCGGGTGTGTTCGATCTCGATGGCGGGGGCGATATCCGCGGGCAGCTGGCCCTCGCGTTTGAGATAGCCCAGGGCCTGGCTGATCAATTCCTCGATGTGGGCGCGCATGTTTTGCCAAACTGCGGAAACAGCAGGTATTGTAACGAGGCCCGGGGGCATTGTGACCGCAAGGTTATCCACAGAGCCTGTGGAAAAGTATGTGAACAAGTCCGGGAAGAAGGCGCCGAAGGCCTGTCATCGCCGGAAAGGGAGCAGATTGGGCAGTTTTTCGGCACTCAAATAAAACGTTGTTAATCAATGCCTTAAAACAAGATCATAGACTCAGGAGCAGTTAAAGCGCGTTAAACCACTGTTTCTTTTACAGCGGGATGACGATGTGCATAAGATCGCGAGGGAATCACGCCGTGAATCGCAACCTACGGGCCTGGCAGGGCTCGAAACCCACTCTCGGAGAACGCGTCTGGATCGACCCGGCCGCAAGCGTCATCGGCCAGGTCGAACTGGCCGATGACGTCTCGATCTGGCCCGGCGCAGTCCTTCGCGGCGACGTGAACGTCATCCGGGTCGGCACGCGCACCAATATCCAGGACGGTGCGATCTGCCACGTCACCCACGACGGCCCCTACACGCCGGGCGGCCTGCCGCTGGAGCTGGGAGCCGACATCACGGTCGGTCACGGTGCCATCCTGCACGCCTGCAGTATCGGTGATCGCTGCCTGATCGGCATGGGTGCGCTGGTGCTCGACGGCGCCAGGATCGCTCCGGATGTGATGCTTGCCGCCGGCAGCCTGGTCAGCCCCGGCAAGGAGTTGTCCTCGGGCTGGCTGTATCGGGGGCGCCCGGCCGAAGCGGCTCGCGAGCTGTCCGAGCGCGAGCTGGAAATGCTGCGCTATTCGGCACACCACTACGTGCGCCTGAAAGACCGCTATCTGGAAGAAGGGGAAAACTCATGAACGATGTGCCGACAATCGCGGCAAACGGCGTCAACATGCCCGCCCTGGGCTTCGGCACTTTCGAGCTCGACGAAGCGACGGTGGAGGAAATCCTGCCGCACGCCCTCGAGCTGGGCTACCGCCACATCGACACGGCCCAGATTTACCGCAACGAATCGGCGGTCGGTCGCGCCATCAAGCGCGTGGGGTTGCGCCGCGAGGACCTGTTCATTACCACCAAGGTGTGGGTCGACCAGTACGAACCGTCGGCGCTGATCCGCTCGGTTCAGGGCAGCCTCAAGCGGCTTCAGACCGATTACGTGGACCTGCTGTTGCTGCACTGGCCGGTGTTCGGCGGTCACGGGATGAATCCCACGCTCGAAGCGCTGATGCGCGCCCGGCGCGACGGCCTGACCCGCCAGATCGGGATCAGCAATTTCACCATCGATCAGACCGAACAGGCCGTGGCTTTTTGCGGCGAGGGCCAGCTGGCCACCAACCAGGTCGAATACCACGTTTACCTGGGCCAGGACAGGCTGCGCCGGGTACTGGCTCGCCACAACCTCATCCTGACCGCCTACATGCCGCTGGCCAAGGCGCGCACGGTCAATGACCCGGTTTTGTGGGACATCGGCGAGCAGTACGGCAAGACGGCCGCGCAGGTCGCGCTGCGCTGGTTGGTCGAGCAGGATCGGGTTGCCGCCATTCCGGCCACTTCCAATCCGCACCACGCGGCAACCAACTTCGACATCTTCGACTTCCAGCTCAGCGAGGCCGACCAGGAGCGTATCGCCGGTCTGGAGAAAAAGCGTCGTATCTGCAAGCCGGATGCACTGTCACCCGAGTGGGATGACTGAGGCCAGCCAACGGCGACCCGCCGACGGCGCTGACTTTTCAACTGCGCCTTGAAGCTGGATCGATTGGCCATGCGGCCGATGGCTTCAGGGCTACTAAATGTCCAAGTACCAAGCACCAATTCTCAAACAAGGACCAATGTTTCAATGTCCGAATGATCGAAACATGACCTCAGGCATTCGAAGCGCCCCGATTCGTTTTGGTCATTGAAAATTCGGTCATTGAGATTTGTTTGTGAATTGGTGCTTGGAAATTGAGAATTTCCAGGCCGGGCCATTGCCGAAGCGTTAACGGGTCCCCTAAATCGGGAACCCGAACAACCCCGCGGGCATCGCCCTTTCAGTCCTTCTTCTTCTCGCCGCCGAGAGCATCCATCACGCCCAGGAAGGGCTTCACGAAGTCGAGCGGCATCGGGAAGATGATGGTCGAGTTCTGCTCGCCGCCAATCTCGGTCAGGGTCTGCATGTAGCGCAGCTGCAGCGCGCCCGGGGCCTCGGCAAGCTTGGCGGCAGCCTCGACCAGCTTTTCTGACGCCTGCTGTTCACCATCGGCGTGGATCACCTTGGCGCGACGCTGGCGTTCGGCCTCGGCCTGCTTGGCGATAGCGCGAATCATCGACTCGTCGAGGTCGACGTGCTTGATCTCGACGTTGCTCACTTTCACGCCCCAACCGTCCGTCTGACGATCGAGAATCTCCTGGATATCCGCGTTGAGCTTGTCGCGCTCGGCCAGCATTTCGTCGAGTTCGTGCTTGCCCAGCACCGAGCGAAGGGTCGTCTGGGCCAGTTGGCTGGTCGCGTCCATGAATCGCTCGACGTTGATGACCGCCTTTTCCGGATCGATCACGCGGTAGTAGACCACCGCGTTGACCTTGACCGAGACGTTGTCCTGCGAGATCACGTCCTGGGTCGGCACGTCCATGACGACGGTGCGCAGGTCGACGCGCACCATCTGCTGGACGAAGGGAATGACGATGATCAGGCCCGGCCCCTTGACCATGTAGAAGCGACCGAGCGTGAAGATCACGCCGCGTTCGTACTCGCGCAGGATCTTGATCGTGTTGGCAACCAGCAGGACCAGCAGGACCAGGCCGGTGCCGAGAAAAGAAATATAGTCGAGACTCATGGCGTCGCTCCTCTAGGAAGATTCGGTGGGTCGTACTTTCAGGACCAGGCCTTCAATGGCGATGACTTCGACCGTCTGGCCCTTCGCAATCGCGTGTTCGGATCGAGCGCTCCAGTCCTCCCCCTCGAGGTGGACGCGTCCCTCACCGTCGCGAAAATCACTGATTGCCTCGGCAAGGTGGCCGGGCAGCGCCTCGCGCCCGGCGGTTTGCGGCCGCCGGAAGGCCTTCGCGGCGAAGTAGATGATGGCCAGAAACACCAGCGCCGAGGCCAGGCCCATGGCAGCGATGATCCCGGTGTTGATGCCCATGCCGGGGATGTCGCTGTCCATGAGGATGATCGAGCCGACGACCACGGCGGCCACGCCGCCAATTCCGAGGATGCCCAGCGAGGGCACGAACAACTCCACGGCGATCAACGCGAAGCCGAGCAGCATCAAGGCCAGCCCGACATAGTTCACCGGCAGAATCTGGAAGGCATAGAGCGCCAGCAACAGGCAGATGCCGCCGATGACGCCCGGCACCAGCGCACCCGGGTTGTAGCCTTCCAGGATCAGGCCGTAGATGCCGATCATCAGCAGGAGGTAGGCCAGAGTGGGGTTGGTCAGCACGCTCAGGAATCGGTTGCGCCAGTCTGGCTCCTTCTCGACGATCTCCGCTCCGGCGGTGCTCAAGATGAGGGGGCCGGAGGCCATCCGTACCTCGCGACCATCGATGGTCTCGAGCAGCGAAGGAATATCCGGACTGACCAGGTCGATGACGTTCATCTCGGCGGCCTGCGATGAGGTGAGGCTGACCGCTTCGCGCACCGCCCGTTCGGCCCAGTCGGCATTGCGGCCGTGTCGCTCGGCCAGGCCACGGATGTAGGCGACGGCGTCCTCCACGGCTTTTCTGCTCATCGCGTCGTCGGGTTGTGATCCACCGGACGCTTCCCCGGAGTCGGTCTGTTCGTCGGCTTCGGACGAATCCTCTGCCGAGTCTTCTCCATTCTCGTCGGAAGACTGCTCTTCCTCTTCGAGCGCATCACGCGCCCGCTCCATGGGCGAGGCTGGCTCTTCCTGGTCGCCTCCGCCGCCACCACCGCCGATTTGCACGGGCGTGGCCGCCCCCAGGTTGGTCGACGGCGCCATCGCCGCGATGTGACTGGCGTAGAGCATGTAGGTTCCCGCGCTGGCCGCACGCGCACCGGGCGGTCCGACCCAGGTCGCCACCGGCACCCGGGCATTGAGCATCTTCTTGATCATGTCGCGCATCGACGCATCCAGGCCGCCGGGCGTGTCCATGCGCAACACCACCAGGGCCGCGCCGGACGATTCGGCCTCCTCGATGCCGCGAACGACATAATCGCGAGTTGCCGGTCCGATAGCCCCTTCAACGTCGAGGACATGAACGACGGACGATTCCGAGTCAGCGGAATCCTGGGCCCAGGCCGCCAGGGTGAGCATGAACACGGCGGTCATCGTCAGCCACCGGCCGATACGCGATTCGCGATGCAATGAGCAGGTTTTGTTATTCATCACGAATTACATTAGACCCTTAAAGGCGTGATCGCAACGTGCGCACTTTGAATCGGCGCGTCAGCGCCCCAACCATCGACTACCAGTGATACCCAGCCAATCGATCAATCCGATCAGGAGAACAGCATGAACGAGAGCAGCATGCGAGAACAGTTGAGCATGGACGGCGACGCGCTTTATCGAGAAGAGACTTTCAGCGACCGTAGCGTGGGCACCATCCAGCGCCTGACGCCGGTGACTGCAGACGGCGATGATGATTCATCACGATCAGTGCGCTACATCGGCCAGACGCAGGTCATGAGCCCGGCCGGGGCGCTGCCGATTACCTTCGAGCTGGAAGTGGGCTCGCTATCCGAGGCCGTGGCCGGGTTCCCCGAAGCGGCGGAGAAGGCTGTTGAGGAGACGATCGAGGAACTCAAGCGCCTGCAGCGCGAGGCGCAATCGTCCATCACGGTCCCGGGCCAGGAAGGCGGCGGTCAGTTCGGCGGCATGGGCGGCATGGGCGGCCAGGGAAGCCCCGGCGGCGGCATCCAGATTTAGCGAGGGAGCCTACGTCCGAAGCCCCGTACCCCTGGACAGGAGCAGCAGGCTGACCGAACCCAGGATTGCGCCGAAGAGAAGGATCATGAAGTAGGCCAGCCCGAGCGACACGTCGGTAATGCCGAGCATCCCGTAGCGAAGCGCATTCACCATGTAGAGGATGGGATTGCCCAAGGCCACCTGCTCCCAGACGCCGGGTAGCAGGCCGACGGAGAAGAACACGCCGCCGAGGTAGGTCATCGGCTGCAGCACGAAGGTCGGGATGATGGCGATATCGTCGAATTTCTGCGCGTAGATGGCGTTGATGAAGCCACCGAGCGCAAAGACGATCGCCGTCAGCAGCAGGATCGACAGCGTCACTGCCATGTTGTGCATGTAAAAGCCGGAAAAGAAACCGGCCACCAGCCAGACCAGGAAGCCGACCACCAGGGCACGGAAAATGGCACCCGAGACATAGCCGGTCAGGATGATCCACGGGGGTAGCGGGCTGATCAGCAACTCCTCGATGTGCTTGCCGAACTTGGCGCCGAAAAACGAGCTGGTGATGTTGCCGTAGCTGTTGGTGATCACCGACAGCATGATCAGGCCCGGCACGATGAACTCCATGTAGTCGATGCCCCCCATCTCGCCCACGCGGCGGCCGATGATCGAACCGAAGATGACGAAGTACAACGTCATGGTGATCACGGGCGGAATCAGGGTCTGGGGCCAGATGCGCAGGATGCGCGTGACCTCCTTGATCAGGATGGTCTTGTAGCCGATCCAGTAGCTTTGCGCGGAAACTTCGATACTCATGCCGCATCCTCGTCGATGCCCACCAGGCGCATGAACAACTCCTCGAGGCGGTTGGCCTTGTTGCGCATGGAAATGACTTCCACGCCCTGTTCTTCGAGCACGCGGAATAGCCGGTTGAGGCTGCGCGACTTCGGAATACTGGCCTCGAGTGTGCTGGCATCGCGCTTGATGATTTCGATACCGTCGACCTCGGGAGCGGTCTCGATCGGTTCACGCAAATCGAGCACGAAGGTCTCGACCTGGAGCTTGCCCAGCAGATGCTTGATCGAGGTGTTCTCGATGATGTCGCCGTGGTCGATGATCGCCACGTTGTGGCAAAGGTTTTCGGCTTCTTCCAGGTAGTGGGTCGTGAGAATGACGGTTGTGCCGGCCGCGTTGATCTCGGAGATGAATTTCCACATGGAACGCCGAATCTCGATATCGACCCCGGCGGTAGGCTCGTCGAGAATCAGCAGCTTCGGCTCATGCACCATCGCCCGGGCGATCATCAGGCGCCGCTTCATGCCGCCGGAGAGCTGGCGCGACGGACCGAAGGCCTTGTCCCAGAGGCTGAGCTTCTTGAGATAGTACTCCGCGCGCTCGCGCGCCAGCCGGCGTGGCACCCCGTAGTATCCGCCCTGGTTGACGACGATATCGAAGGGCTTTTCGAACTGGTTGAAGTTGACTTCCTGCGGCACCAGGCCGATCTGTGCCATGGCACGGGAGCGATTCTTGCGAACGCTGATGTCGAACACCTTCGCCTCGCCGGAGGTGGCATTGACCAGCGAGCTGACGATGCCGATCAGGGTCGACTTGCCGGCTCCGTTGGGGCCGAGCAGGGCAAAGAAATCCCCTTCCTTTACCGTCAGGTTCACGCCCCTCAGGGCGACAACGTCGTTTCGGTAGACCTTCCTGAGGTCGCGAACTTCCAGCGCATTCATGACAATCTATTGGTTTCGAGCGATCAACAGGGCAGAATAGCAGGCTGATCCCGGCCTGTCGTGCCGGGCTATTCACATTTTGGGTCCAATCACGTGGGAATCAAATTCGGATTTCAATCGGTTGTTTGCGCCATTCTGTGCATGCTGGCCTCAGCGCCCGCAGCAGCCGAGGCTGATCAGGCCAAGGATCGCTGGGGCAACCTGAACAAGTGTGAGCTCTCGGCGGCCGGCGGGCGGCTGACCGCCAGCGCGCTTTGCGGCACGCTCAGCGTGCCGGAAAACCCCGAACAGCCGGAAGGCCGGCAGCTGGAACTTGCGTTTGCCGTCAAGCAGGCCCGGGCCAGTAACGCGCTGGCCGACCCGGTCGTATTCCTGGCCGGCGGTCCGGGACAGTCGGCGCGCGACGCGTTGCCGATCGTGCAATCGGCACTGCGCGAGCTCAATCGCGAGCGCGATCTGATCTTCCTCGACCAGCGCGGCACCGGCGGTTCGAACGCGCTGGAATGCAGCTTCGACGACCAGGGCGAGCTTTGGCTGGAACCCGACTGGGACGAGGTCAACCAGCAGTTGCGCAACTGCCTCGATGAATGGGATGCGGACGTTCGCCTCTACACGACCCCCCAGGGTGCGGCCGACCTGGAGGCCCTGCGTAAAGCCTACGGTTTCGAGTCGCTCAACCTCGTTGGGGGCTCCTACGGCACCCGCATGGCCCAGGTCTACCTGCGCAACTACCCGGAGCGCGTTCGCAGCGTAGTACTCGACGGTGTTGTGCCCACGCGACTGGCCCTTGGATCCGAGCACGCCGTGATGCTCGACCGCGCGCTCGAAAAACTGTTCGGGGACTGCTCGAACGATGATGACTGCGCCGCCACGTTCCCCCGTCTGAGTGAAGCCTTTGCCGAGCTCAAGGCGCGCTATCGGGAGGACGGTCCGGATATCGTCGTCACGCATCCCCGCACCGGCGAAGGCATCGACCTGCGCTTCACCCGCGATGTGCTGGCCGGGGCGCTGCGGTTTCTCGCCTACAACCCGGAATCTCAAATGATGATTCCCTACCTGGTGCACGAGGCGGCCAGCACGGGCAGCCCGGCGCGGCTGGCGAGCCAGGCGATGATCGTCTCAGATCAAATGAACGACATGATCGCGATCGGGCTGAATTTCGCCGTCGGCTGCAGCGAGGATTGGCCGGTCTGGCCAAAAGACGTCGATCAGTCCGAAACCCTGCTGGGCGACAGCATGACCGAGATCTACGAGCAGGTCTGCGACTGGTGGCCGGTCGGTGATACACCCGCCGATTTCCACCAGCCCTTCGACGCCGACGTGCCGGTGCTGTTGCTGTCCGGCGAGCTCGACCCGGTCACACCGCCGGAATACGGTGAGGAGGCCGCCGAGCAATATTCCGACAGCCGCCACCTGGTGGCGGACGGCCGCGGGCATATCGTGCTGACCAACCCCTGCATGAGCTCGATCGCTACGGAGTTCGTGCGCGAGGCCAGCATGGGCGGGCTCGACATCGAGTGCATGGACCGCATTGGCCACGAACCCTTTTTCCTCGACCTGCTCGGACCGGCGCCATGATCGAAGCCAACAATCTCCGCAAGACCTTCAACAAGGGCAAGGTCGTTGCCGTCGACAACATCAGCTTTACCGCTCGCGACGGTGAGATCACGGGCCTGCTCGGCCCCAACGGCGCGGGCAAGACCACCACGCTGCGCATGCTCTATACCCTGCTGAGCCCGGAGTCGGGCCACATGCGCGTCGACGGGATCGACCCGCAGGAGCAGCCGCTTTCGATCAAGCGCGCGCTCGGGGTCGTTCCGGATTCGCGCGGTCTCTACGACCGTCTGACCGCGCGCGAAAACATCCGCTACTACGGCAAGCTGCACGGGCTGGGAAAGGCCGACATCGAGCGCCGCATCGACGAGATGGTCGGCATCCTGGGGATGGACGAGTTCATTGACCGTCGCACCACCGGTTTCTCCCAGGGCCAGCGCGTCAAGGTCGCCATCGCCCGGGCATTGATTCACGACCCGCGCACCGTATTGCTCGATGAGCCCTCCAACGGACTCGATGTGATGACCACTCGCGCGCTGCGCGAATTCCTGCGCCAGTTGAAAGCGAAGGGCTGCTGCGTGGTTTTATCGACGCACATCATGCAGGAGGTCGCCGCCCTGTGCGATCGCATCGTCATCATCGCCGACGGCAAGGTAGCCGCCGAAGGCACGGCCGACGAACTGCTGGCCCGCTCGGGTGAGGCCAACCTCGAAGACGCCTTCGTCAAACTCATCGGATCCGCCGAAGGACTGCTCGCATGAACGCCGTTTTCTTCAAGGAACTGCTCGACAATTTCCGAGACCGGCGGGTCATCCTCAACACCCTGGTCATCGGCCCGCTGATGGGGCCGGTGATCTTCGCAGTCATGATTTCCTTCATGGCCAGCCAGGCGGCCGAGCGCGCGGAGTCCCAGCTCGAACTGCCCGTCATCGGCGCCGAAAATGCCCCCAACCTGGTTGGCTTTCTTGAGCGTCGAGGCGTGCAGATCGAGGAGCCGCCGGAAGAGCCCGAGGCCGCCGTGCGCAATGAGGACGAGGAAGTCATCCTGCGCATCGGCCCGGACTTCGCCGAGCACTGGGAAGCGGGCCGGCCGGCCACCGTGGAGATCATTGCCGACCAGTCACGGCGCTACACCGGCACCACAATCAGCCGGGTGCGCTCCTACCTCAACGGCTACAGCCAACAGATCAGCCAGTTACGGCTGCAGTTGCGGGGTGTGCATCCGGAAGTCACCCGGCCGATCAACGCCAAGGTCACCGACTTGTCCACGCCCGAATCACGCGGCGGCGCCGTGCTGGCCTTCCTGCCTTACTTCATCCTGATCACGGTGTTCATGGGCTCCATGCACATGGCCATCGACACCACCGCCGGCGAGCGCGAACGCAAATCGCTCGAGCCGCTGCTGATCAATCCGCTGCCGCGCTGGCAGATCATGACCGGCAAGCTCTGCGCGACGACTTTCTTTGCGCTTGCCACCCTGGCACTGGGTCTCGTGGCTTTCGTCTACGCCATGGGCTTCCTCCCCGTTGCCGCCATGGACGTGGCACTCAACCTCGATTTCCGGGTTGCCGCACTGGCCTTCCTGCTGGTCGCCCCCGCCGCCCTTCTGGCCGCCGCGCTCCTGACCATCCTGGCCTCGTTCGCCAAGAGCTTCCGCGAGGCGCAGAGCTACATGGGCATGGTCGTCCTCATTCCCATGATCCCGAGCTTCTGGATCCTGATCGATCCCAGCCGAGCCGAGACCTGGATGACACTGATCCCGCTTCTGAGCCAGAACGTGCTGATACTCGAGCTGGTCCGCGGCGAAGCGGTCAACTGGGCCTGGTTCGGACTGTCCATTGGCACGACCTCGGCACTGGCCGGCCTCCTGGCCGCAGTGGCCGGCACGCTCTACAACCGGCCAAAGCTGATCTTCACGTCGGGGTAGGTCGATCGACTTGATTGTCCAGCCACGGGCGTGTGTATGATGGACCGATAGACGGAACTGGCAGGAGACCCGATATGCGCAACTTCCTGATTCCCTTGTTGATCGCCCTCATGAGCACCGGAGCGGTAGCGCAGGACGACGAGTCCGTTGCCGAAGTCGAAATCCGCGAATGGCAGGTTCCGTGGGAGTCCAGCCGCCCGCGGGATCCCGACGTCGCCGCGGACGACCGCATCTGGTTCGTCGGGCAGGGCGACGACTACGTTGCCGTTTTCGACCCGGATACGGAAGATTTCAAGCGATACGATCTGCCCGAGGGCGCCGGACCGCACAACGTGATCGTGACCGAAGACCAGGAGATCTGGTACGCGGGCAATCGCGCGGCACACCTGGGGAAGCTCGATCCGGAATCGGGCGATATCGAGCAGGTCGCAACCCCCGAAGAGCGCGCCGCCGATCCACACACCCTGATCGAGGACTCCAGCGGTCGGATCTGGTTCACTTCGCAGTGGAGCAATCACATCGGCCGCTACGACCGCGACAGCGGCGAAATCGAGCTGGTGGGCGTCAGTGAGAAGCGCTCACGGCCCTACGGCATCGTGCTCGACGACAATGACAACGCCTGGGTCGCCCTGTTCGGCACCAACAAACTGGGCCGCGTCGACGCCGAATCGTTCGAACTGACCGAGATTGAACTACCGCGCGAAGATGCGCGCCCACGACGCCTGGCTCTGACAGACACGGGACTTTATTACGGCGACTACAACAAGGGTTATCTGGGCCACCTTGATCCCGAAAGCCGGGAGATCACCGAGTGGCGCATGCCCGGAGAGGACAAGTCAGGGGCTTACGCCATGGCCGCCGACGACAAGGGCCGAGTCTGGTTCGTGGAAACCTGGCAGGATCCCAACCGCTTCGTCGGCTTCGATCCGGAAACGGAGTCTTTCTTCGCCATGGGCGAAGTCCCCAGCGGCGGCGGCACCGTGCGCCACATGGTCTTCGACGCCGAGACGAACAGCATCTGGTTCGGGACGGATACCAATTACCTCGGTCGGGCGGAGTTGCCCTGACGCGGGAGGTTGTCAGCCCTTGCAATCGTGTGCGGGGCGATTGGTCTTTCGTGAATAGAGAGAAGAAAATAGGGAAAAGAGCCAAGCGACAGTGGGTCGAGAGCTGTCTTTTCTATTTACTATTTACTATTCACTATTCACTAGTTACGAACAGCAAGAACGGCGCCCCGGCCACACAAAGCGCCCGCAAGCGCTCAAACCTAACCTATTCCTTCGGCGGCCACGGAACAAAGGGTGACGTCGTTCGCTGGTACTCCCGGTAGGCGTCGCCGCGCGATTTCAGCGACTGTTTCTCGGTGTAGGGTATCCCCGAAACGCGGTACAGGAACAACAGCATCACCACCGGCCCCAGCCAGGCCAGCCACTGGTGGGGCGCGCCCATGGCGACCAGCGGGTAGCTGAACCAGTGCAGCCATTCGAAGAAGTAGTTGGGATGGCGAGAATAGCGCCACAACCCGGCGCGGCAGACCTTGCCCCGATTCGCGGCATCGGCCTTGAAGGCGGCAAGCTGTCGGTCAGCCAGCGATTCTCCGGCCAGGCTGACAAACCAGATCGCGACGCCTGCGATCACCCAGCCATTGAGCGCGGGAGACGGATCATTGGCGACCACCCAGGCGGGCAGTGCGAACAACCAGGCGACGACCGCCTGCACCAGAAAGAAGAAGAAAAAGAACAGGTTTGCGCGTTGACCGAAGTGCGCTCGCATCGCCTGGTAACGCCCGTCCTCCTCATCCTGGGCGGCCAGGCGCCGGATCAGGTGAGCGGCGAGCCGCTTGGACCAAATGGCAGCCAGCAATACGGCCAGCAAGCGTTTTTCGACGGCCCCATCACCGACGACTGCAAAGGCAATCGCCTGCAGGCCGATCAACAGTGCCCACGCTGCATCCACCCAGTCGGCGCGTTTGGAGCGAATCTGCCACAGCCAGAGGACGAGCATGACGGCGCCACAGCCCAGTAAAGCGACCCATAATTCCATGTATTGATTGCCCTGGCAGCAATGCAGATTGCATTCAGGCTATGAGACTAGCAGACAAGCAAACGCCCACCGTGAAGGCGGGCGTCGGCATCCGGCCGATGCGGCTGGCCGGCTAGGCAGGTGCATCGAAATGCACCGCGGGTTCCCCTTCCCGAATTCTGGTCGGGTGCCGGCTTTCAGCCGGCGACAGCGCGCAGGTTCTGTTCCTGCTCCAGCTGCATCAGCCACTCGACGACGACTTCGTCGGCAAGCAGGTTGTCGAATCCTTTTTCGTCACCGTGGTCGGCCAGTTCCACGTCTTGTTCCTGTTCGGCGGCTCGGATTTGTTCTGCCATGGGTGGCACCTTGTGTCAGTATTTGCGTTCACTGACATACATGCAGGAGCCGTGCCAAACCGGGATAAACCGCCTTTTTTGCGTCTGACAAGTGTTTTTTGGGCAATTTCTACCCGACAAGTGACAGTTTTCGTCCACCGTCTGACATCCAGCGTCATTCGTGGGCACAATAGTCCGCCGCTGAGCCGCAATTCCCGCCATGCCCGCCCGTCATTTCGCTTTTCTGCTGTTTATCTGCCTGCTCTGGGCGGGCAATTTCCTTGCCGCCGCCTGGGCGGTCCGCATTCTCGAGCCGGTAACGTTCACGGTCGTGCGCTTCGCCCTGGTTCTGGTATTGCTCATCCCATTCCTTCGGGTGCCCCAGCGCGACCAGTGGTTGACCCTGCTGGCCTGCTGCTGGTGCATGGGGGCGATTCACTTCGGCCTGGTCTTTCTGGCGCTAGGGCGCTCGGAGGACGTTTCCTCGATTGCCTTGTTGATGCAGATTTACGTCCCGCTTGCGACCCTGATGGCGGTACTGCTGCTGGGCGAACGCATCGGCTGGCGCACCACCAGCGGCATTCTGGTCGCTTTCGGCGGCGTACTCGTCATGGGGCTGGATCCACTCGTCCTCGCACAGCTCGACGTCATGGCCCTGGTATTGTGCTCCGCCCTGTCGCTGGCGACCGGCACCATCCTGATGCGCCGGATCAAGGGGATCGGGGTTTTCAGCTTCCAGGCATGGAATGCATTGCTCTCGCTCCCGCCCCTGGGACTGCTTGCAATATTGCTTGAGACCCCGTCTGACGTAGTGCGTCTCACGACGGAAAGTCCGGAGGTCTGGTTCGCGGTCGCTTATTCGGCCGTGGCCGCCTCGATCATCGGCCACGGAGGCTTCTACTGGCTGATCCAGCGACACGAGGTCAACCGGATCACCCCCTATCTCCTGCTCGTGCCGATTCTCGCCGTCTTGCTCGGCATTCTGTTCTGGGGGGACCGGCCCGGGCCGCGCCTGCTCACGGGGGGCGCGCTGGTGCTCGGCGGCGTACTGTGGATCACGCTTCGTGCTCGCTGGCGCAGGCCCGGCAGGATCGACCCCACGCCACCGGCAAGTTAGAAGTTCAGAATGGGTTCAGTGGACGAGCGGATAATGCTGACATGAATCGTGTTCTCTCGATCTCCGGTTTCGCGCCCCTGATTCTTGGGGCCGCACTGATGGCCCTGATGGCCGGCAACGAAAGCCTGGCGCGCCCGCCGCTCGGCCAGCACGGCTGGCCGCCGTCAAGCGAGTATTTTCGTCTCGAGCACCCGCAGCATCGGCTGGCCTACTGGTACGCCAATGAATCCATGCGCCAGGCCCAGGAGGCCCGCGAGATGGTCTGCGGCTTTACCGGCCAGCGCTGGACCCTGGACTGGGAAGTTCATTACCGCTGGGCGCTGCGCGCCGCGCCGCGCCGCGCCTACCAGCGCGTGGAGGAGCGCGACCGTCACCTGACCACCTGCCGAGCCCGCAAGCTGCGCGATTACCAGCGAGAGCCCTATCGCCGCGATCCCGACGGCTATGGTCGCGGCTGACGAATTTCGTCACCCACCCCTGCAACGCATCAACGCCTTCAGACTCTCCACCTTCCTGCCGGATTGCCAGACTTGTTGGCATGTTCACATGATCATGTTAATGTAATAGCATGTTATTACATTGATCGGACATGAAACAGCACGAACCACAACACATGCAGGCCAACCGCGCCGCCCGTTCCAGCCTGGCCGAGGCGCTGATGGCCATGCGCACGCCCGCAGAAATGCGCGCCCTGCTCAAGGACCTGACCACCCCGGCCGAGCTGGAGGCATTGGTCGACCGCTGGCGCGTGGTGCGCTATCTCGACCAGGGCAAGCCCTACCGCGAGATCCACGACCTGACCGGCGTGAGTGTGACAACCATCGGACGCGTTGCGCGCTACCTGGAGAATGGCAATGGTGGGTACCGCATGGCTCTCGAACGCATAAAGCACGGCGGGAAATGAAAAGAAGGCGCGCAACGCAAATTCGAAATCCGAAGCACCAAATCCGAAACAAGCTCGAAGCATGAAATATGGAAACGAGCCTGAACGGTGGTTGTTTCGGATTTGGAATTTCGGATTTCCTTCGAATTTGGTGCTTCGGATTTCGTGCTTTGGTCAAAGACGAAACCACCGAAATTGAATCGATAACAAAGAGTTTCTAATGAACCGTATACAGATCGCTATCCAGAAGTCCGGCCGCCTGGCCGACAAGTCGCTCAACCTGCTCGAGCGCTCCGGCCTGCATTTCGCGCGCAGCAAGGACAAGCTGTTCTGGTACGGCCGCAACCTGCCCGTCGACCTGCTTTTGGTGCGTGACGACGACATTCCGCGCCTGCTGATCGAGGGCGTGTGCCAGCTCGGCATCGTCGGCGAAAACGTGGCGGAGGAAAAACTGCTGGAAGCGCGCCAGGGCAGGCCCGGCGTGAAGCTCGAAAGCCTGGGGGCGCTCGATTTCGGCCATTGCCAGCTCAAACTCGCCGTGCCCGAAGACTCGACGGCGACTTCCATCGCCGACCTAGCCGGCAAGCGCCTGGCCACCAGCTATCCGCAGCTCACCCGCCGTTTTCTCGAAGACAACGGCGTCGAGGCCGACATCGTGATGCTCAACGGCGCGGTCGAGATCGCACCCAGCCTCGGCACCGCCGACGCCATCGTCGACCTCGTCTCCACCGGCACCACGCTCAGGGCAAACCACCTGAAAGCGATCGAGCCGGTCATGACCAGCCAGGCCGCGCTCTATCGCTGCCCGCAGAGAATCGACGACGAAGGCGAGACCCTGCTGGCCAAGCTGCTCACCCGCATCCAGGGCGTTCAGCAGGCCGCCGAGACCAAGTACGTGATGCTGCACGCCCCGCGATCGCGCCTGGCCGAGATCTCGTCGATCCTGCCCGGCGCCGAGTCGCCCACCATCCTGCCGCTGGAAGGCCAGGACGACCGCGTCGCGGTGCACGCCGTTTGCACCGAGCAAGTGTTCTGGGAACACCTCGAGGAGCTCAAGGCCGCCGGCGCTTCGGCCGTGCTGGTGCTGCCCGTGGAGAAGATGCTGGCATGAAGTTTGTCATGACAATCGTCGCCTGGAACGAGCTCGAGCAGCCAGAACGCGAGCGACTGCTTGCGCGTCCGGCCCTGGAAACCACCGCCGAACTGCGCGACAGCGTCGAGGCCATCATGCAGACGGTGCGCCGCGATGGCGACCGGGCCGTCCTGGACTATGGCCGAACGTTCGACGGCCGCGCACCGGAACGACTGCTCGCCTCGAACGCAGACCTGGACTCGGCCGGGGAAGAGCTGGACCCGGCCTTGGTCGGCGCTATCGACACCGCCATCGGCACCGTCACGCGTTTCCACGAAGCGGCCCGTCCGCAAGACCTGGTCGTCGAAACCGCGAAGGGCGTAACCTGCGAGGCGCGCTGGCGCGCACTCGATCCGGTCGGCCTGTACGTGCCCGCTGGTACCGCCCCGCTGCCCTCGACCGCCGTCATGCTGGGCGTACCGGCCCGGCTGGCCGGTTGCCGCAAGATCGTTCTTGCCACGCCGCCGGGCGCGGACGGCCGCGCCGACGCCGCGGTGCGCTATATCGCCCATCGCCTCGAGATCGATACCGTGCTGGTCGCCGGCGGGGCGCAGGCTGTCGCGGCCATGGCCTACGGCACTGAATCGGTCCCGAAGGTCGTGCGCGTGTTCGGCCCGGGTAACCGTTTCGTGGCCGAAGCCAAGCGCCAGGCTGCACAGGATCCCGCCGGCGCGGCCATGGACCTGCCCGCCGGTCCGTCGGAAGTGATGGTGATCGCCGACGAGTCGACCGAAGCCGACTTTATCGCCATGGACCTGCTCAGCCAGGCCGAGCACGGTCCGGACTCGCAGGTCTTCCTGGTCACCGACTCCGCGGTGCTCGCCCGCGACGTCGTCTCTTCCCTGGAACGCCTCAGCGCCAAACTGCCGCGCGCCGAAACCGCCGGCCGGGCGCTCGAACACGGCGCCGTCATCGTCGTCGAACGGCTCGCCGAGGCGGTCGGGGTCGCCAATGACTACGCTCCGGAACACCTGATCATCGCCACGGACAATGCACGCGAACTGTGTAACGACATCACCAGCGCCGGCTCGGTCTTCCTCGGCCACTACACGCCCGAGGCCCTGGGCGATTACATCTCCGGCACCAACCACGTGCTGCCGACCGGCGGCTGGGCGCGCTCATACGCCGGCCTGTCGCTGACCGACTTCATGCGCCGTATGACGGTGCAGGAAGCCACGCCCGAGGGCCTGCGCACGCTGGGGCCGGATGGTGCGCGGCTGGCCGCGCACGAAGGCCTCGACGCTCACCGCCTGGCCATCCAGATGCGACTCGATCGGCTCGTGGAGACATCGGAATGAGCATCGCCGACCTGGCACGCGCGGAAATCCGGGCCCTGCAACCCTATGCCTCGGCGCGGGCCCTGGCCGACAGCGCCGGCATCCTGCTCAACGCCAACGAAAACCCCTGGCCGCCGGAAGGCGATGCCGGCCTGGCACTCAACCGCTATCCCGAACCGCAACCGGCCGCGCTCAAGCACAAGCTGGCAAAGTATTACGGAATCGACGAACAAAACCTGCTGTTGACCCGCGGCAGCGACGAGGGCATCGACCTGCTCAACCGCGTTTTCGTCCGCCCAGGCCAGGACGGCGTGATCACCTGCCCGCCGTGTTTCGGCATGTACGCGCTGTCGGCGCGCATCCAGGGCGCGAGATTGCAGGAAGTCCCGCTGATCGAGACCGCGGAAGACTTCGAGCTCGATCTCGAGGGCCTGTCCGCGGCCGCGCCGGCAAAACTGCTGTTCCTGTGCTCACCCAACAACCCAACCGGCAACGGCCTGGCGGCTGAAACCGTGCTTGCGCTGGCACGGGAGCGGGCCGAGCAAGGCCTGGTCGTGCTCGACGAGGCCTACATCGAATTTTCCGAGCGCCCGTCGCTGGCCACGCGGGTCCAGCAGCAGCCCAATCTGGTCGTGCTGCGCACCCTGTCGAAGGCCTTCGGACTGGCCGGCTGCCGCCTCGGTGCGCTGATTGCATCAGCAGAGGTGATCGAACTGCTGCGGCGCATCATCCCGCCCTATCCACTGCCCACCCCGGCGGTAGCGGCCGCCGAGGCCGTACTCGAACCCGAGTCCGTCGCCGCCCGGCGCGAACAGCTTGACCTGTTGATGGACGACAAGCGCCGCCTGGTCCAGGCGCTCGAGGCACACGCATCGATCCGGCGCGTGTGGCCCGGCGAGGCCAATTTCGTACTCGTTCGCGCCGACGACGGCGCCAAACTGGTGCGCGACGCGGCAGCCGGCGGCATTCGCCTGCGCGATCAGTCCAGCCAGCCGGGTCTGGCCAACTGCGTGCGCATTACCCTGGGCACGCCCGAAGAAAACACCACCTTTATCGAATTTCTGCAGGCCTGGAAGCCATGAAAAAGATTCTTTTCATCGACCGCGACGGTTGCCTGATCGAAGAGCCCGAAGACGAGCAGGTCGATTCCCTCGGCAAGTTCCGGCTGATGCCGGGCGTGATTCCGGCGCTGCTGAAGCTCAGGGACGCCGGCTTCCGCTTCGTCATGGTCAGCAACCAGGATGGCCTGGGCACCGAGGCCTTTCCCGAAGCCGACTTCCGCGGGCCGCAAGCGTTGCTGCTGCAGATCCTGGAAAGCCAGGGCATCACATTCGACGCCATACACATCGACTCGACCCTGCCCGAAGACAACGCGCCCACCCGCAAGCCGGGTATCGGCATGCTGCTCGACTACCTGCGCGACCCCGAACTCGACCGGGAACAATCGGCCGTCATCGGCGACCGCGAAACCGACCTGGAGCTGGCCGGCAACATGGGACTGCGCGGTTTTCGCATCGGTACCGATGGCCTGGACTGGCCGGGCGTCGCCCGCGCACTGCTCCAAACCGCGCGCATCGGCGAGGTGCGGCGGAAAACGCGTGAAACCGATATCGCGGTTCGCGTGGACCTCGACGCGGCGGGACCGTCCTCGATCGGGACCGGCATCGGCTTCTTCGACCACATGCTAGAGCAGGTCGCCGCCCACGGCGGCTTCGCGCTTTCACTGGAATGCAAAGGGGATCTCGAGGTCGACGAACACCACACCGTCGAGGACTGCGCGCTGGCGCTGGGCGCCGCACTCGACAAGGCGCTCGGCGATCGCAGCGGCATCGGCCGCTACGGCTTCCTGCTGCCGATGGATGAGTCGCTGGCGCAAGTCGCCGTCGACCTGTCCGGCCGCCCTGCCATCGTCTTCGACGCCGATTTCCCGCGCGAGTCGGTCGGCGGCCTGCACACCGAAATGGTCGAACACTTCTTCGCCTCCCTGGCCCAGGCTTTGCGCTGTGCCATCCACGTCAAGGTCGAAGGCGAGAACACCCATCACATGGTGGAGGCCTGTTTCAAAGGAGTGGGGAGAGCCTTGCGGCCGGCCCTGGCCCGCACCGGCTCGGGCACCCCGTCGACCAAGGGGGTGCTGTAATGCCAATTCAAAGCTCGGTTTGTTCTCGCAAAGGCGCTAAGGCGCAAAGTAATAAAGAAAGGAAAAACTCAACAAGGGCTTTCTTGATCAATGCCCTATTGCTATTGCCGGGGCAAGCATTTGATCAATTCAATTCATTTTCCTTTGCGTCCCTTGCGCCTTTGCGCCTTTGCGAGAAATTTCCTTTTCGGGGCCGGTTATGACCATCGCCGTAATCAATTCCGGCGGCGCGAACCTCGGCTCCGTTCAGCACGCCCTCGGCCGGCTCGGCGTCGAGTCGGTGCTCACGCGCGATGCGGATGTCATCCGCTCGGCCGAGCGGGTGATCCTGCCCGGCGTGGGTGCGGCGGCCTGGTCGATGAACGCCCTGCGCGAGGCCGGGCTGGTCGAAGTGATCCAGGGGTTGAGCCAACCGGTGCTGGGCATCTGCCTGGGCCTGCAGCTGATGTTCGACTCGTCCGAGGAAGGCGACGTCGACTGCCTGGGCCTGATCCCCGGGCGAGTACGCAGGCTCCAGGTCGATAACAGCCTGAGACTGCCGCACATGGGCTGGAACCAGGTCGATTGGGTGGCCGACGACCCGCTGGCCGCAGGCCTCGACGGCAGCGAGTGGTATTACTTCGTGCACGGCTATGCCGCACCGGTCGAACACGCGGTCGCCGTGAGCGAACACGGCCAGCGCTTCGCGGCGGTGGTGCGCCACAAGAACTTTGCCGCCTGCCAATTCCATCCGGAGAAGTCCGCCACTGCCGGCGCGCGCATCCTGCGCAATTTCCTTAGAACCTGAAAAAGATAATGGTCCACAGATGAACACAGATAAACACAGATACTGCATAAACATAGAACGCCGAACGGAGTTTCGCTTGCCCAAAGCTCGCACCAGGGGCTCGAGCGCTGTCATGGATGTTTTTCATCTGTGTTCATCTGTGTTCATCTGTGAACAATTCTTTTCATGAAGTTGATACCCGCCATCGACCTGCGAGGCGGGCGTGTGGTGCGTCTGCAGCAGGGCGATTATGAGCGCGAGACGCGTTATGACGACGATCCGCTAGCGCTGGCGAAGCGTTATGCCGACGCCGGTGCGTCGCTGATTCACGTCGTCGATCTCGACAGCGCCCGCACGGGCGGTGAAGCGAACCTGGCCACCATCGAGCGCCTGTGCAGCGAACTCGACGTCGCCGTGCAGACCGGCGGCGGCGTGCGCTCGCGCGAGGATTTCCAGCGCCGGCTCGACGCCGGTGCCGATCGCGTGGTCATCGGCAGCCTGTGCGTACGCGAGCCCGAAACCGTGGCGGCATGGCTGGCCGGACCGCAGGGCGAGCGCATCGTCGCCGGCCTCGATGTGAGCCAGGGAATCGACGGCGGCTGGATGCCGCGTGCGGCCGGCTGGACCGAGTCGGGCAAGATCGATCTGTTCACCCTGCTCGACCGACTGGTCGATGCCGGACTTCAGCACCTGCTTTGCACGGATATCGAGCGCGACGGGATGTTCGCCGGGCCTTCGCTGACGCTGTATGAGTCGGTCTGTGACCGATTCTCATCCCTGGCGGTCCAGGCGTCCGGCGGCATCGGCTCGGATGCGGACCTGGTCGAAGTGGCCCAGACCGGCGTGGCCGGCTGCATCGTCGGCCGCGCCCTGCTCGAGGGCCGCGTGCAGTTGAGCGAGATCGCCAAATGGTCGCGGTAAGGCTCATCCCCTGCCTGGATGTGCGCGACGGGCGGGTCGTCAAGGGCGTGCGCTTCCGCAACCACCGCGACATGGGCGATATCGTGGCGCTGGCCGAGCGCTACCGCGACGCCGGCGCCGACGAACTTGTCTTCTATGACATCAGCGCCAGCCCCGAAAAGCGCAGCGTCGACATCGCCTGGGTCGAGCGCGTGGCGAGAGCCATCGACATTCCCTTCTGCGTGGCCGGCGGGATTCGTGACGTCGACACCGCCCGCGCGGTGCTGCATGCCGGCGCCGACAAGATCTCGGTCAACTCGCCGGCCCTGGAGCGGCCGGCGCTGATCGGTGAGCTGGCCGACGCATTCGGTTCCCAGTGCGTCGTCGCCGGCATCGATTCCATCCGCGAGGACGGCCGCTGGCGCGTACGCCAGTACACCGGCGACCCCGACAACATGGTCGATCCCCGACGCGACACGCTCAGCTGGGTGACCGAAGTCCAGCGCCTGGGCGCCGGCGAGATCGTGCTCAACTGCATGGATTCCGACGGCGTGCGCGAAGGCTATGACATCGAACAACTCTCGACCGTGCGAAGCATCTGCCGGGTACCACTGATCGCCTCCGGCGGCGCCGGCGCGCCCGAGCACTTCCTCCAGGCATTTGCCGAAGCCGACGTCGACGGCGCCCTGGCCGCGACCGTCTTCCACTCCGGCCAGATCGCCATCCCCGAGCTCAAGACCTGGCTCCACCAGCATCAAGTGGTGGTGCGAAGTTGAATGAACGGATTGGGGTTCCGGGTTCGGGGTTCGGGGTTCCGGAAGGCTTCGATCAGGCTTGGATGGATTATCGGGAACTGGAGACTTCCATGAGCAGCGCGCCAGCAGCCATCGCCTCCCGCTCCTGAACCCTGAACCCTGAACCCTGAACCCTGAAACATTTATCGGATCCCAAAAGACATGACCAATCAACACGACCTCGAAGATCTCGACTGGAGCAAAGGAGACGGCCTTTTACCTGCCATCGTGCAAGACGCCGACGACGGGCGTGTATTGATGCTCGGCTATATGAATGCCGAGGCGCTGGAGACCACCCGGGCGAGCGGCCGCGTCACCTTCTTCTCGCGCAGCAAACAGCGCCTGTGGACAAAGGGCGAAACCTCGGCCAATCACCTCGAACTGGTCGATGTGCTGGGCGATTGCGATGGCGACACCCTGCTGGTGCTGGCCCGGCCGCACGGCCCGACCTGCCATACCGGCACCGACACCTGCTTCGGCGATATCCATTTCCCGCACGTCGGCTTCCTGGCCGGGCTCGAGCGGACAATACGCTCACGGGCGGGAACGGATCCGGAACAGAGCTACACCGCGCGGCTAATGGCCGAGGGCACCAAACGCTGTGCCCAGAAAGTCGGGGAGGAGGGCGTGGAAGTCGCGCTCGCCGCGGCCGCCGGAGAGCGCGAGGAACTGGATTCGGAAGCCGCGGACCTTCTCTATCACCTGCTTGTGTGTCTTCAGTCCGCGGGAAGCGACCTGGATTCAGTCATCGACAAACTGATCAAGCGGCACAGGCACTGAGGTCCAGGCCGACTTCGCCGGCCGGGTGGAAGTTGTGTTCCTCTTCGTCCTCTTCGACCAGCTCGGGGTGACCGAAATAATAACCCTGGAAGTGCTCCACGCCCGCACGACGCAGCCAGGCCAGTTCGGACTCACGCTCGACGCCGGATGCGATCGGCACGATGCCGAGCACCTTGCAGCTGGCCACCACACCCAAGACCATCGCCTGGCGCCGCAGGCTGCCATCGATGCCGGCAATCAGCTCGCGATCGAGCTTGACGTACTCCGGACGCAGCACGGCCAGGCGCTTGAGGCCGGCCTCGCCCGTGCCGAAATTGTCGGCGGCCACGCGAAATCCGAAATCGTTGGCCCGAGCCCGGACGCGCGCGAGTTGGCGCGGATTGCCCAGCCGCTCGAGTGAGTTGAACTCCAGCACGATCTGCTGCGGTTTGAAGCGGCTGGCCTCGACGGCGTCCGCCGTGGATGACAGCGCGGCCTCCAGGTTCTCCGGATCGACCTCGGTGCAATTGATATGGAGATCGCCTGTCAGGCCGAGACGGCTGGCCTCGCGGATGGCACCCAGCCGGCAGGCCTGATCGAAGTAGAAGAGATTTTCCGGCCGTACCGAAGCGATGATCTGTGCCGGGGACTCGCCCCTGCATCCCCGCACCAGGGCTTCGTGACCGATGGTTTCGCCGCTGCCTTCGTCGACCAGCGGCTGGAAGGCGAATCGAATACCGACATCCAGGACGGCCAGATAATCATCGAGACGCGCGTTGTTATCGATATTTTGCCATCCCCACATGCTCGTTCTCCTTCCTTGGATTGATGTTCAAAACATTGCCTGGGAATCAATATGCAACTAGCGTGCCAGCGCTGCAAGGCATCACCCGAAGGAAGGTTTCACCCGACTCGAAGAGTGAACAGCTTCACGTTCTGGGCCATTTCGCGAAAGGATGCCCCGAACGCCCCCTGTCCCTTTACGTCGGCGGCATACCGAAAAACGTCAGCGGAGACGCTCGAGAAGGGGCTCCCGCTGCGCCAGACGCGCCCAGGCCCGGCCGCAGACGAACCAGCAAAGGAAGGCCGCCTCGCGGAAACTGGCGGCGAGGTTGCCGGATGTAAAGCGCCAGCGCGGCTCGGCCGGCAAAGGCACGGCATCGAGACCGAGCTGTCGGGCATAGACCAGCACGCGGCCCAGATGAAAACGGCTCGTGACCAGGCCCAGCCTGGCTTCGGAGGGCAGCAGTCCGCGCGCGTGACGCAGGTTGGCGAAGGTATCGGTCGAAAGCTCCTCGAGGTGAATGCGACCGGCGTCGATACCCGCCTCTGACACCAGCCAGTCACGGCCCACCGCTGCTTCAGAGGGTTCGCCACCACCGGCCAGAAGCAGTTGCAGACCGGGGTCCGCATCCGCCAGGCAGGCCGCTTGACGCAAACGTTGCCGGTACACGGGCGATGGTCGGCCTTGTTCCAGCACGTGCCCGCACACGACCAACCAGTCGACCGGCAACGGGCCGGGTCGACGAAGGGCCTGGCACAAAACCCAGACCCAGGCGCCGAGAAACGACAAGCCGGCGCTGGCCAACAGCATCAGCGTGCTGGCCAGGAGGGATTCGCGCAGGGCCGGGTCGGTCAGGACACCTCGCAGTGTCAGGCCGGAGACGGTACTCATCGCAACTTCAGGGACGATTCGGACAGGCGCCATCATAGTCCTTGCCGTATCGTGATTGCGACCGGTCGCCACCCTGCCTATACTGGCGCACCCCTTGGACACGGCCCGCGCGGCGGCCTGGAATATCCCGAATCCGCATGAACAACCTGCATATCGCTGCAATGACCCTGACCTGTGCCGCCGGCACCGGGCTCGACGCGCTGCGCACGGCCCTGATCGACGGTCGCAGCGGGCTGCGGGCCAACGACTACCCGAATTGCTCGCTCGATACCTGGATCGGTCGCGTTGACGGCGTCGAGGAGGTGACGCTCGAAGGCGACCTGTCGCGCTTTCAGTGCCGCAACAACCAGCTGGCATCGCTGGCCCTGGACCAGGACGGGTTCCGGGAACGCGCCGCCGCCCTCCTCGAGCGCCACCGGCCTGAACGCATCGCTTGCGTGATCGGCACCTCGACGGCAGGCATCAGCAGCACCGAAGCCGCCTACCGCGACCTCGACGAGGCCGGCCGCTTCCGCCCCGAGCACGTCATGCCCTGGGTGCACACGCCGCACACATCGGCAGCCTTCGTCGCCGCGGCACTGGGCCTGAACGGGCCGGTGCAGACAGTCTCGACCGCCTGCTCGTCCTCGGCCAAGGTCTTCGCGACCGCCGCGCGTCTGATCGAGTCCGGCTGGGCCGACGCGGCCGTGGTCGGCGGCGTCGACAGCCTGTGCCTGTCGGTACTCTACGGCTTCCATTCGCTGGAGCTGGTCTCCCCCGGGCCCTGCCGGCCATTCGACCGCGACCGCAATGGCCTCAACCTGGGCGAGGCCGCCGGTTTCGCCATCGTCGAGCGCGACCCCGAGGCGTCACTGGGCTGCCTGCTGGGCTGGGGCGAGACCTCCGACGCGCACCATATGGCCTCGCCGCACCCCGAGGGCGCCGGCGCCATCGCAGCCATGCGACATGCCCTGGAGCGCGGCGGACTGGCGCCGGAGCGCATCGGCTACGTCAACTGCCACGGCACCGCCACGCCCATGAACGACCGCATCGAAACCATGGCGCTGAAGACCGTATTCGGTACACCACCGCCGGCGAGCTCGACCAAGGCCTGGACGGGCCATACCCTGGGTGCGGCCGGCATTACCGAAACGGTCATCAGCCTGATCGCCCTGGGCGATGGCTTCCTGCCGGCCAGCCTGAACTGCGCCGAACCGGAGCCGGACGCGGCGGCGTTCATCCTGCGCGAGAACCGGCGCGAGAAAGTCGATGCAGTCATGTCCAATTCCTTCGGCTTCGGCGGCTCGAACTGCACGCTGGTCATGGGGGCGGCATGATCACGAGACTCCGCATCCTCGGCTGCGGCCTGAGCGCCCCCGGCCTGCACGACATCGACGCACTCTCGCAGGTGCTCGCCGGTGGCGAGCTGGGCGATGAAAAACCCGACGCCACGAGCATTTCCCTGCTGTCGCCGCGCGAGCGCCGGCGCTGTCCGGAGACCGTGCGCCTGTCCATGGCGGCTGCCGAACAGGCCTGCCGTGCAGCCCATATCGACCCGTCCCAGCCCGACGCCGTATTCACCTCGGGCATGGGCGATCTGGCCATCAGCGACTACATGTGCCGCACGCTGGCCGACACGCCCGACCTGCTTTCTCCGATGCGTTTCCACAACTCGGTGCACAACGCCGCTGCCGGCTACTGGTCGATCGGCGCGGGCGTGCGCGGGGACGTCACCGCACTCAGCGGCGCGATCGACAGCCTGGTCGCGGGCCTGGTGGAAGCCGCCAGCCGCGTCCAGGCCGACGGCCGCCCGGTGCTGCTGGTCGTGTACGACTCGGCGGCCGAAGGGCCGATGCGCGCCGTCTGGTCGGCGCGACATCCCTTTGCCAGCGCCTTCCTGCTGGGCGTGGCGGACGACGACAGCGACGCCATCGTTCTCGGCCCCGAGCCGGGGTTGGACCAGGACGACAGCCCGTCGCTGCCGGCCGGCCTGGCCGAGCGGGCCACCGACAATCCGGCCGCGCGCGCGCTGCACCTGCTCGCACTGGCCCAGGGCCACCATCGCGGGCCCGTGCGCCTGGCCGCCCGGCAAGGTCCCGGGCTGCGCATCGAGCCGGCGACATGAATACCGCCGCGGTCATCCCCGCCCACAACGAAGTGCGCACGATCCGCCCCCTGGTCGCGGCCGTGCGTGACCGGGTGGAAACGGTCATCGTCGTCGACGATGGCTCGAGCGACGGAACCGGCGAGGCCGTGCGAGACCTCGACATTCACTTGCTGCGCCACGAAACTCCCGGCGGCAAGGCCGCTGCCCTGGCTGCCGGATTCGCCGCCGCGCTCGATACGCAGGCAGCCTGGGTCGCGACCCTCGACGGCGATGGGCAACACGACCCCGCCGAACTGGACCGCCTGCTGCAAGCCGCGCAACGCCATCCCGAGCACGTGGTGGTGGGCGCGCGCGTGCGCGAGCGTCATCGCCAGCCCGGGATCCGCCGTTTCGCCAACCGTTTCGCCGATTTCTGGATATCCTGGGCCAGCGGCCAGCGCCTGCCCGATAGCCAGAGCGGCTACCGCGTCTATCCGCGCGGCCTGCTCGAACGCGTCAAGCCGTCGACCGCCAGGCGCCACGGCTTCGTCTTCGAGACCGCGATGCTCATCGATGGTGCCAGGGCCGGCTATCCGGCGCTGGCGGTGGAAATCGACAGCATCTACCGCGAAGACGCCCGCCCCAGCTACTTTCGCCCCGGCCGCGACGTGTGGGAAATCTTCTGGTTCGTGTTCTGGCGAATCGTCCTCGCCGGCTTCTATCCCCGGGGCCTGTGGCGCATGATCACGCGCCCGGCCCGCTTCGGCTGAAGCAGGCCGGGCCACGCCGGCCCTTATCGGCCAAAAACCGGGTGGTCTTCGTACACTTCGCGGTTATGGAAGGGCATGTCGACAATATCGTCCGGCTCGATTCCGAGCCTCCCGTCGACCTCGCGCAGTTCGCCGATCATCGCCTTGCGCTGTTTCGGGTCAAGGTGCCTGCGCTTGAGTCCCGACAGCAGCTCCTTGCGCTTACGCTCCAGCGACAGTCGCTCATTGCGCGACAGCGTTTGACCATCGCGGGAGCGCCCGGGCCGGGACCGCTGCGAGCCTTGGCCGTCATCGGCACTCGCGGACAATCGATAAACCGGTGCCCCCGAAGTCGTCGACGCCCGGTGGCCCTGGTGCGGCGTGGCATCGACACGATCCGCCTCACCGATGTCGGAGCGGCAGGGCAGGTCCGAAAACGTGGTGGAGCCATCGGCAAGCTGACAGCGATAGACCTTCTGGGCATCGACGTCGGCGACCAGGCAGGTCGCCAGCAGCAACATCAAGGTAATCGGGTTGTTCATATGTCCCCCGTCTGAGCATGTGTGGACGGGGCACAAGCTAGCAAGCGTGGCGGATCCGGCGCAGTGGGAATTTTGCCCCGATCGTTGTGCGAACACGGCGATCAACGCGCGGCGCCGTATAATCCGGGCATGAATACGCACGATGCCATTCCCGCCGAAACCGACGTCGCCATCCTTGGCGGCGGGCTCGCCGGGCTCACGCTGGCCCTGCAGCTGAAGCAGGCAAATGCCGGCGTCCGGGTCACGGTCGTCGAACGCAACCGCCACCCGGTGCCCGAAGCCGCCCACAAGGTCGGCGAGTCGACGGTCGAGATCGCCGCCGACTACTTCACCAACGTTCTCGGGCTGGCCGATCACATCAAGCGCGACCAGCTGCGCAAGTACGGCCTGCGCTTCTTCTTTCATGCCGGCGGGCACGACGACCTGGCGCAGGCGGCCGAGCTGGGCGCTGCCCACCTGCTGACCGTGCCCAGTTACCAACTCGACCGCGGCATCTTCGAAAACCACCTGGGGGAGCGAGCGCGCGAACTCGGGGTCGATTTCGTCGACGGCGCCCGCGTGACCGGTACCGAACTGGCCGGCGATGGCGACGCCCCGCAGCGCGTGCACGTCGAGCGGGGCGAGGAGACGCGCGTGATCGAATCGCGCTGGGTCATCGACGCCATGAGCCGCGCCTCGCGCCTGCGCCGCAAGCTCGACCTGGTCGAAGACAACGGCCACCACTGCTCGGCCGTGTGGTTCCGCATCGACCGACGCATCGATATCGACGACTGGAGCGAAGACGCCGCATGGCAGGCGCGCTGCAGCGAGTTGCCGCGCTGGCTCTCCACCAACCACCTGATGGGGGCCGGTTACTGGGTCTGGCTGATTCCGCTGGCTTCAGGCTCGACCAGCGTGGGCATCGTCTTCGATAACGCCCTGCATGACTTCGACTCGCTCAAGTCCTTCGACGGCGCCATGGCCTGGCTGGCCGAACACCAGCCGCGCTGCCACCGGGCGGTCCGCGAGGCCGGCGGCGAGCTGCAGGACTTCCGCTTCCTGCGCCATTTCTCGCATGGCGCTCGCGCCGTGTATTCGGGACAACGGTGGGCGATGACCGGCGAAGCAGGCGTATTCCTCGACCCGTTCTATTCACCCGGCAGCGACTTCATCGCGATCTCGAACACCTACGTCACCGACCTGGTGCTGCGCGAGATGGCCGGCGAGAACATCACGCGCCGCGCGCGCCTTTACGAACGCTGCTACTTTTCCTTCTACGAATCTTCCCTGGCGCTCTACCGCGGCCAGTATCCGCTGTTCGGCCACTTCCGGGCGATGAGCGCCAAGACCGTCTGGGACTACGCGTACTACTGGGGCGTGCTGGCGCTGGTTTTCTTCGCCCGTCGCCTGACCGACATGAACTTTTTCGCGCATCACGGCGATGAGCTCGACCGGCTCAGGCGCATCAACATCGAGATTCAGGCCATGTTCCGACGATGGGCCGAAGTGGAGCCCGATCGCGAAGCACCCGGCGCCCTGGTCGACCAGTCGGCCTCGCCGCTGCTGGTGCGCCTCAACCGCGAACTCACCGAAGTCGCAGCGGATAATGAAGAGATGCTGGCGAAACGGCTGCGGGATAATGCCGACATGCTGCACGCCCTGGCCCTCCGACTGCAGTCGATCGCCCCGACCAGGGCGCGTACCGAACTACAAACAGCGGAGGCCGCTCGCAAGGTCGAAGAAGACCTGCTCGACGGACTGCCGCGGGCCCTGACCGAATGTCCCCGAGGGGTCGCCGAGGCCGCCGTCAGCTCCGGCTGACCGCCTCGATCTCGACCAGCAGGTCCGAACGGCAAACATCACCGCGCAATCCGGCCAGGCGCGATTCCGGCCAGCGCTCACGCAACCGGCGCTCGATCACCGGCCAGTCTTCGGCGTAACGCACGTACACGCGCAGCAGGCCGGTGTCGTCGAATTCGGCGAGCCCCGGCCGGCCCAGCTTTTGCGCCGATTCCGACAACAGCGTCTCGAGGTTGCGGATCACCTCGTCGATCTGGCCGTCGAGATCGTCGACGTGCTGGCTGCGGTGGCCAACCACGCTGGCGGTGCCGGAGACCATCAGCAATATCGAATCATCACGCCCGGCCACCGCCGTGGCACGGGCGAAAGACGGGCTGCGCGGCCCGTATTGCCGTGGATACCGGTAGGCACTGACCTGTCGCGGGTTCTCGATGTTGATTCCGGGCGCCGGGGCACACAACAGGTAGATTCTCAGAAGCGGTTCGTCGCCCCCGATGGCGGTGCCGGCACACAACTCGCCGTGGCCGTAGCCGGCCTTTTCCAGCGCAGCGGCCCGCCCCAGGCAGAACCGGCGATAGCGCTCGGCGTCGCCGTCACCGGCGTTGATCGCCGGCAGATAATTCCATGCACGCAGCAAATGGCGGCAGCCGGCTTCGGCAGCCGCCGACAGCAAACGCTCGTAAGCGGACTCGACTGCCTCCCGCGGATCCGCGGCGGGGTCGTCGGACTGCTCGAGTGCCAGGAACAGCAGGTCGCCGGCGCGGCGCCACGTGAGATCGCCGGTGCCGCCGGCTTGCACCGCCCCGTCCACGCGCCAGTTCTCGGCGGCGAGGTCGCCACCCAGCCAATCCAGGCCACAGCCGGCCGTCCCGGCCCGCGGCGAGGCCAGGGCGAAATGCAGCAAGGTGGCCTCCGTCGGCAGACCGCCGGCTTCGACCGCCAGGCCCCCGGGCAGGTCGATGTATGCGGCCTCATGCAGCATGGTCAAACTCCATTCGGGCATTGCGCAAACGCTGTCGCCGGGCCCGCACGGCCCCCGGCAGGTAGCGCAGGCTCATCAACGCATAGATCAGGCGGAACAAGCGCAAGCGCCGCCGCACGCGGGGATTGTCGTGCAGGTCACCGGCCAGCACGGAAATGACCGACTGGCGCAGCCCGAAGACGTTGCTCGGATTGAGAAACAGATGGCGCATGGCCGGCGCCGGAAAACGGTAGATGAACCAGCACAGCTCGCGCACGCCGCGGCGCACCTTGCGGCGGTAGGTCTTGCGGGCCCGGGCCGCTGCACGTGGATTCCCCGCCAACTGGGCACGCACGACGTCCGCACCCAGCCGGGCGCTGTACATGGCGAAGAAGACCCCGGAGGAAAACACCGGGTCGACGAACATGCCGGCATCGCCGACGAGCAGCCATTTATCGCCCATCAATTGGCGCGAGAAGTAGGAATAGTTGCCGGTTGCGGTGATCGGCGAGACGAGTTCGGCGGCGTCCATGCGCTCGGCCGCGTGCGGGTTGAGCGACAGCGTATCGAAGAAAAAGCCGTCGACGTCGCGCCCACGACGGCGCAGGTAATCGGGATTGCACACCGCGCCGACACTCATCACGCCATCGGCGAGCGGAATCATCCAGATCCAGCCGTGCTCGAACCAGTAGATGCTGATGTTGCCGGCCGCCTCACCGCTGCGACGCGGCACGTTGCGAAAATGCCCGTAAAGCGCGGCCGTGCCGTGTTCGCGGTTGCGCTGCTGCAGGCCGAACCGCCTCGACAGCAACGCATCGCGACCGCTGGCGTCGACCACGAAGCGCGCTCGGAAACGACGCTCGGTACCGGCGTGCGCGACTGTCAGTTCGGGGTCGTCAGCTTCGAAATCGATGCTGAGTACGCGCGTCTTCTGGAAAGATTTCGCGCCGCATTCGGTGGCGTGATCGAACAGCATCCGGTCGAACTCCGATCGGCGAACCTGCCAGGCATGACCGCAGCCATCCGGCACATCGAGCGCCTCGTCGAAGCGAATTACATGGCGCTTTTCTTCGGCGGCATCGCTGGTGAAGTCCGCGCCGGGCTTGAACACGCCGTGACCGGCCAGCCGACCTTCGAGTCCCAGTTCGCGAATGATTTTCATGTTGTGCGGCAACAGCGACTCACCGATGTGAAAGCGCGGGTGCTCGTCCTTTTCGAGCAACACGACCGAGTGACCGTCACGGGCCAGCAGGCTGGCCATCGTCGACCCGCCCGGACCACCGCCGATGACGGCCACATCAACCCGCGACGGCAGGAAAGCGAGCTGGCAATCGCCAGGCTGGAGTCGGGAAGCGGCGGGTGTCGGTGGCATCTTCCGTATTATAATGTCGTTAACAAAGTTGTCTGCCGTCGTCGACGGCCAGCGCCCCAATCCGCAAGATCATATTCATATCCTGGGCGGGTTCGACGCACGAGTCGTCGCCGCAGCCGGGAGGAGCAGAAATGAGCACACAACAGTCGCCGCAGGAACACGAACTGGCCGAACTGATCGTCAGCGCGCTCAACCTCGAGGATCTCTCTCCCGAGGACATCGAGCCCGAAAAACGGTTGTTCGGGGGCGAGTATGGACTCGACTCCATCGACGCCCTGGAACTGGCCGTGGCCATATCCAGGCAGTACGGCGTTCAGCTCAAGGCCGATGACGAACGCAATCGTGACGCCTTCGCCAACCTGCGCTCACTCAACGATCACGTGCAGTCCCTGCGCGAGCAGGGATGACGGGCCGGCCGGCCCGGTAACCCCTTATGCCACGCTGGCGACTGATTGCCCTGGCTCTCTACCCCGTGCTGGTCTATGTCTCGCTGTACCTGGGCCGGCCCGAGCTTCGCTCGCTGTGCCTGCCGCTGCTGGCGCTGCTGTTCCTGCCGCTTCTGCCGGGCATGGTCGGGCGAACGATGCTGATGGGCTCGGCCCTGGCGCTGGCGGGCCTGGCGCTGTTCGCGCCCTCGCTGGCGCTGTGGCCGCCGGGCGTGATTTTCGTCGGCATTGGTATCTGGTTCGCTGGCACGCTCCGGGAAGGCCGCACACCGTTCATCGAGCGCTTTGCCAACCTGGTCCATGCGAGCAATGGCACCGAGGCGCCCGGCCATGCACGCCGATGGCTGAAAGGCTGGACGCTGGCCTGGGCGATCGTGCTCGCGGCCATCGGCGGCGTGGCGCTGTGGCTGGCTGCCGGTGATCGTGTCCAGATCTGGCTGATCTGGGTCGTGGTCGCCGCCCCACTGATCATGCTGACCACGCTCTGGCTGGAGCTGCTCCTGCGGCGGCGCGTCTTCCCCGAGGACGAGCACCCCGGACTGATCCGATTCCTGCTGGACGTGATACGCATTCAACCGCATCATTTCGCCCGATGACTACGCTTCCCCTGACCAATCGCTCGCTCAACGAACTCGTCATGCTGCACGAGGACGAACCGGTGACCGTCGGTCGCTTCATCGCCCGCGCCGCCATGCTGGCCCGGCAACTCCCCGAAGGCCGGCCGGTCATCAACCTCTGTCAGGACCGCCACGCTTTCAGCGTGACTTTTGCGGCGGCCATCATGGGCGGCGGCTGCAACCTGCTGCCGGCCAATCGGCTCAAGGCCACGGTCGACGACCTGGTCGACAGTTTCGACGGCGCCGTGGTCGTCGCCGACTGGGAACTGGAAGGCTTCAACGGCACTTGCATCGATCCCTCCAGGGCCCTGGAAACCCAGGACACCGCCCGCAGCGTTCCCCGAATTCCCGCCGACCAGCCGGCCGCCACGGTGTTCACTTCCGGCAGCACCGGACGCGCATCACGCATCGAAAAGCCCTGGCGCACGCTGCACGACAGCAGCCTGATCAATCTCGCCCAGCTCGACCCGCCGCCCGGCGCCCGCGTGCTGGCCACGGTGCCGCCGCAGCACATGTGGGGCCTGGAGACGTCCGTGCTCATGCCCTGGTTCGGGCCCGTG
This sequence comes from Wenzhouxiangella psychrophila, assembly GCF_042310375.1. Taxonomy (NCBI): domain Bacteria; kingdom Pseudomonadati; phylum Pseudomonadota; class Gammaproteobacteria; order Chromatiales; family Wenzhouxiangellaceae; genus Wenzhouxiangella; species Wenzhouxiangella psychrophila. The sequence continues at coordinate 38,439 of NZ_JBHJMQ010000003.1, read as the reverse complement.
ACGGTCGTCTCGGCGCATCCGTTCTTCGTCGCCGACATCTGTCGGCAGCTCGAACGGATCGAGCAACCGCGCGTGCTGGTCTCCACGCCGGTTCACCTGCGGGCCCTGGTGGAATCGGGCATCGATCTGCCGACCATCGAACGAGTCTATTCGGCGACAGCGCCCCTGAGCCGCTCCCTGGCGCGGCGCATCGAGCGAATCAACGGCGCCAAAGTCGTCGAGATCTACGGCTGCTCGGAAACCGGCTGCCTGGCCCGGCGCCAGACCGCCCGCGTCGAGGACTGGCAGCTGTTCGAGGCCTTCGAACTCACACCCGACGGCGACGGCACCGTGGCCCGGGCGCCGCACCTGCCCGGGCCGGTGCGCCTGATGGATCACCTGGAATTTCGCACCCGCGACAGCTTCCGGCTGCTCGGGCGCCAGAGCGACCTGGTCAATATCGCCGGCAAGCGTGCTTCGCTGGCGGAACTGACCGGCATCCTGCTCGACATTCCCGGGGTACTCGACGGCGTCATTTTCCAGCCGCCGGAGACCGACGATGCCCCGGCCACCCGCCTTGCCGCCCTGGTCGTGGCGCCGAACCTGGAAACGGCCGATATCCGCCGTGCACTCGGTCGCCGGGTCGACGCGGCGTTCATGCCGCGGCCACTGCGACTGGTCGACCGACTGCCGCGGGCGGAGACCGGCAAACTACCGCGCCAGTCCCTGCTACAGTTCTTTGCCAAAACCTGCAGGGAGGCGGGATGAATCCGATCGACGTCATCTGCCGCATTCCGGCCGATCATCCGGCCCTGCCCGGGCACTTTCCCGACAATCCGGTCGTGCCGGGGGTCGTGTTGCTCGAGCTTGTGCAGCGCCAGGCGCGCGTGCTGGCCGGCTTTCGCGACGGCCCCACGCGCTGGCAGCGCATCAAGTTCCTGCATCCGGTCCGGCCCGAAGAACCGATCCGCCTGCATATCGAGGGCACCGCCGACCAGTTTTCCTTCGTCATCAAATCCGAGGACGGCCAGGCCGTCGCGCGTGGGCAGTGCCGTCATGGCGCATTGGCGTGAGCGCCCGGAGGGCGGCAACCGCTTCTGGCTCGTCCTGATTCGCTGGTGCATCCTGCACGTCGGGCGAAGCTTCGCCCAGTTCTGCATGCTCCCGACCACGCTTTACTTCTTCCTGGTGCGCGGGGCCGAACGGCGCGCTTCTAGGGAATGGCTCCGGCGAGTCGAGGCACCGCAGCAGGGCTGGTGGGGCGTGATGATCCACATCTACACCTTCGCCATCACGATTGTCGACCGCGTGCTGCTGCTGGCCGGGCGCGGTGACGAACTCGACGTGCGACCCGAGGGTGTGGAACACCTGCACGAGATGCTCGACCAGGGGCGCGGCTGCATGCTGCTGGGCTCACACCTGGGCAGCTTCGAGGCGATTCGCGTCTTCAACCGACAGGCACCGCCGCAATACCGCCACCTCAAGGTGGTGATGGATCGCAACCAGAACTCGCTGATGACGCAGATGATGGAGGAAATCTCGCCGGATATTCGCGACACCGTCATCGACGCAAGCCAGCCCGGGCCGGCCATCGTGCTCGAAGCCGGCGGGGTGATGGAGAAAGGCGGTATGGTTGCCATGCTGGCCGACCGGACCTGGGCCAGTGAAGCCGCTGTAGAGGTTTCCTTTCTGGGGCGCCCGACCCGCCTGCCGGCCTCTCCGCTGGCGATTGCCGATACACTCGAGGTTCCGGCCGTCATGGTGTTCGGGCTCTACGAGGGCCGGCGACGGTATCGGCTGGTGTTCGAGCCGCTGCCGGGACCGGCCACGCGCTCGAAGTCGCGAAGCGAGCGGCGCCGTTTGCTCAACGAGCGTATTCAGCACTACGCCGACCGCCTGGCGCACTATGCACGCGAATACCCCTACAATTGGTTCAACTTCTATGATTTCTGGACTGCTGACACTGATCCTGATCGCCGCGGCCACGACGACTGAGGCCGGCGCACCCGAGGATCTCGACCGACTGCTCTCGTCCCTGGCTCCGGAGGGCGATCGCGCCGAATTGCATTTCGTCGAGCGGCGCAATTCGCCGCTGCTCTCCGAACCCCTGGTCGTGACCGGCCGACTGTGGCGCAACCGCCAGGGCCAGCTCGTGCGCCAGACCCTCGAACCCCGCGAAGCAAAACATACGCTGGGCTCGAACATGGTCATCATCGAGCGCCCCGGGCACTCGCCCCGCAACTACAGCCTCAGCCACATCCCGGAGCTGGCGGTGCTCTACCACGGCCTGTCCGCGCTGCTCGCCGGCGACGCCGATGCCCTGCGCGAACGTTTCAAACACGAGCTGACCCATGAAGAATGCAGTGACGATAGCAGTGAAGAAAGCTGCTGGCGACTCATCCTGGAGCCACGCGACGAAGCGCTGGCCGCGCAGGTCGAGTCGCTCTCGCTCAGCGGCACGGACGACCGGCTTGAACGCTTCGTATTGACGCTGTCCGACGGCGAGAAGATCGAAACCGAGTTGAGCCGCCAGCCGTGAGACACATCTGGCGCCCACTGCTGGCCCTGTTGCTACTGGCCGGCGTCGGCGCCCTCGCCGTTTCCGCCCTGGAGCTGGACTACCGCCTGGACGCCTTCCTGCCCGCGCCGAAAACGGCCCAGCAACAGATCGTCGTCGACCAGGTCTCCGGCGGCAGCGCTGCCCGCCTGATTCTCGCCGCCGTCGACGGTGAAGACCCGCTGGCGCTGGCCGAAACCAGCCGCGCCCTGGCCGAACGCTGGCGCGACATCGAGGGCGTGGAGCGCGTCGACAACGGTGACTGGTCTCGGCAAGAGGCCCTCCTCGATCAACTCATGCAGGCGCGCTTCGTACTGGCGGACGATATCCCGGAGCGCGTGGCGGCCGACGCCGTGGCCGAAGCACTCGACGATCGCCTGTCCGACCTGACCGTGGCCGGCCGGCGCGTCGAGCCGCTGATCGCCCGCGACCCGCTCGGCGTGGTCGAGGAACTCGCCGCCGGCCTGGCCGAAGGCCGGCAGGCCAACCGCATCGACGGCGCGTGGTTCGATGCCGCCGGCGAACGCGCCCTGCTGGTCGTTCAGTCGTCGCACGCGCCCTACGCCATCGACCAGCAACAGCGACTGCTCGAGGCATTGCGTTCGAGCTTTGCCGATATCGCCCCCGATGGACAAGGCCTCGAACTGGCAGGCGCCCCGGTCATCGGCGTGGCCAGCGCCACGGCTTCCAGGTCCGACGCGCTGCGCCTGAGTCTCTGGGGCAGCGCACTCCTGCTGGCGGTGCTTGCATTTGCCTGGCGCTCGGTGAGCGCCATCATCGCCGGCGCCGTACCGCTGGCTTTCGGCGTGGTCTGCGGCCTGGCCGTAACCGTGCTGGCCTTTGGCCAGGTACACGGCCTGACGCTGGCCTTCGGCTTCACGCTCCTCGGCGTCGCACTAGACTATCCCGTCCACCTGTTCGGGCACGCTGACCGGCGCGCGCTTTCGGCCACCGCCCGCAACATCCGCGCTCCCCTGTTGCTGGGTGTGACCAGCACGCTGATCGCCTATGTCGCGATCTGGCTGTCGGACAGCCCGGGCCTGGCCCAGCTCGGCGCCTTTTCGGCCGCCGGCCTGGCTGGCGCGGCCCTGGCCACACTGTTCCTGCCTGTTCTCGACCCGGCCTTGCCCCGTCGGGTCCAGCCGACCCGCGTGACGCCGTTCAACTGGCCGGCCGTGCCCCTGATTCTCGCTCTCGCCGCCCTGGGCTTCCTGGTCTGGCAGGGTGATGCGCGCTGGTCCAACGATCTCTCGCGAATGAGCCCGATCGATCGCAGCCAGATCGCCGCAGACCGCGAACTACGGGCTGCAGTCGGCGGCGGCGAGGTCCGACACCTGATCGCGACCCGCGGCGAAACCCTGGATGCCGCGCTCGAGGCAAACGAACAGACAGCAAGGTTGCTGGCGTCCGCTCGCGCACAGGGCCTGATCGAAGGCTGGCAGGCCGCCAGCGATCTGCTGCCGTCCGAGGCAACCCAGCGCCAGCGCCTGGCGGCCTGGCCGGCAGCCGAGGAGATGCGCAGTCGTCTGGATGCCGCGGGCTCGGGTTTTCGTCCTGGCGCGTTCGAGCCTTTTCTCGTCGACCTGACCCGCGCCCGATCCCGGGGGCCGATTTCGCGCGAATTCTGGCAAGGTACCCCGCTGGCCGCCCGGCTCGATTCCCAACTCACTCAGACGAGCACGGGCTGGCACGCGCTGATCCAGCCGGTCGGGCTATCGGATGCCGATGCGCTGGCCCGTTTTCTGGAAAACAACCAGGCGCCGGCACAGCTTGTCGATCTCACCGAGGGCTCACAGGCCATGGTGGCCGCCTGGCGGCAGGAAGCGTCGCTGAGCCTGGGCCTGGCCGCCGCCCTGATCGTCCTGTTGCTGTGGCTGCGCCTGCGTCGGCCAATCGAAACCCTGGCGGTGCTGCTGCCGCCGGCCGCGGCCGTTCTCGTGGCCGCCGCGACCATGAGCTACCTCGACAGCGGGCTGACCATCGTGCACCTCATCGGACTGCTGCTGACCGCCGGTATCGGCCTGGACTTTGCGCTGTTCTCGCGCAGTTTCCGAACCGACCCGCCCGCGGCGGCGCGCAGCCGCCGGGCCATCAACACCTGTGCCCTGTCGACCGGCGGGGTCTTCCTTGTCCTGGGGCAATCGACCATCGGCATGCTGCAGATGCTCGGCTTGACCGTGGCGCTGGGCATTTTGCTATCTTGGCTGTTTTCGCGCATAGGCTTGCCCCGATGACCCAGCGGATCACGGATATCGCAGTCCGCGTGCCGCACGCCGGCGACATGGTGCTGATCGACGAAGTCGTCAGCCACGACGATTCGCGTATCACCTGCCGCGCGCAGACCGGCCCGCTCGAGGATCACCCGCTGGGCCGGAAGGGCCGGCTGCCGGCCAGCGCCCTGGCCGAGTACGGCGCCCAGGCCATGGCCGTGCACGGCAGCCTGCTTGCGGCCGAGGACATGCCGCCGCGGGAAGGCCGGCTCGTGGCCCTGCCCGAACTCGAACTCGCCGTTGCCGCCCTCGAAACGCCCGCCGAACTGATCATCCACGCCGACCGCGTCGGCGGCAGCCCGGTGGGCGAAGTCTACGAGTTCAGGGTGCTCAGCGACGACAGGATGCTCGCCAGCGGCCGGGCAACCGTCATGTTCCCGAACCCGGGCACGGCCGCATGAGCCGGGCGAGAAGCAGTCGCCAGCCCGATCCCTGCCACGCGCTGGTCACCGGCGGCTCGGGCGATATCGGCGGGGCTATCTGCCGATTGCTGGCGGCCGACGGGCATCACGTCCTGGTCCACGCCGGACGCGGTCTCGAGCGCGCCGAAGCCGTGGCAGAAACCATCCGCAATGAAGGCGGCCGGGCCGATGCCGTGCAGTTCGACCTGGCCGATGGCGCGGCGACACGCGCCGCGGTGGCAGAGCTGGTCGAGGCATCACCGCTCGGCGTGGTGGTGCACAACGCCGGCATCCATGACGACGCCCCGATGGCCGGCATGTCACCGGAACAGTGGCAGCGCGTCATCGAGATCAACCTCAACGGCTTCTACAACGTGGTCCAGCCGGCGCTGCTGGGCATGGCGCGCCAGCGCTGGGGCCGGGTGGTGGCCGTCTCGAGCGTGGCCGCACGCCTCGGCAATCGGGGCCAGGTCAACTATTCGGCGGCCAAGGCCGGGCTGCACGGCGCGGTCGCCTCGCTGGCGCGCGAGATGGCCAGCCGGGGTATCAGCGCCAACGCCATCGCCCCGGGCGTGATCGACACCGGCATGCTCGGCGAGCTCGATCGCGAAGGCCTTCTGTCGGCCATCCCGGCAGGCCGCTTCGGCCGGCCGGAAGATGTCGGCGCACTGGCGGCCTTCCTGTGCTCGGACGCCGCGGGTTACGTCAACGGGCAGGTGATTGGGGTGGACGGCGGCATGGCACCGGGCTAAGGATCGCCAGGAGAACTACTGCGCGGGCGGCTGAGGGCATCCGGCGGTCCTCAAAATCCTCATGTATTCACACATACACTCCGGTTTCTCCGGTCCGGCGGCTACCCTCAGCCACCCGCTCGCTACGTTCTCCTGGCGATCCTTCCTGAATCAAAACTCTGAAAACCCTCTCAACTCCGAGAGGCTTCCTAGAATGCCCCTGCGGGAGGGGGGTCGGTTTCGGATTCTTCTTCCGGTTCGTCAGCCTCGGGGTCTTCCTCGGGTTCTTCGTCTTTTTCCTGCTTTTCGAGCAGGCCGCGCAGGAGGTTGCGGCCGGCTTCGCGGCGGCGCTCGCGCTCGTCGGGTTCGGCGTCTTCCTTAGTTGATTCGCCTTCTTCCTGCGTTTCGGCTGACTCTTCTTCCGGGTCGCCTTCGTCATCGTCTTCGAACACCTCGAGCAGGCGTCGGCCGAGCTCTTCGCGAACGGCGCCCTCGGCCAGCGCGGCCAGGTCGACGCTGACGGTTGGTGCGGTCAGTTCACCGGAAATGCCCAGCGGGATCCGGCCGTTGGTAGCGCGGCGCAGGGCTCGGGGAAGCTGCTGCGTGAGCTCCTCGCCCAGGTCCAACGCCAGCACATAGTCGACACGGTTGGCACCCAGGTCGATGCGACCCTGGCCGGTCGCCGCATAGCCGGCCGCGGCCAGGTTCAGGTTGGGCAGCTCGACGACGCCGTCTTCGATCGTCAGCCCCCCGTCAAGCGTGCGGAAGCGGGTCTCGCCGCCGAAAGTCCGGGCGATATTGCCCAGATTGTCGGTCGTCAGCTCCTGCTCGATCAGGGCCTGCAGGTCCACGCCCTGAAGAACGCCATCGGCAATGGCGAAATCGCCGCTGCCGTCGAGCGAAGCCAGCATCTGCTCGGGGCTGAAGCCACTGAATCGCAGATCCATGGTGAACTCGCCCTGGCCGTCGACCGGCGACTGGCCGGTGAACAACGAAGCCAGTTCCGCGACCCGAATGCCGGAGAGCCTGGGGCTGAGCACGACCTCGGGAGGCTGCTGGTTGAAGTCCACCCGGGCGCTGCCCTTGAACTGGCCGCCGAACAGCCGGGCCGAAAGCGGGTCGAGGATCAGCTCGCCCCCGCTGAGGCGGCTGCGGGCGGTCACTTCCGTCAGTCGTGCACCCTCGGTCAGCACCAGTTCGCCGAGCTCCAGGGAGAAGTCCAGGTCGAACATGTCGAGCGCGCTGAAGTCCTGGTCAGGCTCACTACCCTGGCCATCACCGGCACCACCGTCGTCCTGGGCGCCTTCGGGAACGAGGCTTGTCAGATCGAGCCGTTCACCGGTCACGGCCAGGCGACCGCCGATGCGTTCGCCGATGGTGGCCTCTCCGTCGAGATTCAGGGCCTGGCCATTCAGCGTCAGGCGCGCCGCCGGAAGAGTGGCGCGCACCGTCTCGCCGATGGTGGCCGCAATGGCCTGTTCGGCCGAAAGCTCGACATTCAACTCGCCTATTTCGGTGCGATTGGCGAAGGATGTCAGCTCGATGCGAAGTGGATCGGCCATGGGCTCGACTACCAGGCTGCCTTTCGCCTCGCCTTCGGCGCCGGCACCAGGCAACGTGTAGCGCAGCGACCAGTCCGAAAGGGCCACTTCGCCAAGATCCGCCGCAACCCGTATGGTGCCGTCGAACGCCAGGGTCACCAGGGTCTCGCCCCCCTCGACCAGGCGGCCGCCGAGCGAAAGCGGCAAGTCTTGTCCGACCGCGAAGGAATCGAGATCAAGGCGGTCGAGGTGCAGTTCCGTCCGGGAGTCGGCAGCGAGGTCGATCAGATTCAACGCCACATTGCGGAACTGGACCCCGCCGGTTCGGATCTGCGAAAGATCCGTCGGTTCATCCGAATCGGGCGCCGTATCCGAACCGGCGAACAGGCCGTCGAGATTGCTCGAGCCGTCACGGCCGGTCACCACGTTGAGGTCGGCCCGCTCGAGGGTCACGGTTCCGATCTCGATCTCACCGCGCAGCAGCGGCAAAACGCGCACTGCCGCCGTCGCGCGCTCGATGCTCGCCAGGGACGGCGCCTGCTCGAAACTGGATTGGTTATCCACCGTCACGTCGCGAATATCGAGCGCCAGCCAGGGGAAGAAGGTCAATTCCATCGGACCCTCGAGCCTCACTTCGCGGCCCAACTGCTCGCTGGCGCGGGTGGCAATCTCGTCGCGATAGTCGTCCGGATCGATCAACAGGGCGGCCGTCACGACCGCCACCACCAGCAAGGCGATCAGGATAAAGACGAGCAGGATGATCTTGCGCAACATGGCAAACGCCTCCGGGCGAATTCAATACCCGGCAGCTTACCAAATGCCCCGCCTACGGACTTTCAACCGCAAGCAGCTTCTCTCAGCCTCACTACCCCGAGCTACCCCTGACGTTCAGAACATTCGAATTTCTAGATCCCGAACCACGCGAACGCATACCCCTCCATCAACTCTTCCCGATGCGAGGAGACCATCTCGACGACCTCATCCGGCACCCGGTGGCTGCGCGTCTGCGGCGCCTGGTCGCCGAACGAGGCCACCGCGACCTCCTGCCCCAGGGCGCGATAGGTCTGGTTACGCACGTAGAGGTACTCCTGCAGCGAGAAGTTGTAGCGGTTGAGCGCTTCGACCTGGACGCGCTTGGCCTTGATCAGCAGCCCGCCCAGGCCCTCATAGGCAGTGAAAAGCTCGCCGATGTTGGCGTCGCGCTCCTCGTCGTCGATCTCCTGCTGCATGGACTCGAAGCGCTGCTTGAGGTCTTTGAGCTCGCCCTCCATCGCCTGCCGCATGTCGCGCTGGGCAACGAGAAAACGCTGGAACTGGTCCGTCGAGATAGCGCCATCCTCGGGCGGCTGGAATCCGTCCTGGCGCTCCACCTGCTCGTTGAGCTCGGCGTATTCCTGGACGAATTCCTGCACGCCACCGGCAAACTCCCAGGCCGGCTTGATGACAAAGAAATAACCGGCTGTTCCGCCGGCCCCGACCAGCACGACGACAACGATCAGGCAGCCCACGAGAAACTTCTGCATTTTCGATCATCCTGTTTTTGCGATTGCCCAGAAAAACGGTTTTTCTTTCCGGATTCGGTCACGACCGGCCAAATTTCACCAATTCGCAGCTGGCGAGCGATTAGACTTCGTGTGGTTCTTCACGGCTCCGTTATCGATGTTCAAACGTTTATTCACTACCTGGTGCCTGCCCGCGATACTGGTCTTCACCGCTCTCCTTTCGGGCTGCCAGGCGGACCCTTCAGGCCCCGCGGGCGGTAAACCCGCACCACTGCTGCTGATTTCGATCGATGGTTTCCGCCATGACTACATCGATCAGTTCGACAGCCCGGCCATCGACCGCATGATCCGCGAGGGCTTCTACGCCGACAGCCTGCACCAGGCCTTTCCCACCAAGACCTTCGCCACGCACTACACCCTGGTGACCGGTCGTCACCCCGGCACGCACGGCGTGGTGGCCAACAACATGTGGGATCCGAAGCGCGACGCCCGTTTTTCGCTCGGCGACCGCGAGGCGGTCAACGACGGTTTCTGGTACCAGGGCGGCGAGCCGATCTGGGTGACTGCCGAACAACAGGGCCTGACCGCGGCCACCTATTTCTGGCCCGGCTCTGAGGCGATGATCCAGCGCACCCGCCCGACACACTACCGGGCCTACGACGGCCGGGTGCCGCACGCCGAGCGCATCGACCAGGTGCTGGAGTGGCTGGCACTCCCAGAAGAAGAGCGTCCGGACTTCCTGACCCTCTACTTCAGCCGGGTGGACTCGCGCGGCCACAGCGACGGACCCGCGTCGGCCGCCGCCTTTGATGCCGCGGCCCGGATCGACGACGAACTGAGCCGCTTGTTCTCGGAACTCGAAGCCAGGGACCAACTCGACGCAGTCAACATCCTCCTCGTCTCTGATCACGGCATGTCCGAGGTCAGCCGCGAGCGTACCGTGGCGCTGGACGAATACCTGGACCTGTCCAGGGTCCGCGTATCCGACTGGGGGCCGGCCGCACAGATCTGGGCCGGGGAAATGCCTGCCGACGAGATCGTCGCCGCCCTCGAGGACGCCGAGCACCTGAGCGCCTGGCAACGCAAGGACATCCCGGAGCGCTACCACTTCGGCAGCCACTACCGCGTGCCCGACGTCCTGGTCGAAGCCGATCCCGGCTGGCTGATTTCGAGCAAGCCCTACATGGCCAACCCGAATCCGCCAAAGGGCATGCACGGCTGGGATCCGGCCCTGGCCGAGATGCACGGCGTTTTCGTCGCGAGAGGACCGGACTTCACGCCGGGGAGCCGCGCTCCGGCCGTTCGCAGCGTCAGCGTCTATCCGCTCATGGCCCACCTGCTCGATCTCGAGCCGGCCGAGAACGAAGGTCGACTGGGCGCTTTTCTGCCCTATTTGAACGGCGAGAAGGCGCCCGACTACCGAGTCGAGCGCTTCAAATGCGAAACCGGCACGGTCGAGGCCCGTATCGGCCCGGAGCACATGGCCCTGCACAAGGATGCATTCATCCACGTGCTCGATCGTCGGGGCCCGGGACGATTCGAACAGGTTGACCTGCAATTCGAGATCGACGGCGATCTTGCAACCGGCCGGGTCGACGGCAACGCGTTGGGTGAGTGCAGGCGCCTCTAGTGAGCCGTGCATAATGTCGCTTGATTGAGCGCCAATCCCCGACAACCCAAGACAGGCTGGAATGAGACTCGACGCCGCGCTGATACGACTGCCCCACCGATTCGATGCCGCGACCGCGGCGGAACTGGTTGACCGCCTGGCTGACCAGGACTGGGAAAAGGGGGATCCGGACTGCGCCGTCCTGGTCGGCAACCTCGACCAGCCCCTTCCCGAGTGCCGCGAGGGCACGATGCAACCGACCCCGGCCCTGGGGAAAGTACCGGAACTGTCAGCGCTGCTCGCCGAAACGGGCGCGGTGATTGGCCGGACCCGGCTGCTGCGCCTGTCGGGCGGAACAGCGACACCACTAAAGCATGACCTGGACGCCTACTGGCAACACCGGGCCCGGCTCATTTTCGTCATCGACGAAGGGCTGCAACTTGAGTCGGGCGAGCAAACGCTGGAAGCACCACCGGGGTCGGTCTGGCTCCTGGACGGTTGGCGGGGCTGGCGACTCGCCGCCGAAACCGGAATTGCCCGTTTCATCGTTGCCGACACCGTTGGTTCGGCCGCCTTCTGGTCCCTGGTGCAGTCGTCCGACCGCCCCGAAGAATCCGGTGAAGGCGCCGGACTTTCGCCTCGCAACATCGCGCTTTCCGCAGACACCGGGCAACTCGACACGCTCGAAACAGAAACCGTCCCGGTCAACACGGTGATCTCGGCGGCCGAACTCAAGGAACGCATTCGGACCATTGTCGAGGAAATCCAGGAAGTCACCACGGAAGATGAGCCTGCGCTGGCGCGGCTTGTGGCCGTGCTCGAATCTTTCGAGCGACAGTGGCAGGCCGTTCGGGCCCGGCACGGCGAGCAAGCCGCCGGTCGAGAGGCGCGACGCCAGGCCCTGGAACAAGCCTGGTCGCAGATCGCCCAGTTCGCATCAGCCTGGACACTGGCCAACCGGGTTCCGGCCTTGGAGCGCTTCTACCGGCTGATCTTCGCCGATGCCGAACGGGATGAAAGCGGCAGGCCGCTGGAAATCGTCCCGGCCGAGCAACTTCGGCGTTTCGGCTGGCTCAACGCCAACGCGGGAAGCGGCAAGGAAGCCGCCGAACAAGCAAAACCGCATCCGGACAAGCATGCTTCCACATCATTGAGACAACAAAGCCCCGACCCGAAGGTTTTGCAGGATCCCGACCAGCCACCGCCCGATCCCCACGCGCCGCTACGCAGCGTGCATACCCGCAGTTTTCCGGATCTGCTGCGCCAGATCGGCGCTTCGCTTCTGGTCACCACCTACCAGGCCGGCAAGCTGGCGATCCTGCGCGAGAACCAGGGCGTGATCAACACGCATTTCCACGTCTACAACCGCCCCATGGGCCTGGCGGCCGACAATGGCCGGCTCGCCGTCGGCACCGCCTGGACAGTCGAGGAATACCGCAACATGGCGGATGTTGCGGTCAAGCTCGATCCACCGGAAAGACACGATGCCGCCTACCTGCCGCGCAATGTACAGATCACTGGCAATATCGACATCCACGAGATGGCCTATGGCAAGGACGGGCTGTGGGTCGTCAACACGCGTTTTTCCTGTCTGTGCACGCTCGATGGTGAACACAGCTTCGTGCCCCGCTGGCGCCCGCCCTTCATCTCCGGCTACGCGCCGGAGGATCGCTGCCACCTCAACGGCCTGGAAATGGTGGACGGCAAGCCGAAATACGTCACCGCGCTGGGGACGACCGATGCGGCCGGCGGCTGGCGCGACAACAAGGCCGCCGGCGGCGTGCTGATGGACGTCGAAAGCGGTGAATTCATCTGTCGCGGGCTGTCCATGCCGCATTCACCGCGCTGGTACGACGGCAAACTCTGGGTTCTCGAATCCGGTAACGGTTCACTGGCGACAGTGGACCCGGCAACCGGCCAGCTCGACACCGTCGTGGAGCTGCCCGGATTCACCCGGGGGCTGGATTTCTACGGTCCTTTCGCCTTCATCGGCCTGTCCCAGGTCAGAGAGTCGGCCGTCTTTTCCGGAATCCGCCTGACCGAGCGCGTGGATGAGCGATGTTGCGGCGTGTGGGTGGTGGATCTGCGCTCGGGCCGGATTGTCGCTTTCCTCAAATTTGAAGACGCCGTGCAGGAAGTGTTCGCCGTCTCGGTCCTTCCCGGACAACGCTACCCTGATGTGCTCGGCGTCAACGACGCCCATGTGCCGGTATGCTACGCACTTCCCGATGCGGCCCTGGCCGAGGTGATTCGTCCCCAGGCGGCATCGAATCAAGGGAGCAACGAGTAGACGATGGATTCTTCACGCCATACGGGTCGACCGGTACAGATTGAACGCGTTCGCGGGCGGCTCGATGAGAACACCCGAGCCGGCCTGAGGGCATTCTGGAAATCCCAGGACGTCCTCGAGGGGGGGCAGGCGGAAGTGAGACTGCCGCGCGTGCTGTCACGACTGATCGACGAAGCGGGGCGGACGGTCGGTTCCAGCTCGGCAACCGCTGCCCGAATCCCGGCCATTGGGAACCAGTGGCTCCAGGTCTATCGCTGCCTGATCGCGCCGGACTTCGACACGCCCGAACGATGGATGCAGATGCTGGCCACCGGCTGGGATATCCTCAGCGAGGCATCCGAGCGCACCGCAGAGCCTCACTGCATCGGGGTGCTCGTTCCTGTTGCCGACCCGGCCATCCTGAAAGCCTGGCCGCAGGCCATCTGGCCGGAAACGCGCTTCCTGCATGCCGGCGTGGCGCGCAACGGGGCCGCGTTGCGCCTTCGCTATTTCGAGGATGCCCGAATCGACACGGAGGCCGGCCATGAACGAGGACGATGAATTCCGCATCGACAACGTCCGCGAAGAGGGTGACGATTCACTGAAGCAAAGGGCGGTCGAACGCTGGCTGGCCGACGGCGTGATTCCCGCCGCGGAAGCGACGAAACGTGCCGATCAGCTGCTCCTGGTCGCCACGCATGGTGACGAAGGCGTGGTCGCGGGTATGGCGACCACCTACCTCGAGACGGCCAGCCGCCTGAACCTGCCCCTGTGGCATATGCGGGCCTACGTGGCACCCGAGTTCCGCCGACACGAGATCGGCTTTCGAATGCTGATCGGGGCGGTGAATTACCACCGCGAGCAATTCGCGTCCGGTCGCGATACCCGCGGCCTCGGGCTGTACATGGAAATCGAGAATCCCTACCTCAAGCAGCATCGCAACGAGGCGCTTTGGCCGACATCCGGCCTGGCCTTCGTCGGCGTCAACAGCCGGGGCGATCATTGCCGGGTGTGCTATTTCGAAAACGCCCGGCTGATCGCAACGGGCGACCAGTAAGAATCACTCGGCGTCATCGCGCGCGGTGTCATGCTCCTCGAGCAGGCGCTGGATACGCTCGCGCAGCAGGGCTTCGTGCAGTTCCTGCTGGCGTTGCTCGTCGCGGAAGGCGCGCAGCAGTGAGGTGGCCATGAAGATCATTAGCAGCATGAAGGGAAAGGCGGCAATGATCGAGATGGTCTGCAAGGCGCCCAGGCCGCCGCTGACCAGAAGCGTGCCGGTGACCAGGACCGTCACCACGCCCCAGATCAGGCGGATCGGCCGCCCCGGGTTGAGCCGCCCGCGGCTGGTGAACATGCCCAGCACGAATGTGGCCGAGTTGGCCGAGGTGATCACGAACAGCACGATCAACACCAGCACCGCCGGCCCGAGCACGGCGGCGGCGGGCAGCAGTTCGAGCATTGCGAACAGCCCCGAACTCATTTCGTCGAGAACGGCATCCCCCAGCCCGGCGTTTTCGAACAGCTCGAAGTAGAGCGCCGAACCACCGAAGGTGGCAAACCAGACCATGCTCAACAGCACCGGCACGCCGATGACGCCGAGCACGAACTCGCGCACGGTCCGACCGCGCGAGATGCGAGCGATGAAGCTGCCGACGAAGGGCGCCCAGGCAAGGCCCCAGGCCCAGTAAAAAATGGTCCAGCGTTCGACCCAGTCCTCGCCCGTATAGGGCTCCATCACCAGGCTCATGCCGATCAGGTTTGAAAAGTAGTCGCCCAAGGCATTGGTCAATACAGCCGTGATGAAGTCCGTGGGTCCGGCGAAGAAAACAAACACCAGCACCAGGCCGGCAAGCAGCATGTTGGCGTCGCTGACCCAGCGGATCCCCGATTCCAGCGGGGTCAGCGAGGCGAGCAGGAAAACCACGGCGATTCCGGCGAGGATGGCCAGCTGGTTGTCCAGCCCGAAGGAGATGCCCGCAACCCGGTCCAGGCCGCTGTTGATCTGGAGGATGCCCAGGCCGAGGGTCGTGGCCACGCCGAACACGGTCGAGAGTACCGCCAGGGTGTTGATGCCGTAGCCGACCGGTCCGTCGACCCGATCACCCAGGCTGGCGCGAAAGGTCTCGCTGATCAGCCCGGGCCGATCCTGTCTGAAGCGCGCATAAGCGATGGCCAGGCCGACGACGCCGAAATTGGCCCACTGGTGAAAACCCCAGTGAAAGAACGAGTACTGCATAGCCAGACCGGCTGCCTCGGCCGTACGTGGGTCGGCCCGCCCCAGGGGCGACTCAACGAAGTGGCTCATCGGCTCGGCCACGCCCCAGAACACGAGCCCCACGCCCATGCCGGCCGAAAAGATCATGCCCAGCCAGGTGGGATAGGGAAACTCCGGTGCCTCGCCGTCGGCGCCCAGGCGAATCGAGCCATAGGCACTGAAGCCCACCCCGATGCAGAAGATCAGAAACCCGGTGGTGGCGAACAGGTACAGCCAGCCGAAGTGCGAAGTAGTGAATTCCAGCACGCTGGCGGCACCCGATGCGAGCTGTTCGGGCATGCGCACGCCCAGGATCACGAAGCCGGACATGACCGCCAGCGAAATGATCAGCGTCCAGGGGGCAGTCGCGACGCGGTTTTTGAGAGCGGACCAGGTCATTGAAGAATCCTGTCGCTTTGCGGATCAGTGCCGGTGCTGATGATGATCGTCGCTCGCTTTCTGCCCATAGCCACGCAGGCGCATGTACTCGGTAACCTGTTCGTCATCGAGCAGTTCGAGCTGCTCCAGGTGAGCCTGCAGGTGAATCAGGCGAATCCGTCCCTCGATGCGCGAACTCCGCGAGACCAGTTCGACCAGGTGCTCGCGGGACATCGACGCTTCAGCGAAGGTCTCTTCCAGTTCGGCCTCCACCGCGACCAGATCCCGGCCAAGCGCACCAGCGCTCTCAAGCATGGTCTCATGCAGCGCCTCGGTGCGACGAAGCTGGTCGGCGTCCAGGTCGAGATCATCGGCCAGTTCCAGGACATGCTTCGGCCCCGGATAGCCGTTCAGTTCGGCCGCCTTGGCATAGCCCAGACCGCGACCGGCCTTCAGACCCGCGATACGCTCCGTGGACAGCGCCTTGATCTGCCGACCTTGCTCGTCGGCGTAGGGAGACTGGGCGACCACACCGGTACCGCAAAGCAGCAGGAAACAAGCGGCCAGGGATTTATGCATCACTTAATACTCCCAATGAGTGAAATCATGGGGTCATTCTAGTCAAACAAGCCGGCCTCATCGCCTGCCAGTAGACGCATCCCCTTCGGCGGCATGCTGCAGCACCGCGCCCCCATTCGACGGGCCAGTCCCGCGGCAGCCGGTGAGAAAAAGAGCTGTGCCTTGCAGTGAAGGTTTCCGCTCACGTGGGCCAGGTAAACGGCCCAACCCGGCGGGGCGCCAGAATGCTCGAATGCGCGCTCGCACCGGCGGCGAATGGCATCCAGCTCGGCTTCGGCGAGAAGCGCATCGCCCAGCTCGAGCCGGTACCAGTTCATGTTTGCGGTGATTCATGCTTGCCGAGCGCGAAGTCGACTGCTGCACGAACATGCAGCTCAGTGGTATCGAACACGGACAAGGCCACGTCATCCTCACCGATCAGCAAGGCGATTTCCGTACAACCCAGGATGACGGCTTCGGCGCCCTGTTCGGCAAGGTCCGCGATGACGCGCTGATAGGCGCGGCGGGAGCCGGGCTCGATGCGCTCGGCGCAGAGCTCCTCGAAAATCACGCGATGGACCATCTCCCGATCGACCTCCCCGGGCACCAGCACCTCCAGCCCGAAGCGCTCGGCAAGGCGCTGCCGATAGAAAGGCTGCTCCATGGTAAAGCGCGTACCCAGCAGCCCCACGCGACGACAGCCCGCCGCCTTGATCGCCTCGCCCGTGGGGTCGGCAATATGCAACAGGGGCATCTCGACCGCCGCCGCGATCGGCCCGGCCACCTTGTGCATGGTGTTGGTACACAACACGATGGCTTCGGCACCGCCGGCTTCCAGGCAGCGTGCGGCATCGGCGAGCAGCGCGCCGGCCTCGTCCCAGCGCCCGGCGTGCTGGAGTTGTTCGACCTCGTGAAAATCGACGCTGTAGAGCAGCACCCGCGCGGAATGGAGCCCGCCCAGGCGCTCGGCGACCAGCTGATTGAGCCGACGGTAGTAGCTGATCGTCGAGGTCCAGCTCATGCCGCCGAGCAGGCCAAGGGTTTTCATGCGACATCCTCCCCGCGTTCCAGGAATGCCTGCAGGATATGGCTCCGGCTCAGGGGCGCGACATTGACCGATCCGGGATTCCGCGGGTCGACCCAGACCAACTCCTCGATCTCGGCCGCCGCCCGGGGTGTCCCGTCGACCGGCACGAAATAGGCCTCGGCGCGAACGCGTCGTCCGGCCTCGTGAATCGCGCGCTCCTCGAATTCGCCCAGGCGAACCGCCAAGCCGGGATCGAAGTCCACGCCGATTTCCTCGCGCAGTTCGCGCGCCAACGTGGCCAGGGAATCCTCGCCGGGCTCGCGTTTCCCGCCGGGCTGGATAAAGGTGTCCGAGCCTCGCTTTCGTACCAGCAGCACGCGGCCATCCCGATCGGCAATGACCGCGGCAACCGTCTCGATCGGCCCCTGCTTCATTCGTTCGACTCCGCTTGTTCTTCCTCGAGCATGTCGAGGATCACCGATCGCGTTTCGGCCCAGGCTTCGGCAAACGGCGCAATGGGATCGAAGTGCCCGGCGCCGCTCACCAGGGTTTCGCTCGCGCTGCCGCCGGAACGATTGACGTTGTTGACGTAGACCACCGTCTGCGACAGCGGCACGATGGCATCTTCACGACCGTGCACCAGGTGGACCGGGACGGCCGGCGGCATCAGGTGATCGGGGCTGGCCAGGGCGAGCCGCTCGGCATACAGGGACTCGTCGTCGCCGAGCAGCATCGGTACCGCGGCGTTGCAGTCGCCCGTGCCGGCCGCGTACTCGGCCAGGTCGGTGATGGCCGACAGGCCGACGACGCCCTTTAGTCCGTCGGGCACGCCGCCATTCCAGCGGTGACCGGTGATTACGCGCTCACGGCTGGCCAGCCAGAGCGCCAGGTGGCCGCCCGCCGAGTGGCCGACCAGCACCATGCGATCGGCATCGATCATCGGGCGATCCTTCGCCACGGATTCCAGCCGCGCCAGACCCGCGACCACGTCGTCGAAGGTCCCCGGCCAGCCGCCGCCGGTCTCGCCCAGGCGGCGATATTCGATGGCCCAGGTCGCCACGCCGTGTTCGTTGAGGTCGGCCGCCAGCGGGGCGATGTGATCGACGCCGTACTGGAACTGCCAGCAACCACCGTGGATCAGCACGGCGACCGGAAACGGCCCCTCGCCTTCGGGCAGGCGCAGTTCCGCGTACTGCGAAGGCTCATCGCCGTAGGAAATCACTTCCGCCGCCGGCGGTTGCGGCAACCCCTCGATCTGGGACCAGGAAACTCCCTGCTGCGCCGCACTGGCATCCGTCATGACACTGAGCGCGCCGACAATCGCACAGGATACGAATGCGTGGCGGATAAGCATTTGCATGAAAACACCTTACTGGGTGAACGCTTCTCTGGACCTTATCAAGTTTCGTCGGCCGACCCGCTGCGCAGGCCCCAGATCGACAGACCGACGGCCAGCAGGGAAGCGAGGGCGGCAAGCACGAGTATCCCGCCGGACAGGTATTCGGCCCAGTCCGGCCCGACGGCCCCTCGCGCCGAGATCGGCGTGGCGCGACCGGCGCCCAGACTGGCACCCAGCAGACAGCCCAGCCAGTTGAGGTAGCCCGCGGTCGCCCAGCTCAGCGCCAGCAGACTCCGGAGCCGCGCAGGCAGCGAAAACGCCGAAAACACGCCACCGACTGCAATCATCAACACGCCGCCGAGCACGCCGACGGTGTGAGCCGACAGGCCGAGGCGCGGGAATGCCATGGCGGGAATGAAGAAGGCGCCGACGAGCGCCAGCAGGATCAGGATGAAGCCGTGACGGATCAGCGGACGATGCATGGTATCGATTGGGCGTGACATGACCGCTTCACTCCTCTCTCGGCCCGGACGCTCCGGGTCCGTCACCCTTGTTGCCTGGTCCTTCCGTGCTCACCAGCAGCAGCCACAGCACGGCGAGCACCACACCGTTGCCGACCGCAGCCAGGCCGAACAACAGGAAAGGCAGCAGCCAGAAGACCATGGACTGGTCGGCCTGATCCAGGACGGCGAGCACGTTGAAGGCGTACACGCCCACCGCCAGCAACCCGATCATCACCAGGCCGATCGCCACCGACAGCAGCGTGTTGGATCGGCGGCTGTGTCGCCACGTGTTCATTCGACAGCCCAGACCGCCAGCACATGGCCGTCGGGATCGGCGAACTCGAAGCGTCGCCCACCGGGGAATTCGAAAGGCGGCTCAACGATGCGTCCGCCGGCGTTTCGCACGCGCTCGAGCGATTCGTCGAGATCGTCGGAATACAGCACAACCAGTGCGCCGCCCGGGGTGACCGAGTCCACCGGTAGAAACCCGCCCATTTCCTCGTCGTCGCCCCCGCCCGGCCGTCGGATACCGACGTACTGATCGCCGTAATCGTTGAAGGACCAGCCGAACGCCTCGCCATAGAAACGCTTGGCCCGGTCCAGGTCGGTGACGGGAATCTCGATGTAATCGATCGCGTGATGCGTGTGAGATTCGGATGTCATGTCGCACTCCCTGGGTGATCGATCGCTACCAGCGACCCCGGATCACCTGATTCGATCCAAGCCGTTGAGCGGTCTGCGCTCCGCTTTGCGGACGACTTGAGCATGCCCTCATACCGCTCGGCGGTCAATTGGATTCCGGGGAGGACATGCTGACGGTTTGCTAGACTCGCTGCGTCCACCACAGGAGTCGTCCGGCCCATGCAGATCTGGATCAATGGCCAGCTCGTACCCGAAGCCGAAGCCAGCGTTTCGGTCTTCGACTCCGGCTTCGTGCTGGGCGACGGGGTGTGGGAAGGCGTGCGGGTCGTCGGCGGCAAGCCGGCCTTTCTCGCCGCCCACCTCGATCGGCTCGAAGAGGGCGCGAAGGCGCTGATGCTCAACGGCATGCCCGATCGCGAGGCACTGTTCGACGCGGTCGAGCGGGTCATCGAGGCCAACGAACTGGTCGACGCCGCCCACCTGCGCATCATGCTCACCCGCGGCGTTCGGCGCGAGCCCTACCAGGATCCGCGCCTGGTCGAAGGCGGGCCGACCCTGGTGATCATCCCCGGCCACCACCCAGTCACCGAGGACATCCTGGAAAAGCCGCAGCGCCTGTTCACCGTCCACGTCCACCGCGGCGCTCCGGACGTCCAGGACCCGCGCCTGAACAGCCACAGCAAGCTCAACTGCATCATGGCCTGTATCCAGGCCAGCGTGGCCGGCGCCGACGAGGCGCTGATGCTCGACCCCGACGGCTTCGTCGCCACCTGCAACTCCACGCATTTCTTCATCGTGCGCGACGGCACGGTGATGACCTCTGACGGACGCTACTGCCTGGGCGGCATTACGCGCGGCCACGTGCTGAAACTCTGCCGCGACTACGGCATCCCCTGCAGCGAGAAGACCTTCAGCCTCACCGACGTCTACGCCGCCGACGAGGCGTTGACCACCGGCACACTTTCGGGCATTCGACCGGTCGGCGAAGTCGACGGACGCATAATCGGGACCGGCAAGCGAGGGCCGGTAACCGAGCGGCTGCAGCGGCTCTACGCCGACCTGATCAACGGCGAGGCCCGTGGCTGAGCCGCTGCGCATCGCCATGTGGTCCGGGCCGCGCAACATCTCCACGGCGATGATGCGCGCCTTCGAAAACCGGCCCGACTGCAGCGTCAGTGACGAGCCACTCTACGGCGCCTGGCTGGAAATGAGCGGCGAGCCGCACCCCATGCGCGAAAAAGTCATCGCGGCCATGGACACCGACTGGCGCTCGGTCGTCAAGAACCTGACCGGCCCGGTGCCCGACGGTGCCCCCATCTGGTACCAGAAGCACATGACCCACCACATCCTGCCGGAGATGATGGAAGCCGACTGGCTGGCGAAACTGACCCACGTGTTCCTGATCCGCGACCCGCGCCACGTCGTCGCCTCCTATCTCGGCAAACGCGACACGGTCTCGCCGCAGGACATCGGCGTACCGCAGCAGCAGGCGATTCACGACTTCATCGTCGGCCGCGTCGGGCAGGAACCGCCGATCATCGACAGCGGCGAATTCCTCACCGACCCGAAGGGCCACCTGCGCGCCCTGTGCGAACGCCTGGGATTCAACTTCCTTCCCGAAATGCTGAGCTGGCCGGCCGGCCCGAGAGACAGTGACGGCGTCTGGGCACCGCACTGGTACCAGAAGGTGTGGCAATCGACCGGATTCGGCCCGCCGCCGGAAGACCCGCCGCAACTCGAAGGCCGCGCGAGAGCCGTCGCCGACTCCTGCCGACCGCTCTACGAGCAGCTCTACGCGCTGCGGATCACACCCTAGCCGGGATTTAACACCGTCGTTAATCCTGCCTCATGCGCTGTCCTCTGGACACGTCGTCGGAAACCAGCGCGATGCCAGCGCCAGCACCACGCCGACCGCCGCGATGACGCAGAAGGCGTCCACGTAGCCCAGGCGAGTCTCGAGGATGCCCAGCAGCGGCGAACCGGCCGCCTGACCCAGCGCGATGGCCAGGAAGGGAATGACCGGGCCAAGCGACGGATGGTGGCGCAGCAGGCGCACGCCCGTGACCAGGTGAATTCCGGTCAGCATCATGTACATCGCCCCGAACAATGCCGCCGAGGCCAGCACGAGGAACAGGGACCCGGGCCAAAGGGCGACGAGCAGCAGGGACATACTCATGACGGCCAGCGCCAGACCCTGGGTCAGGGCGATGCCGATGCGGTCGGCCAGGTCGCTGGCCGCGCCGCCGGCCAGGCCCGACAGGCCCAGGCCCAGCCACAGCCAGGCGCTGGTGCTTTCCGGCAGGTCGCCGACGGACTGGATCAGATCGGGAGCGAAAACCCAGAAGGCCGAACTGGTCAGGCCCATTCCGAAAGCGAACAAGGCGAGTCGGCGCAGCGCCATGCGCCCGGTCGACAGCGAACCGCCACTGTCGGCGGCATACTCGATGCCCGCCGACCTCGGAACGAACCACCAGGCCAGGAGCGCACAGAAAACCGCCACCAGGGCAAAGCCGACGTAGCTACCGCGCCACTGGCTCGCCAGCCACAGCGCGGTCGGCACCGACACGACCACGCCCAGGCTGGTACCGGCGTTCATGATCGCGCCGACGCGGCCGTGAACGGCGGGGGGAACCGCCGCCCGCATGCCGCCCGACAGCGCCGGCATCATCAGGCCCGTGCAGATGCCGCAGGCGAACACGCCGCTGGCCAACGTCCAGGCATTTTGCGACCGGCTCATGACCAGCAGGCCAATCACCCCTAACAGGCAGGCCGTCATCGCCGCACCCCTGGCTCCGAGCCGGTCCACGACGCCGGCGGCAAAGACGCTGGCGAAGCAGAAACTCAGGTAGGGCACGGCGCCGACGCGGCCGATGATCTCCGGAGACAGGCCAAGATCGGCGCGAATCGAGGGCACGTAAAGGCCGAACGCGAAACGCGCCAGGCCGTAGCTCATGGCGATCAGTGCCGCACCCAGCGCGGCATAGCGGGTGGCGTTCAGCGTCCGGCTGCTCACCCTGCCTCAGGCCGCGGCAGTCACTCGACGCATCAAGCCTTCACCGGTTCGAGCAGGTCGACTTCCACTTCCAGCTTTTCGAGCAGGCGGGACTCGCCCGTTTCCAGCGTCGCGTTCATGCGTTGGCGAAGGCGGTGGTACTCGTCGCTGTCATCGCCGGCAACGGCGTGCGTCTTTGCATCGGGCCACTGGGCATAGCCGATATAGCGGCCGTCGCCGGCGCGGTGAAGCGGGGAGCCGCGACTGTCGAAATGCTGCCGGATGTAGCGGGTCAGATCGCGCCAGGCCTCGACGAACTCGTCTTCCCGGCCTGGCTTCAAGATGAATTCAATCAATACACAGATCATTCTTCGGCGTACTCCGTAATGGGTGCCAACGCTCCGGCGCGCATGACATGCGTGATACTGCGGAAAGCCTCGGCCGACTTGGACGGGTCGTCTTCGAGCACGATCAGGTCGGCGAGCTTGCCGGCTTCGAGCGTGCCGAAGTCGTCAAGGCGCCCCATGGCCGCCGCACCGTTTCGCGTGGACATCCTGATGATGTCGCCCTGCGAAATGCCGGCCGACTGCATGGCCTCCATTTCGGCGTAGATCGACGGGCCGTGCAGCGTCAGCGGGTTGCCGGCGTCGGTGCTGGTGACGATCGGCACGCCCGCCTCGAACACGCGCAACAGATTGCGCTGCATGAGCGCTTCCCCGGCGGCGGTTGCTTCCAGGCGGGAAAAGGCGCCTTCCACCACGGCAGGGGACGGCTCGCCGAAAAACTCATCGGCTTCGGCGACGACGCGCCGGGTTTCGGCATCCACGCAACCATTGGGATCATCGATCTCGGGCGCTTCGACACCCAACCGCACGCTGGCCACCGCGCGAGCCCAGTTGCCCGACACGGTCAGCGTGGGCGCATAGAAAGTGCCGTTGGCGCGCATGAGTTCCAGGAACTCTTCGTCAACGGGCTGATCTTCCACGCTGTGCACCAGCATCTGCGCACCGGCACGCAGCGCGGCCTTGGCGTTGCGCAGCTCGGTGGCGTGAACGATCAGCGGCAGGCCGGCTTCTCTGGCGGCTTCGCCGATCAGGCCGATACGCTCGTCCATCGCCTCGCGCTGATTGGCCGGCGAATCCAGATACCAGACCTTGATCGCCTGCGCACCCATATCGACCAGCTGTTCCACACTCTCCCTGGCGGCCTCGTCGGAATCCATCGGCAGGAACGTATCCGTCCCCATCGCGCTCATTACGCCGAAGACCGGCTCGTAGTGGGTGATCAGGGGGCCGGCGGCCTTGTAATGCGGGCGCTGCGGGGGCGCTTCATCCGCCTGGGCGAGCTCCACAGTCCAGGGCAATCCCCCGACGTCGTAGACGGCCGTGATACCCGAACACAGGTACGCGCGATGCCAGCGGCCGGGATCATCGCGCAGCGATCGCTGCAGCGCCTCGTAGTCGTAGTGATCCGTTCCGATACGGCTGTCGGGTCGTCCGTCCAGCCAGCCGGTCTGCGCGTAGTGCACGTGACCGTCGACCAGACCCGGCGTGATGTGGCGTCCCGACAGGTCGACCGTCTCGAACTGCTCGGTGGTCGCGCACTCGACCCGTGAGCCCACGCAGGTAATTCGCCCGTCGGCGACGAGGATCACGCCGTCTTCCAGCGCCGGACCGCGCGTCCCGTCATGGACGGTCGCACCGACCAGCGCCATATCATCGGCTACGGCCGCGCCTGCCGCGAGCGTGGCAATCATCAATATGCAGTATCTGTTCATGATGTCATCCTGCTGTGGGAAAACGCGCCAGGCAAGCCAATACTCAGCCGTTTGCCACCGTGCGCGAAAACACGTTGATCACCACCACCCCGGCAATGATCAGCGCCATTCCGACGATGGCCGGGGCATCCAGCGGCTGGCCGAATACAGCGTAGCCGACCAGCGCGATCAATGCGACGCCGACCCCGGCCCAGATGGCGTAGGCAATGCCGACCGGCAGGGTCTTGAGCGCCAGGCCCAGGAAGAAGAAAGCGATCGTATAGGACACGACCACCACAACTGAAGGCGCCAGCTTCGTGAACCCTTCCGCGCTTTTCAAAAACGAGGTGCCGACCACTTCGGCGACGATCGCGATCGACAGGTACAGCCAGTGGGGCATTGTGGTTCTCCGTTTGCTGCAGACAATTGCCTATTCATCATGCCACCCGAACAGTTCGGTGAGGGCCGTCTGCTCGAGCAGGTAGCGATTGTCCTGGCGAACGGCCTCGTGGCCGACCTCGGCCAGCAGTACAAGCGGCTCGTCCCCGACATCGGCACGCATGCGTTCGGCCCGCTCGGAGACGTGGCCCCACATGTGCTCGACGGCGTTGCGCAATCCACCGGGCCCGGGCGGCTCAGATAGCCAGGCATTCAGCTTTGCGGCCAAGGCTTCGAAGCCGATCCGGCCCTGCGCCACATCCGGACCGGTCTGCCGATAACCGCGTTCGTCGCGCGCAAGGGCTGAGTACTTGTGTTGCCGCCACAACAGCTGAACCGAATCGGGAAGGCGAATCCGGCCTTGTGAACAGCGCGCGCTGTCGTCAAAGTACTGTCGAAGCCTCAGCTCCGCCGCGATTTGCCGACGACGCACCAGGGCCAGCGACGGCCCGAACGGAACTGGTGATGCATCCAGCTCTTGAACCAGACGCGCGGAATCCAGATACGGCGGCAACTCCAGGCGCTCTGGCACGCTGGACGCCCCGCCTTCGGCCATTTCAGGGCTTCCGCCGTAAGGCGCTTAAAGCCACCGCCAGAAACACGATCATCACTGCCGCGACCAGCAGCATGACGGCCCAACCCAGCGTGGACGGCTCACACCATCCCCAGCTACATGAAGAGGTTGATAACAGGCC
Organism: Wenzhouxiangella psychrophila; assembly: GCF_042310375.1. Classification (NCBI taxonomy): domain Bacteria; kingdom Pseudomonadati; phylum Pseudomonadota; class Gammaproteobacteria; order Chromatiales; family Wenzhouxiangellaceae; genus Wenzhouxiangella; species Wenzhouxiangella psychrophila. The sequence goes on along the minus strand of NZ_JBHJMQ010000003.1, from coordinate 12,998 downwards.
TGGCACACCGGCGCGATCGAGTACGTGGACGGCAAACATGGGCAGCACCGCGATCAAGCCCAACGGTGTATCGATGTAGTCGGGCCAGATCATCAATGGCAGGAGCAACAGGATATAGACGATCACCAGTCCGGCAATCAGTCCGGCCTTATTCATGCCGGCCGGCGTCGGCACGCAGCCGGTCGAGCTCCTTGATGAACGCCTCGCGATCACGGGGTGAGATGTAGACGGTCTGCCCGGCGCCGTAATCGATGCGGATGCGCTTGAGCGACAAGGCCGGGCTGGCGATGGGATTGGCGCTGGGCTCGACCGACTGAATGGTCGACAGCAGGACACGCCACCGAAACGGACCGCTGCTGATTCGCAGCTCCTTCTCGTCCAGCCGGTACTTCGTATCCACCAGCAACCAGAACGGCAGTCCGACACCAAGCACCGCGGCAATCGGCGCAATCCACCAGGCACTTCGGTCCGCCACCACGATGACTTCCAGGGCGGCCAGCAGCGCCAGGCCCATGGCCGCCAGGAGCGCGGCCAACAACCAGGTATCGATGTGCGACTTGTAGATTTTCTGCATCGTTGACTACCACATCCGTTCGAGCACGTCGGGCTGGGCGGGACGACGCCGGTGCCAGCCAGCGACGATGATATGGCCGACGATCAGAACCAGCAACGTCCAGCCCAGCCAGCCGTGTAGCAGGTTGGCGGGCGCCATCATCCACTCGATCTTCTCGCCCTCGAACCCCGGGAACAGCGGGATACCCAGGGGCTCCCAGGCACGGCCCGATCCATACTGGCGCAGCAATGCCAGGGACGGGATCACCAGCACCAGCAGGTAGAGCAGCACATGCCCGGCAGTGGCCAGGCGGTTGACCGAGGGCGGTCGCATGCGCAGGTGGGCCAGCGCCCACACGGCCCGAACGACCATCAGCAGCAGCAGAATCAGGCCGATCGGCTTGTGCGAGGGCCAGAAGAAGGCCTCGATGGCCGTGTCGTCGAACAGGGCATGCGAGGTGGCCGACAGAAACTGCCAGGCCAGCAGCAGGGCCATGCCCCAGTGCAGAAAACGACTAACGGTGCCGTACGTTTCATGGTTGTCGCGGATCATTCCTGCTCCTTATCAATATCGACGGTTCGGTGCCGACGCAACCGCTGCAAGTTTCCGGACGACGGGCCTTCGGTCCCGCATCGGCAAAAAGGCAATTGCATCGGCGCTGCCGTTGCCCTATTTTTGATCGTAAACGATTAGAATTTAGTGATTTGAACGGAACCGATTCCATGACCGCGTTCATCCTGGCCGCCAAACGCGGGCTCAACGATCTCCAGCTGTGGAGCCGGAAGTCGCTGTCGTGGCGCGTGCTGATCCCGTTCACCCTGCTCGGCCTGGGCCTGCTGTTCCCGGAGTCCGGCCAGATCATGGTCGCCACCATCAGCGAAGCGTATCTTCAGGTCAGTGTCTTTGTCGCTTTCACGCTGGCGCTGATCTACGGCGCCGAACGCCTGTTCAACTTCGACATGGCCGGGTTCCTGGCCGGTCATCCGCGCGCCCAGGTGCCCGTGGCGGCTTTCCTCGGCGCGCTACCGGGCTGCGGCGGCGCCATCGTGGTGGTAACCCAGTACGTTAACGGTCACGTCGGTTTCGGCGCGCTGATCGCGGTGCTCACCGCCACCATGGGCGACGCCGCGTTCCTGCTGCTGGCGCGCGAGCCGATGACCGGGCTGATGGTATTCGGCCTCGGCCTGGTGGTCGGCACCATCAGCGGCTACCTGCTGGAAGGCATCCACGGCCGTGAGTTCATGCGGCAGCAATCCCTGACCTCGCCCGAGGAGGCAAAGCGAAGGGCGGCAGCGGGCCGCCATCGGCCGCTCACGATCAAGGCCCTGCATCCGGTCTGGGTGGCACTGATGCTGCCGGGCGTGGTCTTCGCCGTGCCCATCGCCATGCAGATCGATCCGAACACCTGGTTCGGCAACCTGGCCGTCTACCAGCCGGTCACGCTGCTGGGATTTGCCGGGGGCGTGCTCGCACTGATGATGTGGGCGGCTCATCTGTCGTCCGACCCCGGGCACCAGTACACCGCGGCCAACCCCAATGACCTGGCCGAGCCGCAACCCACGCCCACCTCGCGCGTGATCAACGACACCAATTTCGTCACCGTCTGGGTCATCGCCGCTTTCCTGTTGTTCGAGCTCGGCGTACATTTCACCGGCGCGGATCTCAACAGCTGGTTCGTCGTTTGGGCGCCCCTGACGCCGCTGATTGCCGCGCTGGTCGGTTTCCTGCCCGGATGCGGCCCGCAGATCATCGTCACCACGCTCTACCTCACCGGCGCGATTCCGATGGCCGCGCTATTTGCCAACGCCATCAGCAACGACGGCGATGCCCTGTTCCCGGCCATCGCCCTGGCGCCAAAAGCCGCCATCGTGGCCACGCTGTATACCGGCATCCCCGCGTTGATCGTCGGCTACGGCGCCTACTTCCTGCTGGGTTGAGGCTCAGGCCGTCACGAACTTGCCGAAGGAATGAACGCCACGATGCGCAGCGGCCCGCCACTGCCGCCGGCGATCTTCATCGGCAGCGCTACAACAAAGCTGCCCGCAGGCGGCAACTCGGCCAGGTTGGCAATATTCTCGAAGCCCGGGATGTTCTGCTTGTAGAGAATCACGTGCGAGCGGAATTCCTTCGACTGGCCGTAGTCGATGCTGGGCGTGTCCAGCCCGAGGGCGGCGATGTCGCGATGATCGACCAGCCACTGGGCCGCTTCCGGATCGAGGCCGGGAAAATGCAGTTCGGCAACGGCTTCCGGGCCGGTCTTGTCGGTGCCCAGGTAAGCGGCACGGTCGTCGTAACGCTCACCCCATCCGGTGTTCACCAGCACGATAGCGCCTTCGGGTAGCCGGCCGTGTTCGGCCTCCCAGGCCTGGAAGTCATCCACCGATATCAGGTAGTCGGAATGGGCCTGTTCAGATACGTCGAGCACGGCCGCCGGCCCGATCAGGCGGTCGAGCGGGATCTCGTCGGACGTCTGTCGGTCTTCGGCAAAGTGAATTGGCGCATCGAGGTGCGTCCCGCCATGCTCGGCCATGGAAAAACGGTAGGAGGAATAAAACCAGCCCCCTTCGGTATGACCATGGGCCAGCTCCTCCATCTCGAATCCGCGGGTATCGGTCGGCCAGTAGATCGAGTTTTCATCGAAAGCGTGGGTCAGGTCGATCCACTCACCTGCATCGCCGTCGAAAACAGCGGCGATGGTTGCGGTCGTATCGGAACCAGCACCGCGGGCCGGCACGATTACCGCGCCGATGGCCAGCAGCGTCACCAGCGAAATCCAGAGTCTTGCAGTCAGCATTTCATTCCTCCTTGGGCGTAGATCGGATACCGGTTTTTCAGGATTCAACGCCGAACAGGCGCCCCACACCCGCTGTCAGCGCCATCGCCAGGCTCCCCCAGAAGGCAACCCGTACCGCGCCGATCAGCATGGACGCGCCGCCGGTGCGGGCGGCCAGGGCGCCCAGTGCCGCGAGCAGCGGCAGGCAGGCACCGGCGACCATGGGGATGACCAGCGACAGGGGAGACAGCCAGGCCACCGCCAGCGGCAATCCCGCCCCGATGGCGAAGGTGGCCGCCGAAGACAACGCGGCCAGTGTGGGTCGGGCGCTGGTGGCTTCCGAGATGCCGATTTCGTCGCGGGCGTGGGCGCCCAGCGCGTCGTGATCCATCAGCTGACGGGCCACGTTCTCGGCCAGGTCCGGATCCAGCCCCCTCGATTGGTAGATTTCGGCCAGCTCTTCCAGTTCGGCCTGGGGGTTTTCTTCGATCGACCGGCGCTCGACTTCCAGGTCGGCTTTCTCCGTATCCGACTGCGAGCTGACCGAGACGTACTCCGCCGCCGCCATCGACATGGCGCCGGCCATCAGTCCGGCCACGCCGGCAATCAGGATGTTTTCGTGCGAGGCGCTGGCGGCGGCCACGCCGATGATCAGGCTGGAAGTCGACACGATACCGTCGTTGGCGCCCATGACGGCGGCGCGCAGCCACACTGTGCGGTGAACGCGATGGGGTTCATGAATGGTCACTCGATTTTCCGTTACCCGATTTCCGGTCAGACCCTGTCGAGGATAGCGCAGGACGACCGACCGCGCCCGCGCATCCTTTCGGCTGCCTTCGTCCAAGAGGTCGGGCAGCACATAGCGCCGCAACGAAGATGGCCCAGACCCGTTTCGTTCAACATGGAATCACTTTTTGAGCCGGGAAGCATAGATCAACCAGCCAATACCCGCGATCATCAGTGCCAGGGGAATCGCGCCGGGCTCGCTGTCGGCGATTATCTTGGTGATCGCCAGCACCAGTCCGAGAAGGACAAGGGCCAGCGCCAGTCTTTTGTGACTACCCGCGTTCACGGGAAGACGTTTGCGCTGCCGCTTGGCGAAACGGCAGCATGGCCGTAATCCAGAGAACGACAAAGAAGCCGTTGATGCCCAGCAGCTCGGCGGGCCCACCGGCCGGCCCGCCCCAGCCACCCGGGATGGCCGCGATGGCGATCAGCCCCTGCGCCACTGCGGCCGCAGCCGTGGCGCGCGCCATGCCGTGTCTCCGAAGTGGACCTCACCGATCGCTTTCGCCCGGAAACCATCCCGGGCGAAAGCGAAACCATATCGGAAATATACCCGGCTATTCGGGCGGCCGGATGGCCGGCCTGTAGCAATTTTGTGGCGGGGCAGCTAACCGGAACAACTGTCCAGCTGCTGCTCGATGGGCACCGTCTTCTCGGTCACCCTGTCTCCCGTGTGCTCGGTACTGTCCGGCTCGAACAGCGCGATCAGGCATTCATCCTCGCACACCGGGTTGTGCATCACGCCCCTGGGAACGACATGGCAATCGCCCTCAGCCAGGTCGACGTGCGGGCGGTCTTCGTATTCGATGCGAAGACTGCCGGCCAGAACCAGGAACATCTCGTCCTCGTCGTCATGCTTGTGCCAGGCCAGCTCTCCCTTGACCTTGGCAACCTTCACGAACTGCTTGTTGAGCCGGGCCACGACTCGCGGCGTCCAGTAGTCTTCCAGATGCTCAGCTTCTTTGCGGAGGTTCAATGCGCTCATCCGTTCTCCAGGAACTCTTCAGTAATGGTTAGCCGTGGTCAATGGCGGGCGATCAGGCGCCTCCGCCGCCGCCCGGTCCCGGACTCGCCGTGCTGTTGGTGAACAGGTTGTCGGTCCAGCCCAAAAGGCGCAGCGTGCTGGTCGAAATCAGGCCAAACAGACAGATGAGCCCGACGTCCATTCCATCGCCAAATAGCGTCGGCAAAATTTCCGGCTTGAAACTCTTCAGCGCCATGATGCCGGCGCTGGCCGAAAGTAAAGGCATTGCTCCAGCGCCCATGAATACATAGCAGAGGATGCGCTCAGCGCCGGTGGGCAGACGATTGTTTCCCTTCAACAAACCCGAACCGGAAGCAATCCAGTCGATCACACCCCACGGAACCAGCACGACCAGGACGAGTGGCCACGCGCCGGCATCTGCACTGTCGGCTGAGCTCAACACCCATCCCCATAGAATCGTGATGGGCAACAACGCCGTAAGCTGATACTTATTGATCACTGGGAAATCCCTGCTTGTCGGGAGGCTGCTTCATCCATAGGGCAAGCCTCCAGATAAGTCTCAAGATGATAATTGTTAACCACCGAAGTTCAACGGGGCCCCGCCAATCGAGTGCACTATCAGAAAGCATACTCGAGTACCACCAAGGCTATTACAACCAGGATCCACATCCAGGCTGGAACGGCAATCAGCCATTCGAGGCGGAGTTCATCAGCCTTAGGCAATGTGCCGGTGTATTGTGCGAAAACCCCCGGAAATATCGCTGCGGAGAAGGCTACGCCCGAAACAAAAAAGATCAGAATCCCCCTGAACGGAAAGAATGGGGCATTCAGAACCCGGCCCGCTTCCCCGCTCAGGATCACAGCCACGCTTGCCAATAGCAAAAGCACCGCAAGTAGTGAAAATACGTTCCATCCACCGGGTTTACTTATCGTGAGGCCGTACTCGCGAATGTAGAGGCCAAATAGAGACAACGGCGGGCCGACTAACAGCATTAAGGCAATGGCGGTTTTCATGATGGAGCACTTACCAATGCAGCGGTCATCGGCGGCTGACGGCGAACATACACTTCTTCATTTCTCGCTCGCACGTTGAGCTAATGACCGCAAGAGCGGCCGACCACAAAGGGGGCCGCTCCCGCACAACCGAAGTGTTTGCGATTTTGAAGATCAATCCCTCTTTTGAATCTGTCCAGTTTGGCTAGTCGCTCGGTAAATTCACACGCATCAAAGTCGAGAGGGAAAAAGGTATCGCTTTTCAGCGCCGAGCTCGAGGATATACTGCCGGAAGCTGCTCTCGTATTCTGTGCCTGAAAATGCCAAGTGCACTCGAAAGGCCCCTTGAAGTTGGGCTTCAACCGCGAGCGGAGTGTGTGGGCTGCGAGCCCCCGCCAAGGTTACGCCTGCCCGGGACAAGCGCAGCAAGGATCTTTGGAACCCGAGTGTGGATGAGCGCGCCTCCGATCAGTACGATCAAAATTGATGGCAGCCCTACCGCGAACCATGTTGGGAGGCTAGTTGACATTGTTGCAATCTGGGCCAGACCTGCTGCCACCAGGCCTACGTAAGACCAACTCATGAAATAGGCATGAAGTTGAAGCCACGAGGGCGCTGGCCGGCGCAGGAAGGCTGGAACGAATCCACAGATCAGCGTGGTGACACTAACGACCGCAAGGATATGAAACGGCCCGACACCGGCGGAGTCTTCGTAGACAGAAAGCGCAGTTACATTCATCGCGATCAAGAATGCCGCGTAAAAATAGCCGAGAATTCGATGCCTTGTATCACCTTTTCGTCGAAAGAAAACTGTAGCACCGACGACCAGGGCTGCTATCGCGAAGACTACATGAAGTATCCCGATCATTTGATTGAAGCTTCACTCAGAATTCACAGATCCTGAATGATAATAGATCAATATAAACTGGTGTGGAATCTAAGTGAAAACATTTACAGGCTTACTTTCGTCAGTGTTCATGCTTGCGTTCGTCTTGCAAACCGCATTAGCACAGGACGAAAAGACAGCTTTGGTGCCCTTGCCCTCGATCGACGATTTCACGAAGGGCGAGGATGGCTGGGCCTTCGGGCTTGGCCTTGGTGTTGAATACGAATCAGCCTACGAAGGGTCGGACGAATTCGGCTTCGAAGTCCAGCCCGCTGGTGCGGTGCAATGGCGAACAGGCGATAACATTTTCTATTTCGCCGGTGAGGCGCTGGGCTGGCGCGGTCTTCGTGCCGATACGTGGTTCTTCGACGCCGCCGTGGCCTTCGACGAGGGCCGTGAAGAAAACGATTCCGATGACGGTCGCCTGGATGGACTCGGCGATTCGGATGAGGGCATCGAAGTCGTGCTGCAAGCGCGCCGCGCGTTCAGTGCTGATTGGCGTTACTGGCTGGATGGCCGAGTCATAACCGGCGAGAACGGGAACCTCGGTATTTTCGGGGTGGGGCGCCGCTTCGGCGAACGCAGGGACGGAAGCGGTTCTGAAATCGGAGTCGTTGCGGTTTTTCACGACAGCGAACGTGCCAATCGGGATTTCGGAATCAATGCAATGCAGTCAGCTACATCGGGACTGAATCAAACCGATCTGAGTGGCGGATTCCGCTCGCTCGGGGCCAATTACAGTTATCGTAACTACATCAGCGAGAATTGGCAGATTTTCGGTGAAGCGCTCTATGAGCGTTATTTTGGAGACATCAAGGATAGCCCAATCACTCGCAGCAACTACGAAGCCGAAGTAGGCATCGGGTTCATTTACGTATTCTAGACCGCCCAACGATTTAGCCAAGCGGCGCGCGTAAGCGCGTCCGATGGAGGCCCGTCAGTGCTGGAACAGACTTGAGCGAGTTGTTAAAGGAAGAACCTATTCGGAGCATGCACCTTTGCCAAGATCGAATTTGAACAGCTTCTCGAGCTTGGTTCCCGGCGCTGTATCAATCGACCAACGAGCAAGGGCATCCAGAACGACCTGCTCGAAAACGCCACTGGGCGTGGCGCGTAGGATCTTCACGTTCTCGGCCTCGAGAGACTCCGAAACAGTAAATTGAGCCAGGACTTCCCCTTCCAGGCACTCAATCGCGGCGTGGCGCGGGTAGTTGGGCATGGGCCGCTCCTCGGAGTAGTCAAGATCAATCTCGCCGGCCGACAGGGAAGCACAAGTAAGTCCGAGGGTGCATATCATCATGGTTTGAGCGACGAAATATCTGATTGTCGTCTCCTATAACGATTCATCTAGGCAGCGCGCCTTGAGCGCTTCCGACAAGGGCCCGACAGGGCCAGTACCTACTTTAACGATTTGTTAGATGTCATTGCGATCCCACACAACGAATGCTTTATTCTCCGCACAGGTCATTGCCTCAATTACCTTGTCATTATCAAAGCCCTTTAGATTTTGGAAAAAACAGAGCATGGACTCACCGTGGTCCGTTGCGGCGGGAAAGTAGAAGTTCCCATCAGGATGTTCGAATTTCCAGAAGACATCCTCTCTGAGGGGTCCCTGATCGTTGGTCACGATAGTAATTCTTTGAAGCAATTTCGGGTCCCGAATCTCAGGCGTAGTGAACCTGGATCGCAGTATAAAGCCACGGTCAGTTATTTCATCTAGCCAGGGACCAGTCGGATTGAATTCGCTACCAGCTCCCAATATTCTGTTTAGCAGTTTGCCGAGCATGCGATATAAGGTCTTAGCTACCCGGCGCGCCTCTGGCGCGTCCGGTGGGGGCCCGACAGGGCCGGAACGTACCTGAGTGGCTTGTTATACTTCTCATTGCTCGTCGGGCTGAACAATCAGCCCTCTCTCCGGCGTCAAAACGAGGCCATGCCGGGCAAGAACCGCCCCAATCCGGTCGGTCTCCTGCAGAATGCGTTCGTACACCCATTCATAATGGTCCTTCTTTGCAAGCAACTCGCGCCCTCGCTCTTCGCCCAGAAACTCCGCCAGTCCGTCCAATTCCTGCCAGTTTACGATCAGGTGCAGGTACGTGCTTTCCTCGGAGCGTGTCCCGATCTCCCGGTGGGGGGGCGGATTCGGGTACATCCGCCGAAGCTCCTCGATAGCCGCCTCCTCCGCCGAATCGCGGGTAACAATGAACCAGTGCGCCTGTTCGTGCAGAAAGTCCGAAAGTTGCCAGTCGTCACGGTTAAGATCGCTGGTGTTAAGTGTCAGCACGGGGTGGCTGTGTGGAAGCTCCGTCGCATCGATCAAAATCTCGCGCGTGAAGATCCAGTCGTCAAGGCCGTACTTGGTCAGAAGCCGCCGGATCTGCTTTTTAGCCTGGGCTTCCTCCGGTGTGCCATTTTTCAGGTTGATTTCTATGGCGGCCTCGGTAACCGGCTCAGTACCAGATTCACCGGGGATCTCCGCCCGCGTGAGCGATACCGGAGCGATCCACACCACCCCCAAGATGAGTGCGAAAAAGAAAGATTTGGTGATAATTCTCATTGTTTGCCTGTGATCTCAAGCGGTATAACGCTTCACTTAACTGCCGGAATAAAGCTGCATAGGGAAGCGGTGGTGTTTCGCCAATATTAACCCTGTGAAAAAGCAACTCTTGGGTATGGGCGGTCAGTCTGCCGCTGCAAAATGCGCGAGTTGGTCTGCATGAGCCTTCTTAAATGAGGAACGCTCTGTAATCCGCGTCACATAGGACTCTGTCGCCGGCCGATCTCCGAATGAGCGAAGTTTCGCGACGCGAAGGACATCGGTCATTAGCAGGTCTGCGGCCGTAAAACGGTCTGCCACCAGCCATTCCCGCTCTCTTAGTATGCTCTCCATGCGATCGAGGCGGCTTTCCAGCCAGTCGGTAAGATGATTGTCTTTTACTCCGGTCACTTCCAAGAACCACCAAGGTACCGTAACCATCTCGATCGAGTTGAGCGCGGCGATCGTCCATTGCAACGTTTGAGCTTCCCCGAGAGGATCGCGCGGCATCAGTCTTTCACTTTTTCGTGCCAGATGCAGCACCCCTGCACCACTCTCGAATATTTCAAGCTCGCCATCGCTTAGAAACGGGACCTGCCTGAATGGTTGATGCGCTAAATGACAGGGTCCACGGTCGTTGAAAGGGACTGTTCGCACGGAATAGGCAAGCCCCGCTTCCTCACACGCCCATCTCAGTCGTATATCGCGCACAAACCCGCGGGGACCTTCAGGCACCCAATCATATGTCCAGACGATCAGTTCGCTCATACTTCTAAATTTCGATGTTCAGCCATCCTGTCAAGGCACTCGGCGGCTTAGGGTCGACTTCGGTCGTGCAGGGTCGAGCTACGATTTAGCTGAGCGGCGCACTTTAGCGCGTCTGGTGGAGGCCGAAGGCCGGAACGAACTTGAGAGGCTTGCTATGTTGCATGGGTGACATCGGCAGGATGGTTGATTCCATCGTGTACTTGGACATTGTGGATTTTGAACGGGTTAACGCCCTCCAGGCAACCAACATTGAACCCATACTCCTCCGGATTAGATCGTCGCAGATGATGCGTGTAGATTCCACAGACCGAGCAAAAGAAATGACGTGCTACTTTGGTGTTGAATTGATACTCGCGCAGAAACTCCGCACCCTCTACGATTGTTAGTCCAGACAAGGGAACAGAGGCAACGATAGCTCCTTTTCTCCGACAGATCGAGCAGTCACAGCGACGGGGATTCTCTATTCCGTTCGGCAGCTCGAGCTCGAGCACAACTGCCCCACAATGGCAGGAAGCCCGGTGCGGATTTGTAATTTCGGTCCCATCGACTTCCTTAGTCACTGGCAACTGTCTCCTGCAACATAACGTAAGCGCTGAGCCGCGGTGAAGCCGTCAGATCCAGCACATTGCTGGGCCGTGATGCTACCGGCCTCACTGCATGAACACCCAGAGCACAGCACCGACCATAGCGACTGCGAACGTGACACGCATGATTCGCGCTTGGCGAGGCCGCTTAAAGAGAGGCCCGATTACCCCACCAAAGCACAGCCACGCGAAGTCCACTGCGGCTGCGACTAGCAGGCAAATAATGGCCGTGGTAACGAAAGCCGCGGCCTGCTGCGGGAACGGCAGCAGAAACTGCGAGAACAAGGCCACGAACGCAGCGTACGCTTTGGGATTCAGCAGGTTGAGGATGAAGCCATCTAGAAAACGCGGCGCGGATTGCCCGCTTTTGGCACCCGTGTGCACCACCGGAGCCGTGGCGATCTTCAGGGCCACGTAACAAATGTATACGCCCCCAAGCACTTGCACGACCAGGCGGGCGGCTGGATACGCTTGAAATAAGGCTGCCAAGCCGGCTGTAGCGCCGATGATGGCGACGGACAGGCCGGCAAGGATACCTAGGAGGAAAGGGAGGCCGCGCCGGACCCCGAACGCCGCACTTGTACCAGCAAGTGCGAGGGGGGCAGGGCCTGGTGAGCCGAGCAAGAGAGCGGTCGCCGAAACCAGCGCGATTATTGCTTCAGTCATTCTTGTCCTTATGTGCCTGCGCCACGTCCTCAATCGGCCTAACGCCGGCCATAAGGGCGCCCTGACAAGGGCGTTCCGCGGAGGGCCATCGGCCTGGAACAGACTTAATGTTTTTGGTAATTTGCAGCGCCACGCCGACTACGACCATGCGATTATTTCCTGCGGCGTGTACGCCACAACCCCCACCCGCCAACAATGAGAAGGAAAAGATTTGCCAGTAGTGACGCTCTCCAAAACTGAATGCTAGCGGATTGCTGCTCCAATATTTCTGGCGTTGCATCCTGATAAGGAAGGGAGGCTCCAGATAATTCCAGGAAGCTGAAAAAAGCTCCTAAAAGCCCAACTACAACGAAAATGAAGCTCCCTACTCGCATGCTATTTTTGTAATTTAACGTTTAGCTAAGCGGCGCCCGTAAGCGCGTCCGGTGGAGGGCCGACACGCCCGGAACGTACTTGAGCGACTTGTTAGGCACCGTTATGACCTTTACCTACTTGGGATATGCAGCCCTTCTAATTTGCGCCAGCCCTATGGCCATAAACACCATCCAGACGACGTAGAGCGGCAACCAGAGAGCAAGACTTGCATTTTCAGTTAGGCTGGCCACAAGGATATGTATCAGCGCCGTAACTACTACGCCGACTGAGCCTAGGATAAAAAGCGCGGGAATGTTTTTCATGATATTTTCTCCGTGTAATTTCTAAGTTGGCTTGGTATTTTAAAACCGCATGCGGAACTTAGAGGAGCCTAACCAATTTGCTAAGCGGCGCGGCCAAGGAACCAGCCCGGCTTTGCCGGCCCGGAAGTTAGCCCGCGTCCGCTTGAGCTATTTGTTAGAAGCCCTGGATTCATACCAATGGCACTCGCTCGGTCACTTTGTGCATCCCTGGACGCTACTACCATGCCGAACCCGAATAATGGACTTATTTCTTATCTCGTAATCTACGGTGATGCCGATGAGCGGGTACGTGCTAGATTGAATGCACAATCCCTTTTTCTGCATCATGCTTCCGGGAAAGAGTTCCGAGACCCTTGTCTGAAACGCCGCATCACTGTGCGAGTACCATCTAGCAATGATGTTATTAATCATCATCTTATTTACGTCCAACCCTACATCGGCTGCTGACATGCATCCGGGATCGTCAAACGTAATAACACCCATCTTTCCTTTGAGCGTTCCGTGGAAATAGGTACTTTCCGGGTCAGTGATTTGCGTGTACCAGCACTGATCGCCGCGATCATTCTGAATATAGCCTTTCGGCTGAAACCCGTCACCAGCAAAAGCGGCCTGGGCCAGGACAATGGCGGCACCGACCACGCTTGAGGCACCAAAATAACTGCTCAACTTCATCATAGTTCTCCAATAAGCTTCTAACGTCTGAGCTAAGCGGCGCGGCTTTAGCCGCGTCCGGTGGAGGCCCGAAGGGCCGGAACATACTTGAGCGATTTGTTATGCATTAGCCCTCTAGA